>JAFGSV010000020.1 GCA_016934325.1 Candidatus Aenigmatarchaeota archaeon | reverse complement strand
CCAGCATGCATGCCAGCCCCAGGGCGCCCGCCCAGAGCTACAGGGCCCTGCAGGCGATATTCGACCAACAGGACCTGAGGCGATACGCCGACGACATGGACTGCTCGGCCATAGATGCATTGGTCTCGGCCAGCGGCTACCTCGCGGGATACGGTCACAGCGTACAGGTATGCGACGAGCAGGGCGCCTGCTGCGGCCAGGCGCCCGGGGGGGAGAACGTTTGGGCCTCGACGATCGTGCTGGCGGGCGATGAGGTTTACAGGCCCGTCGAGGTGACGCTTTTCGTGTACAGGGAGGTGGCCGGCGGATGAAGGGCCAGTTCTTCATAATCGGCGCCTTGTTCGTGTGCACGATTCTTTACTTCGGGCTCGGGCCGAGCTTTGACATATCGGTGACCGGGTCGGAGGACATGAACGTGCTGGCCGGGAACCTGCAGAAGGAATTACCCCACGCCCTGAACATAGGCATCAACGCCTCTGCGCCCATCAGCACGCTGCGCAACTTCACACTGTTCTCGATCGATTCTCTCCGGCAGGGCAGGATCGATCTCGGATGCTACTGGCTGGTCTTCAGGTACACTGGCGGGCAGGTGAACGTGAGCGCTGGCAACTTCATGGGGGAGCCCAAGGTATTCTACGTCAACGTCTCGGGAGTGTCAAACGGCATCTACGCGGCCGACGGCGCGGTGAACTCGTCCATGTTCGACGCGGCCGGCCCCACGTTCGACGTCTCGGTGACCGTCGACGGCGAGACGTCTTCCTTCACGCAGCTCACACGCAAGACCAGCATCTTCTCCCAGCTTACCCTCAGCAGGTCGGGCAACATAATCAGTAAAGAGATATTAGCCTGACTTTTTAGAATGACGTCTACATCTCCACCCTCATCACGCTACTTTATAAAATTAATCATAAAATATCATCATGAATAAATCCCGGACGGTCGAATTCCCAAGCGGCGAAATCGCAGTAACGGTCTTGAAAGCGGGCGGTTACAGAACGGATGGCGTCGTTAATGATCTTAGAATTTACGAAAGGCATGACGAATTATGTAAAGGAACACGAATTGGAACATTGGATTCAGCAACCGGCGTTGTCAAGTTGAATGAAAAGCATCCAGAAGCCGACATCAATTACGAATATATTAACACATTATTGAAAGATGTATTCGTTTGATTACATCATTCCCTTCCGAAATTCACTTGGTGGGGCAGGTTTTTTAGTCGTTTCGTATTAAATATTAAGATGGGTGCGGATTACGGTAAATCGTCGAAGGGCATGAGCATAATCACCGAGGTCGTTTTCCTCGCCGTCATCATATCGCTCATTTTCCTCGTCTACAGCATAGCGGCCCCGATCATCTACTCGATGCAGGTCTCGAGCGCTTTCGATCAGGGGAAGTCCATGATGCTGGAGCTGGACCAGCTGGTACAGGACGTGGCCGACCAGCGCAAGGGCGGGCGCAGGAGCATTTACGTCACCATGGGAGCCGGGACGGCTTCACTGGACCCCGATACCGACACCCTCATATGGACCCTGGACACCGACGCCATGGTGGTCTCGCCGAGGAGCATGCAGCAGGTGGGAAACCTCATAGTGGGATCCAACCTCGACGTCATGGCCTACGAGGGGAACCTGGGCGGCCAGGACGCCTACGTTCTTGAGAACCAGAACATCCGGGCTTACATATGCAGGATAGGGAGCCAGGGGTCCCCTGCCTACTACGTGACGAGCGACCTGCTGCTCGGCGTCTACAACAAGAGGACCGAAACCTGGATGCCGCTGCAAAGGCTGGAGATATCCATCGACAACTCCCCCGACAGCATGAACGGCACCGGCTACACGGAGCTGGTGACGGCGGGATACGCCCTGGCCCGCGGGGAGGTCGTCGCGCACATAAACACCTCCTACAAGTACCTGGGCAACTATTCGGTATCCTTCGCGCTCGAATCGGGCGCGGATTTCCTGATCATGGAAGCCGAGGCATAATTTTAAGGACAGCGGACATATTATTCGTATGGTGAAAGCGCTGTCGCCTCTGGTGTCCGGGATAATCATCGTCGTTCTCAGCATCTCCATGGCTTCCATGGTCGCCCCGTGGATGTACGAGCTGGTCTTCACCACCACCAACGAGACGGGATCCACCACCGCCCAGCAGGTGAAGTGCAGGAGCGCGGGCATAGACTTCGATTCGGAATACGGGAACTACGGGGTGGACTGGAACTTCACCGGGAACGGCACCGACTGGCTCAAGGCGAAGATGATAAACACGGGGACCATAGACCTGTACGGATTCTCCTTCGAGCTGACGGTCATCTCTCCGTCCTCTCAGAAGATACTGCATTTCGACGCCACCCCTTCCACGGGGAAGACGGCGTCGGACCCCCTGAAGGCCCCAAGGTCCGCGATAATCGAGGCGAACATCACCGAGGACATAAACGGCAGCGTCTACAGCCTCATGCAGGTCAGGGTGCTTAACGCTGTCTGCGTCGGCCTGGCCGCGACGCTTGACGTCTAGCCCGGTCCGGAAGGATGGGCAGGGCAGGCAGGTAAAATATATAGCACACTCGGATAATTATTAACATATATAGATAGATAAAAGGGATGATGGGATGGCGGAGGACGGAAAGTCTGCTCAGGAGATGCTGAAGGACATTCGGGACAAGCTCAGCGAGCTGGAGGACACGCAGCTCGTCAACAAGCTCGACATCATAAACATGAAGAACGAGCTCGACAAGATGAGCCTGACGAGCGCCCCTTCCGCGGAGACTGCTGAAAAGATTTCAGAGCTGGCCAAGCTGGCCCAGAAATCCGAGAAGCTCCGCAGGCTCGAGAGCAGCATGGACAGCATAGAGAAGCTCAGGGCCGACCTCGAGAAATCCGCGCCCGCAGACATCGGGGCCCTGCACCTCGAGATGAGAAGCCTGAAGAAGCAGGTATCGGAGCTGCAGTCCGCGCAAGCCGGGGCTGCGCCGGGGGCCCCTGCCCCTTCCAGGGAGATATCCAGGATCAAGAAGGAGGTCAGCGAGCTCAGGTCCGCCCTGTCGAAGGGCGGGGGCGAAGCGGCCGGGATGCAAGAGCTCTCCGCCAGGATTGACGGGCTGGAGAGGAGCATGTCCGCGCCGGCCGCCGGCAGGCAGGCCGGTGCATCCAAAAAGCAGATGCTTGATTTGGCCAGCAGGATAGAGAGGCTCGAATCCGCGCCGGCGGGGAAGGCAGCGAAGCCGTCCGGAGTGGCCGAGCCGCTTCTGAAGGACGTCATGAAGAGATTGGAGAAGCTCGAGTCGGCCGCCGGGCCGCCTGCTCCCAGGCAGGCCGTGCCCAGGGACATAAGGGCCGACATAGAGTCGCTCAAGGCGAGCCTGCAGGCGGGGAAGGGCGCGCCGGCCGCGGGCGTGCCGGCCAGGGTGAGGTCGGACCTCGCCGCGCTCGACGCAAGGGTCGCCAAGCTGGAGAGCGGGCCCGCGCGGGCGCCAGCATCGCAGGCACCGAAGCTTTCAGCGGACATACAGGCGAAGCTCAAGCGGGTCGAGGAGCTGAGCGCCGACATAAGGTCCATAAAGGCGATGGTCGCCTCGCCGGCCGCGAAGGGCAGGGGTAAGGCAGCCGGGAAGTCGCCTCCCGCCATGCCGTCAGACCTGCTGAAGAGGATAAGGGCGATCGAGGCCTCACTCGTGAAGCTCGACATGCTGAAGCCCGGAATGAAGGAGACCAAGGCCGCCGTGCTGAAGCTGGAGAGGCAGGTCGCCAGGCTTGCCCAGAAGGAGCCGGGCCCGAGCGTGGAGGAGGTCGAGAGCATGCTCGAGAACGTCAGGTCCAGCATGACAGAGCAGGGCAAGGAGATACTGGACCTGCATGAGCAGGAGAGCAAGAGGGTCGAAAAGCAGGCCAAGAAGATCGGCATGATAGAGAAGAAGCTGTCCGAGGCGGCCTTCGAGGACAAGGCGAACGCGGGCGAGCTGGACGAGATCAGGGCAGAACTGCAGGTAATGAAGGCCACGATACCGGCCGGTCTGCCTGAGCCGGAGAAGCTGAGATCCCTGCTCGGCGAGTTCGCGGCCATAAGGTCGAGGCTTGACGACCTCGAGAAGGCTGCGGGGGAGAGAGGCTCGGCGACAGGCGGCTCGGAGAGGTTAGATTCTTTGGCGGACGATATAGGCGTCCTGAAGACCAAGGTCGAGGGCATGGAGCGGACCGTCGCCGGGGCAGGCCTCGCGCCAGAGGCCATGGAGGAGCTCAGGGGCTTGAAGGGCCAGTTCCCGATCGAGGAGTTCGCCACGATGAAGGACAGGATGTCCGAGCTTGAGGAGAAGCTCGCCAAGACCAGCAAGCTGGCTGCCGGACTGAAGCCCATAGAGCTGCCCGACATGGCCGGCCAGCGCGGAGGCAAGGCGTCCCCGGCGCTCGAGAAGAAGGTGGAAGGGCTTGAAAAGATCATAGGGGAAGGCGTCACCCCGGCCAGGCTGCGGGAGCTCGAGACCAGGCTCGAGGAGATGAAATCAAGGTTGCCGGCGGAGATCGGCAGGGGGACCGATGCCAAGCTCGACGAGCTCAGGGAGCAGATGGAGTCCAAGCTGCATGAGCTGGCCGACGTCAAGAAGGCCATCGTGGAAAGCAGCATTGACGAGCTTTTGGCCCAGCCGGCCAACCTAGGAAAGCTCATCGACAAGAAGCTGCTCGACGACGTCCGCGACCTGAAGAAGGCGGTGGAGAAGCTTTCCGGCAGGTCGGCCTATCCGGACTCCAAGCTCGCCTCGATACTGAAGGAGTCGGACGACAGGGAAAGGGAGCTGGAGAAGCTGAAGGCCAAGGTGAAGGACCTGGAGGAGACCGCTGGTAGGGGGTTCGAGGAGTTCGAGACGGAGCTGAAGGCCATGACGAGCAAGCTCGGCTCCGTGCACGGGAGCGTGAAGGGCATGGAAGAGGCCGGAACCGCCGGCGTGATGAGGGACCTGGAGATACTGAAGACGAAGGCCGAGTGGCTCGAGAGCACCGTGCAGAAGTTCGACCTGAAGCCCATCTACGAGAAGATCGAGGAGCTGGAGACAAGGCTCAGCGCCTCCGGAAGGGGTGAAGGCGGCTACGCCCCCATCGTCATAGAATGAAAACCGGTCCCTGACGATTCCTGATTGCGGGCTTTCAGCTGCTTACGTCAGCGCACAGCTCGGCGAGGCGCAGGACATCGTAGCGTTGTGACGCTAACGGATCTCTCACCTTGGGCTGCTTCCTTTGGCTTGGCCTGTAATCGCTTTCAGAGACAAAAGCCATTCTCATCTGGGGCAATTGCTTTATTATACTTTGCATGAAATCAACAACTTCGACCGGCAGGGGCTCTTCACCGTCCAGATTGATGGCCTTCACACCAGGCATATGCAGGCATCCGCTAGGCCCTTCAACCGAGGGACCTTGCTTCGAAACCGGGAAGAAGCTATCATAGGAAATCATCGTCCCTTGGTCTACATACGATGCTCTGAACTCTAAGAAATCCCCGTTCGGGGCCTCATGAGCGCTGAGCAAATGCGATTTCCCGGATTGTCCGTATCTCATACCGACATGATAGTCGCTTACATTTATAAAGCTTTCGCTCAGGATGGCTTTGTGTAAGAAGTCTCATTTTTGTATAAAGCCTATAACCAGAACAAGAATCCTGGCGAGAAAATCTTATCCATAGATTCTATCACTCACAAGGATTCCCAGAGTCTTTATCTGGTCATATGTACACATTGCATCTGGTCTCAGTGGGACGTAGTTATGGACAATTATCCTATATTTCGTTCCATAAATAATCGACCAGTTGCCTGCCATACCAACATATACTGCATGGTCTGTCAATCTTTCAGCACCCAGATTATTTTCCAGGTTCGTTATAAGGGTATTCACATCATCGGTCTCCGGATCATAGTCTGTGTTATAACGGATTGTGGCGGATTGATAGATCCTGTCTGCATATTTCGTTCCGGTTTTCACAAACCGAGTTACACACGCCTCGTCTTCGTCTGGCTCCTGGATCTCTATCGTCGTATTGACACCACATACATTCATGATATCTTCAGGTGTCAATAAGCTGCAGTCACCAGCCGCATCCAATCCCGGTGAAGTCTCAGGAATGGAATCATCCACAGTGGACCCTGCGTTATCTCCTTCTGTCGTTTCAACAATACACTCCGCCTCTTCCACATAGCTCTCGCATTGATATCCGGTGGCCTCGCTGCACCTGTAGTTCGTTCGGGTCTTCATGCCCTGATCGTTGCACCCGGAATAGCTCCCCGGACCGGGGCATTGGGGACAGGTCGGCCCGTCATTCGACGTGCAACCGGAAACCAGCAGGACGAGGACTAGTGATATGAGTAGATATTTCGATATATTCATAAATATAATGGTTTTCCTTTTTTTAAATCATTATGTTGTGGAAAAGTAGCAATAATCAAGAAACATGAGATATCAAAACTTCTCCATCAATAAGCCATGAAAACATTTCAGTGGTTATATTAAGAAAAGATTTGGACTTTACAATGTGAAAATCTGTTTTGTCCAGCCATATTTTCACATAAACTTCCCCGGTCCCTTCCGGGATTTCCAAATTTTGATTTGCATTTTGATCTTCTGGAGCTAATGCCGATTCTATAGATTTTTGTACATCCTGCCTCATAATCATGACATAACAGTCTATCCCGTCAACAGTTTCATCATTTGATCTTTCAAAATCCTCCCCCATTGGAATATAATACGGATCCAAGCTTCCTACAGGAAATTGTATTTCTTCTTCCCATGCGCCTTCTTCTAGTTTTGTTGTTTTCACAATCTCTCCATTCCTTTTTTCAGTCCTATAATCCCCATTAATTTCTATTTCAGTTATCACTTCTGTTCCATCATCTCCGTCAATAATGGTCCCTTTCGTATAAGATTCTTTCTTCACCCTGTCATAATATCCTGTAGAGCTTATTTGCGTTTTAGATGTCACATTTTCATCAGGAAAAAACCTCGCCATATCATAAGTCAGGCTCATATCCATATCATACTTATTTATTTTAGAATTTGATTGATCCATTTGTTGAAAGACTTCTTCAATGGACATTTCTTGGATAGGGATTGGAGATTGGGGACCCGGTGGCCCGTCATTCGACGTGCAACCGGAAACCAGCAGGACGAGAACAAGAAGAATGAGGAAAGATTTCGATATAACCATAATCATATGATATTTATTCTTATATAAATTATTATTTCGTGTAAAAAGCCCCTGGTTTGTGCATGAAGTCAAGCAAAATCAGCAGTTTTTGCACAAAGCCGCTCGGAACTCGCGTTATCCCATCGCTCTCTTCAGGACCGCAGGTATCCTGTCTATGACGTCGGTCGCAAGGAGGCCCGGGCCGAGGTCGGCCGCCGCCATGTTCCCGGCCTCGCCGCACAGGTATGCCGCGGCCGCGGCGGCTTCCATCGACTTGATGCCCATCGCGAGCAAAGCCCCCACGATCCCGCACAGGACGTCCCCCGTCCCCCCGACGGTCATGTAGGGATTCCCCGTGCTGTTGATCACCGCGGACTTCCCAGTCGCTATGACGTCCTTGTATCCCTTGAGGAGGACGGTGGCCCTGTGCGACTCGCTGTACTTCTTGACGGTCTTGACCCTGTCCTCCAGCTTCTTGCCGGGCTTCATGCCGCTCAGGGAATAGAACTCGTGCTCATGAGGCGTGATCACCCATCCGGGCCTGAGCACCTTCTGGTTGTCGTGTATGAGATGCAAGGCGTCCGCGTCCAGGACGCACGGCCTGTTAATGAAATGGAGCAGCTCATCCACGGCCTCCTTCGTCGTGGACATCGTGCCCATGCCGTTGCCTATGGCCACTGCGTCGAACTTCACGGCCATGGCCACGAGCTTGTCGATGTTGGCGGGGTTTATGTAGTCCCCGTCGAGGGGCTCGGCTATGAGGTTCGGGGAGAACCCGGAAATCACGTCCGCCGCGGATTCGGGCGCCGCGATGACCACGAGGTCGACCCCCGTCCTGAGGGCGGCCATGCCGCACAGCGCCGGGGCGCCCTTGTACCTCCTGCTCCCGCCTATGACCAGCAGCCTGCCGTGGTCCCCCTTGTGGCTCCATTTCTCACGGCCCGGATAGACGTCCCGGAGGAAATCGAAGGTGACGGTCTGCATAAGTAATTTATATTCCGTTCTCTTATATTTCTATCAGGCTTGGATAAGGGTTTTGATGAGGTGCTTGCATGAAATACGACCTGCAGGGCTCCACGATGCAGATGCTCAGCGTCCAGCTGGCCCAGGGCGAATCGATCTATTCCGAGTCCGGGCGGCTCGTCTACATGAGCGACAACGTGAAGATGGACACGAAGGCCAAGGGAGGGATATGGGCCGGCATAAAGAGGAAGTTCGCGGGGGAGTCTTTCTTCCTCACGAACTTCTCGAGCGAGCATGGAACGGGGATAATCGGATTCGGTTCCGAGTTCCCGGGCAAGATAATCCCGCTGAGTCTGCAGCAAGGCCAGGAGATCATAGCCCAGAAGGACGCCTTCCTCATGGCGGAGCAGTCCGTCACCATGGACGCGACCTTCACGAAGAAGATCGGCGCGGGCCTGCTCGGCGGAGAGGGGCTCATCCTCATCAAGGTCAAGGGCCCCGGCCTGGTGTTCTTCAACGTGGGCGGCGAGATCAGCGAGGTCAAGCTCACCCAGAACCAGAAGATAAGGGTCGACACCAGCAACCTCGCCATGTTCGACGCGGGCGTCGAGTACAGCGTGGAGAGGGTGAAGGGCGTCAGGAACATGATCTGGGGAGGGGAGGGCCTCTTCCTGGCCACGTGCACGGGCCCCGGCAGGGTGTGGGTGCAGAGCCTGCCCGTTGCAGAGCTCGCGGCAAAGCTGGCCGAGTACATGCCGGCAAGGGGCGGCAGGCACGCTGGCGGCTCGCTCGCGGCCGGGGTCATGCTCGGCTCCATGATGAGGAGATAGCATGCCTGCGAGTAGATACTTCCTGAAGCTGACTGGCGCGGTCCTCTTGGGGCTGGTGACCCTGGCGATCGCCGTGGCCGCGGTCTTCATCTTCTCCGTCCCGCTGCTGGCGTTCTTCGCGGCGGCCATGCCATTCCTCGTCGGCGCCGTGCTCGTGTTCGTCGCCGTCATCATAATCTGGATGATCCTTTACGTCGCCGCCTTCATAGGCGTGGCCATATACTACGCGATATGGCATCCCATGCAGGTGAGCAAGGAGCACGGGGACTACGCCATCGGGAAGGTCAAGGAATCGGGCAGGCGGCAGCGCGGGGATTCTGAAGAGGAGAACGGCGAAGAGAAGAGCGAGGAAGAGTGACGCCCCTCCCGAGTAATTCCAATAACATCCTTCGGAGTTCATCAGCAGGTTAAGCAGCCGCACGATCCTGGTATATGTCAGGGAGATTCTCGGGTCTTTTCGGAAGTTCTATTTCGTCAGATGTTTTTGAAATCCAATCAGGGATTTCATCTAATGGCATGAAATCTGAAACTCCAAGGATACTGAAATTGCCATAGCCTCCTGGGAAACGGCATTCGGTTCCTTCCATCCCATATGTCACTTATGGGAATCTTCATGCTTATAATTATAAGCTTTCTCCTATATCTGGTCTATTCAACATGAGTACTTGTTTGTGAACCAAGATGCAACCCTTGAATATGCCTAACATATCTTATTGTGACAGATGCGGAAAAGAGTCGGGAAAGTGGCTTCTTCGAATCTTCTTTCATTGTGAACGCTTAAATCGTTATTCTATATTTGAACTAACAGGCTATGCCTGATGTGAACAGATCGCTCAGGTCCCGGCGGGGGCATACTTATTTTATACAGATTCTCGTGGTATTGATTTTGATTGTAAAAAGTGAATCCATGACTGGGCATCACTCAATCTGGGGGGAGGAGGAGGAGGGAGGGATCACACGTTATTCTTGGTATCGTGAGTGGTTGTCCGCCTGCTTTTTTCGCTTCTTTTTTCTAAAAAAGTGATTGGGAATCTGAATTACTGAAGAGTGAAAAGCACCAAAATAATTAATTTCGCTCTTCCCTATGACTTTGTGGCTGGAACAATAATGCCTACCAGCAACTGATGTAGTATGTCCATAGGTGACAAATCACGCAAATTATGCCTGAATTCGAAGAATGACACGAACTTCTGCAGGTTCTTCTTGCAGACGCCCCTGAATGTGTTGAGGTAATGCCTAAGCAGGCTGCAAAGGCCCTCTATTGTATTCGTATGGGCATCGCCATTTGCATACTCTTTCCTTGAATGGTTGACGACATGGTGCACATAGTTCTCCTTGAGATGCCCGTAAGACGTGAAGTCATCGGTGTTAACAACGGGGCTGCCTACAACGCAGGATTCGAGTATGCCGTCGATTGCCTCTTTTGTCGCGTTATTTACGACCACAATCTTCACGGGGCCGCCCTGACAGTGACACCGACTATCGGCGGCTTGTCCTTGTCTCCGGTTCCCCTTCCGCGAAGTCTGAGCCCTCTGCGTCTTGGTTTCCTTTCGGTCTGCCTGGTTCCCTTGGAACCAACAGACATGTACATCTCGTCAATCTCTATGACATCGCCGGTCAGCTTCTCCAGCAGCTGCCTGGCTTCGACGCTGGAGAGAACAATGCCGACAACCCTGCCAACGGTGCCGTAGTTGATGCCGGACTCTTTGTGTACCGCGTTCTTGGACGCGGTGCCTGCAAATTCCTTGATGATGTAGATCCAATCCTTTACCTTCAGTTTCGTCTCCTCGAATATCGTGCCTGTCAGGTCGTTGAATGTCCTGCCGCATGAGTTGCACAGATATCTGTTATAGTGCTTCCTGTATCTGCCATGCTTCTTGACCTTGTTGGAATGACAGCGCAGGCATGCAAGCTTCTCCATCCGGCTGCCCCAGCGGATGGTCTTCAGAACCCCCGCACACTTGCGTTCTGTAGGCATGAAATCATTGATAGTAAATTTCATGCTTTATATAAGTAGCGGTTTTGGCTTAAATAGACACGCCATGATATAGAAGAGCGATTAATTTAGTAGAAATATAATTCATATTATATTAATATGTTTATACAAGATGGGGGTAAAATAGGCAATAATATATATATGTTTTATTCTTATATCAAATATAGTCAAATTTACAAAACTTCAAGGATGTCGGGTTTTGTAGAATGGGCAGTCCGGACGATACGCGGGAAAACAAGCAAGAAGAAAAAATAAGCGTATCTTTGAAAAGAGGCACCGTAGAGCTTCTCGATGAAGTGGCCAGAAAAAAGGTAAATATGGCCATGAAAAACGGTTCCTTGGATATAATAAATTTAATAAGAAGCAAGAGGGGCAGAGGGGTCTCTTATGACAGCCAAATAAATTTTTTGGCAAGAATTTACCTTGCAGTAATTGATGAAACCTTTTTAACCAAAGATATTGTAAGTAGGAATCCGCAATTAAAAAAAGTTCTTGATCGCTTAAATGAAATTAATAACTTTTTCCTCAAGAGTGAAGACTGATTCCAAACATCACTGACAGTGTCCGCATCACAAACATCACTGACAGTGTCCGCATCACAAACATCACTGACATTTCAGGGTTCGTTTTAAGTTCGTCTTCTCAGATAGAGATTATTAGTGACATTGTGTGCGGTATTGTGTGCAGTATTATTTTACAATCTGATGAGAAAATATGAACTATAACCGAGAAAAAATTATAAAAGAATTAAAAGAAAATTTAAGAGGATTTACTGTTTCTGAACTATCTAAAAAAATCGGTGTTTCTAGGCAAACGGTGACCACTTGCTTTGCTTTTTTGGAGGGCGCAGAAAAAGTTAAAACAAGACAGACAGGCATGGCTAGAATTTATTTCTGGATTGAAAAAGGAGAAGGAAAATGAAAAAGACGTTTTTGATTTTAACAACAATGCTTATTTCGTTATCGAATATAAACATCATTTCCGCATCAGATGTTTTGGTATGGCAAGGCCAGTATTTTACGGGGACAGCATTCAACACGGGGACTTATGAATTTAATTTCACTGTTTACGACGCTTTGACGGGAGGAGATGTTTGCTATTCCAATGCGACCAATTTGACAACAGGCAATTTCGGGGAGTGGAAAACAGAACAAAGCGGGGTAAGTTCTGCCTGCGATAATGTTTCTAAAGATTATTATCTGAATATAAATATAGACGGAACAGACCAAACTCCAAGAAGAAGATTAGTCGCCTGGCCGTCTTTAAGAAAAGATGTTGATGAAGTTACAACTGGGAGTTTGGTGTTACATGGCACATTATCTGGTTTAAGTCCTTTGAAATTCCAAGATGAAATTAATTTTGTTAAGCCTGATGGAAATATAGCATCGGCATTATATAATGCTCCAAGGTTATATCCATCCAATCTTCCGATTGTTTTTGCAGATACATTAATCCATGATATTATGCAGGAAACTAATGATTATGGAATGCAGGAATGTTTTTGGGATGAAAACACTCAAACTATGCAGATGTGCATTAGCGGCGCATATTTATCAGGAAGAGCAACCACCATTTCAAGAAATCTTCAGATAGTTGGAAATATAACAAACAAATTATTAAATGAAAACTTTACCTTGTGTGAGGGAAATAATTATGTTGATTGATGTTGATTGTGAAACAGATATAACAGGAGCTGATTTGTTAGTGGAAGATGATATTGAAGCTATTGGCTCCATATTCTCGCAGGAAAATATAACTGCAGATGATACGGGATTTTTTTCTTATCTGGGAAGCTTAGTGAATAGAATAACTAAATTATTTGTTCAGGACATTGATGCTTCCGGGAATGTTAATGTCAATGGTAATGTTACTGCAAGTAATTTTATAGGAAATGGTTCTTTATTGACAGATCTCCCTGCAGGGGAGGAGATTATCCCAGTCTATCTGGGGAGTGATTTGAATGCCACGAGTGTGGGGTATACGACCATATTCACCATCACTCTGGCACCGGGCAAGATGAATATTGTTCAGGCTTATCTTGCGCAGAGCACATCTACAACCGGAGTGGCAATCCAGAACAGGGTAATCGTAAATGAATCCGGGCCTGTCGGATACTGCAATTTTGTGACGCAAACGGGGGGAGCGGATGCGGTTGACACCATCGAAGTGAGCACCAGCTCTGCAGATACAGGGGAGAATACATTAAGCCTCGCTACCGCCATTCCATTCATCAATACAGTCACTTGCACGGTGATTGCGGATTCTAATCAAAAAGATTTGATTGTCCAGTTCGATTCAGAGGACGCCAATAACGTAACAACACATGCAGGCTCATACTACACACATGCTGTCAACTAATGCAGGGGATAAAATGGGAGCATCTAAAATCAATGGATGTAGCGTCATCTCAATTATATCACTCCTGTTACTCGCAGTGAATGCATCTGCAGAAACGACTTTCTTTGACAAACCGGATGACGCTTTTATAATGCACGATTTCGCAACAGGGGGGGTGGTGATAGTAGGAAGAACGGGAGGGACAACGAGCGTAGGAGCATGTACACATCAATGGAACTGCACGAATTGGGGTAAATGCCTCCCATCCGGGAAACAGACAAGGAATTGCGTTAATGCCGGCACTTGCGCTGATACGTATAAACCTCCAGAAATGGAAAAAGACTGCACTTATACTGCCCTCCCAGAAATTGGGGAAGAACATGAAGAGCCGGGAAATGAAACCGGGGAACAAAATGAAGCTGGGGAAATGGGTGAAAAGGAAATTGCGGATGAGAATATAATATTCCTTCATTCTCTCATTACAACCCTGGCAATCGGAATAACCGGTTCCATCATATTTTATTCGAGCAAAGGCTACTTTGGAAAGCCGATGAAAAGAATGACCGCTACTGGCAGCACCAAGAGCAATGGCAAGCGCCTGGGGAAGAAGAGTGTCAGTCCCAGCATCTCAACAACCCGCCGGAAACGCGAGGTGCCTGCGAGGGGGGGCCCGATGAACGTCAGGCAAAAAGCCGAAAAAACCAGATACTCGCATTCATGATATCGAATTCGCGGTACCCGACCGACTCCGTCTCGATAATCAAGGATGTCACCAAGGTTATCTCAAGGCCCGTGTACGTTACTGTGAACAAGCCTTATTATGCGCTGATAAAGACACTGGAGGGGGTGGGCATGGATATCCAGGGATTCTATTTCATAGACGCTTCATCCGGAAACCCGTATGACAAGTCCAAGTCCAATGGCGAGAACTTCGAAAGTATAGAGTCAGCGAACATGACTGACATAATGCTCGCGATCGAAAAGTGCCTCCAGACGAAGCGGTTCGACGGCGTGATATTCGACTCCATTTCCACTCTTCTGACTTGTCATGACGAGGAGGTGGTGATAAGGTTCACGCATTCCCTTATTAACAAGGTCAGGAAAAACAATGTCAAGGGCATATTCCTGTGCACCAAGGATGATATGAACACATCATTGATGAAGAATCTTAACATGCTCGCAGACTCCAACGTCGACACAGAAAGAAGGGGCGGGAAGTGATTTTTTATGAAACTGAGCAAAAACGAACCGGGCACCATCACCGGACGCGGGAACACTGAACAAATGGCCAAGGAAGCTCGTGAATATTCCGAAAGCATCGTAGAAACCGTGCGGGAGCCTTTGGTGGTGCTGGATGCCGACCTAAGGATAATCTCGGCCAACAAATCCTTCTACCGGAACTTTAAAGTCAGCCCTAAGGAAACCCTAGGCCGGTTAATTTACGATTTGGGCAACCGGCAGTGGAACATCCCTGCACTGCGAAAGCTCCTGGAGAAGATTCTTCCAAATAACACAAGCTTTGAGAACTACGAGGTTGAGCACGTCTTTCCTCACATTGGCAGACGAATAATGCTCCTGAATGCTCGACGCATACCCCCACCTCCAGCAAAATCGCGAATAATGCTTCTGGCCATCGAGGACATCACCGAGCGCGAGCGCCTGAAGAAGGAGTTGTTGCTGGAAGAAGAGGAGAAATTCAAATCTGTCTTTGATAACGCAGCCGATGGCATATTGTTAGCCGATACGAAAAGCAAGAAATTCATCATGGGTAATAATGCAATTTGCCACATGCTTGGCTACAGCAGGGAGGAAATTAAGACTTTGGGGGTCATGGATATTCATCCCAAAAAAGATATTCCTTATGTCATCGATCAATTTGGAAGGCAATTAAAAGGAGAATTCCAATTGTCTCAGGATTTGCCTTTAAAGAGAAAGGACGGCAGTGTTTTTTATGCTGATGTCAATGCAACAACCATCGATATTAATAAAAAGACATATCTTATGGGGTTTTTTCATGACACCACCGAGCGCAGGAAGGCGGAGAATAAACTAAAGAAATCCAAGGAAGTCCTGCAAACAAAAGCTGATGAATTGGAAAACTTTATTAGATTAACCGTGGGCAGGGAATTAAAAATGGTCGAACTGAAAAAGGCTATTAAAGACATGGAAAACGATTAGAATGGAAACGCTTATCAGCCAGGCAGAGCTAAAGGTTTAATGTGTAGTAGTATGAAAATGCCATAAATTGGGAATATTTACGGTATCACAGGCCGCGCAAGTTGTCCGCTTTCGGCGGGGGCATTCTTTTTCATTATCATAGTCTCCTGGTGTCGACTATGACATTTATGTCAAAAGGGCATTGAACATTCTGTTCATGTCCTGAAAGGGGCATATTTTTGTCATTCATTTTATGAAAATTTTGCTATTTTTGTCAAAATGGCATTAGTTGTCCACAATAATATCCCTGCTAAAATTATAAAACATGAAATAATGGCAGGGATAAAGTTGATTTTCCGAATTGATGGTCATTGTCAGAAATAAACAAGTGGTATGAACTTGACGGTTGTTTTACCGATCTTCCGCTCCCCCCAGAAATCTTTGCTCGCAACGATTGCAAATTCCGGCTCGTATGTCTCTATGAAACTCAAAAAACTTCTTGTGATTTTTTCTTCCTTCATGTTTTCGAACTTGACTTCGATGGGAACAATTCGTTCCCCTATTGTAAGGACAATGTCGACTTCCGCCTTTGCTGTCGTCCTCCAGAAGTTTATGAACATGTTTTCGGAGTATGAAGAGACCTCATTTAGGACAAAATTCTCGGCAAGTTTTCCCGCATCGTCCCTTATGTCAAGGGCATTGAAGTTGTTTATGGCATAGTTCCTCAGTCCGTAGTCGTGAAAATAGACCTTCGGACTCTTTCTGAGTTCGGTTACCATGTTCTTGTGGAACGGCCTCAGGAACTTCACCACATAGGTCTGCTCAAGCACATCCAGTAGGCCGGTTATCTCCTTGAAGTACCCGCCGCATGACTTCAGCAGCTTGTCATATGACACGAGACCGCCAGTAATTGAGGAAAGGACCGAAACGAGCTTCCTGAACTTTCCGGTATCAGTTATCTGAAGATAAGATATGACGTCCTTCTCCAGATAAGTGTTGAATATATTCTTGATCACCATGACTCTTTCTTCATCAGAAGTCGATTTGACGACTTCCGGATAACCTCCGTATGTTACATATTCGCCATACATTTTCAGAAGTTCGGGGATATGTACATCCTTCCCCCGGGATTTGAATTCTTTTCCTTCCAAAAAGAGTTTCATCAAGTCCGATTTCGTCTCCATGAAAAGACGTGCAAGTTTTTTGTCGCGTGCGTTAAGGAACTCATGGAAACTGAAAGGGTGAAGCTCAAAAGAAAAGGACCTTCCTACAAGGTATTTGGAGGTTTCCGCTGTAATTTCAAGTGAAGAAGAGCCAGTGACGAATAGTTTCACGTCATCATATGTATCATAAATCAACTTGAGCTTCTGACCGATATCTCTGCAATACTGGGCTTCGTCTATGAAAAGGTAGTGCATGCCGTTGTCACTAGCATACCTTTTTACAAAATCTACGGGGTCTGTCGAGAATTTCTCCATTTCCTCCCGGTCTTCAAAAGTTATGAAAGTCATGTCCTCAGGCTTTACTGACATGTCGCCGGAAAGCCATTCGCCGAGCTTCTTCATAAGGGTTGTCTTGCCGCTCTGCCTAGGACCCTTTATGATTATCATCTCCCGGCGTTTTGTCCACTTCTTGAGTTCTTCTAAAAGATTCCTTTCAAAATATTTCATAATAATGCTATTATAATTAATTATACTTAAATAATTATCGCATAATAAGAATCAGAAGAACAACCCTCCTAGAAAATTCTATGACTAGGCGATACACCCGGATGACTTTCAGTGTACACGACAGAAAGCCCTATGAGAGAAAAGTGAACCCAGTGTAGCCCAGGAACGAGTCCTGGAGCAAGACTGGGGAGCATATTGCCTTACACTGGAACGCTCGCACTTATAAATTTAAGGATTCCGTCTAACAATTAGCTGCGCCTAATGTGAACAAACTGTTCAGGCCTCGGCGGGGGCAGCGCCTACTTCCAGTAAGGCTTCTTTATGTACTTGTATGCGGAGTAGGCGGCCCTCTCCCCCGTGGCCAGCGCCTGGGGGATCCTCTTTATCCTGCTAACGATGTCACCGGCCGCGAATATCCCCGGGACGCTCGTCATCCCGTCCTCGTCCACCTTCACCAGCGCTCTCTCCATCCTTATCCCTAGCCTCTCGAGGTGGTCCTTCGTCGACTCCGACCCTATGCAGATCAGCACGGTGTCGCACCTTAACTCGGTCTTCTCTCCCGTCTTGTTGCTGAAGACGCGCGCCCCCTCGGCCTTGCCATGGCCGAAGACCGACTCGACCTCGGTGTTCCACAGAATCTTCACCTTGGACTTCCTCAGTTCCTCCTTGCTCTCGTCCTGCGCCCTCATGTCATCGCGCCTGTGGGCGAGCCAGACATTTGCGCCCGCCGCGTCCAGCCCCAGTGCCGAATCCGCGGCCGAGTCACCCCCTCCGACGACCAGGACCTTGCGTCCCTTGAACTTCCCGGGGTCTGGTAGGAAGTGGATCACCCCGGGCAGGTCCTCCCCGGGCACCCCGAGCTTCCTCGGGACGCCCCTGACCCCGGTGGCGAGTATCACGGCGGCGGACTCGTAGGTTGCATCCTTCGTAACCACCCTGAAAGGGTTGCCGGCGTGTATCTCACGGACCTCCTCGCCCTCCTTGATTTCGATGCCGGCCGACCTGACGTGCTCCACGATCCTGTCAGAGACCTGCTGGCCCTTCATGCCGGGCAGCCCCAGGAAGGAGTCGACCTTCTTCCACGGGTACATCTGTGACAGCGCCCCTCCAGCCTTCCTGGCCTCCAGGACGAGGGTCCTCAGCCTGAGGTAATCCGCGTCCAGCGCGGCTGCGAGGCCGGCGGGGCCTGCTCCTATTATTATGAGGTCGTACATCGCATGGACCACCTTACTTCATCATTTAATCGCGAATTGCTTATAAATGAGAGAAGAAGCCCGAAAGGCACATCG
This sequence comes from Candidatus Aenigmatarchaeota archaeon, assembly GCA_016934325.1. Lineage (GTDB taxonomy): Archaea > Aenigmatarchaeota > Aenigmatarchaeia > QMZP01 > JAFGSV01 > JAFGSV01. The sequence goes on along the minus strand of JAFGSV010000020.1, from coordinate 3,207 downwards.
GGGAAAAGTTTTTAATGAGAGAATCCAAATTAAATGATTGGGATGATGGTTGATTAGATGAACAAGGAGACCAAGGGCACGATCCTCGCATTGCTGACGGCGTTAATCAGCGGTTTCGCCGTCTTCGCCAACAAGTTTTTCGTCATCGGGACGGACCCCACGGTCTTCACGAGCCTCAGGGCGCTGATTATCGGCATCGCCTTCCTTTGCATAATGTACTGGCAGTCGGGATTCAAGGCAGATGAGCTGAGGAAGAGCTTCAGCAAGGCCAATTGGAGGTACATGCTCGCGATAGCCGTCATCGGCGGCGCCGCGGCCTTCCTGCTCTTCTTCACGGGGCTGCAGCTCACGACGGCGGGACGGGCCGCCTTCCTGCACAAGACGCTGCCCATATACGTGGCGGTCTTCGCGTACTGGTTCCTGCACGAGAAGATATCCATGAAGCAGACCTATGCGCTGATAATCATGATGCTCGGCACCGTCGTGATGTTCGGTTCGGCCATCGAGCCGGCGGAGCTGTGGACGAGCCCGCTTGCGGGCGACCTGCTGGTCCTTCTGGCCACCGTGCTGTGGGCGGCGGAGAACACCATAGCCAGAAAGGCTATGATCAAGGGCGACACGAACTGGATCGTCTCGTTCAGCAGGATGTTCATCGGCGCACTCATACTGTTCGGGTTCGCGGGAGTCATGGGTAAGCTCGGCCTGCTTCTTGCGCTGGCGCCGCAGCAGGTCATGAACATATCCATATCCGCCGCGATACTGTTCGGCTACATCTTCACATGGTACTACAGCATCAAGCTCATCAACGTCAGCAAGGCATCCGCGATCCTGCTGCTGGCGCCAGTCGTCTCCCTGGCACTGGGGGCGGCCTTCCTTGGCGAGCCCGCGCAGATAGTGCAGCTCGCCGGTTCAGCTCTGATATTGATAGGCGCGTATTTCGTCGTAAACATCAGGAGCGAGCTGGCCGGCGGTGTCTGATCATGGGAGTCGTATTCCTCGGGTCCGAGTTCGACAGCAACGCGTGGGAGCTAGCCGCCAGGATAAAGGGGCAGGTGAAGGGCGTCCGCCCCGTCAGGCTGGAGGATCCCAACGGCCTGCTGGGCATCTCTGACGAAGACGTGATACTGTGGGTCGCCAGGGGCGTGGGCCAGCCGGAAATCATGAAGCCCGACGAGCTGAGGAGAAGGAACGACTCGGGCCTGCATGCATTCGGCCTGGTGGAGTTCCTCGTCAAGATGGAGAAGATAGGCAGGGCGAAGGGGGTCAGCATAATTCTGGTACCCGAGCAGTCCGACGAAGACGACATATCCTCGATCGGTGAAATGCTCCAGAAGTAGCCGCGATGATACGGCTCAGCGCTTGGTCTTGGTGGGCTTTATGGCCTTGACCGGAATGCCCAGCTCCTGCAGGCTCGCCTTGAACTTCTGCAGGGCGGCGTGTATCTCCTCTATCTTCCTGGCCCCGGTGCATATTATCTTGCCCGTCCCGAAGAGCAGGAAGGCGACCCTCGGGTCCGATATCCTGTACACGAGGCCCGGGAACTGCTCCGGCTCGTACTCTGCGTTCTCCAGGTTGTAGGCGATGTGCTCGAGGTTCAGCTTGTCCTTGGCGTCTATCTGCGTGGAGGCGACGATGTTCTCGACGCCCGTGTGGAACTTGCTGGGCAGGTCTATCTGCAAGGCCCTCATGTCGTCCACGACCCTCTCCACGGCGGTCTTGGCGAACTCGGGGCTCCTCGCCCCGGTGCAGACTATCTTCCCCGAGCTGAAGATCAGGGCCGCGGTCTTGGGGTCGGGTATCCTGTAGATGACCCCCGGGAAGGCCTCGGGGGTGTACTCCGCACCCACGAGCTCCTTGGAGATCTTGTCAAGGGGGATATCTTTGCCCAACGTTGCGAACACGACTACGTTCTCAATCTTCACGTGGAATTCCTCGTCCAAAAAAACACACCCCGTTTTGCGTATAGTATATTATGGTATTGCACGTATTTATACTTCTCCCATCGAATGCGGATTTCCGGGGTTTTTTGTCGCGGAAGCCACGCATATGAAAAAGAAGATTTAGGAAGCAGACGAGCTTTGCGCCCATGCCGCCAGGGCTGCGGTCACATGAACATGATATTGGATATCATATACTATGAATAGGTAAAGTATAATAGCATTAATTCAATTCGAAACCCATTCCGACCAGAAGGCGCAATCGAAAATCGAATACGCAGGACTCACTCGTCCTGCTCGGTCTTTTCCACGACCTTCTCGATGAATCCCGTGGCGTGGAAATGGTCGATGTTCTTCCTTATGGAGTCCCTGATGGCCTCGGACCTGTTCGAATACGCGCCGCTCTCGATGAGCCTGTCGAGCAGCTCCATCAGCTTTTTCGTCACCCTTACCTGCACAGGTATCATGCCATTTCCCCTGATATGATTCAAAAAACCCGGTCGGACATCCGCAATATCTTATTGGTGCTAAATAATTTAAACCTATATCATCCTTCCCGGAATCGCATAGAATACAATACCATGGTAGTGCGAAAAAAAAACTTATTTAAAATATGCTCCCAATTATTGACCATTGAATTTTTTTTGAAAATTCGGTGACGATTGAAAATGAAATGCATGACGGGGCTCATGAGGTTCGGGGCAATCTCCATCATCGCACTCATCCCGTTGCTTTTCGTCGCCTTCTATGTCATGCCCGTTCTCGCAGCCCACACGAGTTCCGCCGAGCTGGAGCCCGAGTGGTCCGTGCCCGGGGTCACGAACGACTACACGGTCACAATCCACAATGATGGCCCTGACACCGTCGACGAGGTCAGGATATACAAGAACGAGCTGTACGGCGGGTTCGAGGATGCGAGCGCGTGTGAGGAGAAGACGGGCTGGGAGCTGCAGTTCATAAGCTCGAGGAAGGCCTGCCACTACATCGCGATCAGCGAGGGATATTACATAGGAGCCGGAGATTCGGATGAATTCGAGTTCCATGCGACCGCCCCCTCGGAGGACCCGGAGGAGTGCCTGCTCCACTGGAAGTTCGAGACGAGGGACGTGAACGAGGTCTGGAAGACCATCTATGACACGACGAGCATAGACAGCGAGGCCCCCGTGACGACCAAGAGCTACGGAAGCCCCTTCCACACGGACGGGACCTACGACTGGATAGGGGTGGCGACCCCCATAACCCTGACCGCGGTCGACATGTCCGAGGATTG
>JAFGSV010000019.1 GCA_016934325.1 Candidatus Aenigmatarchaeota archaeon | reverse complement strand
GCGCCAACGTCACCATAGACGCGAAGGAGCAGGGGGCCTCCTTCACCGCTCCAGGCGCCCAGTCAGTCAATCTGACGGTCATGGACGCATCGGGAGCCGTTTCCGAAGCCGTGTATAATGCCTATCTATTCTATCTTCCAGGGCTGAAGAGCATGAGCTGCACCAGCGCGGGCGGTGGGTACTGCAAGGTGGATTACAACCCCACCTGCAACTCGACCGCTGGCGTCCAGAGATGGAGAGGGCAGACCACGGACGTCTGCTACGAACCTGCCTACACCACGACCGAGCCAAGCCTGACGGTTTACGGCCAGTTGTACGTTAATCCTTATGCTCCCTCTATCAATAGCAATATCAACAGGAACACGACCGTATGGCTCAATGCGACCGTTACGGACGAATGCGGCAATCTTGTCAACGACACCAGCGTGGTATGGTACAACCAGACATGGACCTACATCGGGAGCGGATACGGGTTCGCCTGGAACGTCCCGTCCAATTACGGGCTCGGCCCGGAAACATTGCGGGTCAATACCTCCAGGCAGTATTACGACCCCAACGGCAATACGACGCAGGTCACCGTGTACGGGTGGAGCGGGATAAATTACATAGTGCCGAACAATGGCACCTCGGTTTCAGCCGGCAGCGATGTTGACGTGATATGCCGTGTCGTCGATCTGAATACCGGTCAAGGCTTGGGCAACTATTCGGTGAACTTCTACAATAACGGCTCCTTCAATTGGAGCAACATCACGTTGGATTCCGGGCCGAAGAAGGGATACGCAAGCTGGAGATGGGACACCGATGACGAGAAGGCCGGGTATCATAACATTAGCTGCAGGATAAATGACAGCGCCCAGTTCTATTATAACGCATCTGTGCCTGTGAACCAGACCATCGTGCTGATAAGCAGGCCGCTTAAGATAACCGACATCGACCTGGAACCTTATTCAACGATCAAGAGGAATGACTCGTTCACACCTTACGAGACGAACATCTCGGTGCAGGTCAAGGACGCCGATATCGGATATGCAGCGGGGGCGGTCGTATGGTTCTACAACTCGACGGGACTGCTTGGGAACTGCACGACGAACGGCGTGGGAAGGTGCAGGTTCCTTTTCAACGCCGATGACAACGTAGCTCCAGGAATTTACACGATTTACATGAACGCAACCAAGCCGGCGACCAACGAGCCATCGGCCACCAACACGACCTCCGTTACCGTGAAGGGAGTGCTTTTCATGAACATAACGTCCCCCTTGAACGGCACCGCCTTCGTGCAATCGGACCACATGTATCCGTATGCGCAGGTTTGGGACGAGAACGGCAACAACCACTCTGGTGTTGCCACCGTCTGCTGGTACAACGAGGACAGCCAGCAACTGGGCTGCGGTAATCCGGAATCGATATACCTGGGGTACCAGCAGACGGGAGTGCAGAACATCACGGGCAAGGCCAACAGGGCGTTCTACGATGAGGGACAGGATATAGTGGCAATCAGCATATCAGGCGAGCTGAGCGTGTACTGGGGTTACCCGACCAGCGGGAGCTACCTGACGTATCCGCTTCCCTTCAACTTCACCTGCCAGGTGAAGGACAGGCCGGAGGACAACCCCGTTAAGGACTATCTCGTCAAGGTCTGGTACAGCTACAACGGTGCCGACTATACATTCAACGGTTCGCACTACTCGAATATCAGCGGCTACATAACCCATCTGTGGATCCCTGAGAGCAAAGGGGTCATATACTTCAAGTGCAACATTACCGACAACCAGAGCATGCTGTACAACGCATCCGACCCGACGGAGGCGTTCGCCACATACACGATCGAGGACCAGCAGCCGCCGCAGATTTTCAATATAACGATCATACCTAACGCCAGCCTGGAAGCCAACCTGAATTACACGAACATCACGGCCATGGCAATCGACAACTATGATGTCTACGATGTCAAGGCGCACATAGGGATACCGGGAGACGGATACGTGGACCTCAACATGACGGAGATCGCGAATGACACCTATAGGGTCCAGTACCTGCCTGCAGTGGGCGGCCTCTTCAACGTCACCATAAGGGCGTGGGACCCGTACACGGAGCATAACATGAACGAGTCGGCTATCTATAATTTCTCGGTATGGGGCAAGGTCGATGGCATCATGAACTCTAGCCCGTCGTGGCTTACGGCCAGCAACATAACCCAGACTGGCGGATATCCCTTCAACCTTACGATGAATTTCACCAACCCCGGACCTGCCCACGCTTATAACGTCAATCTCAGCGTCTACGACGACTCCGGAGGAAAAGTGCAGTACAACCAGTCGGACGTCTCATGCCAGACCATGGAAGCCGGCGAATCATGCGTTTGGAAGATAATAGTCACTATAAAGCCGAAGACGCCTCCGGGCCTCATCACAATCACGGCCAATGCGACGTGGAGGAATCCGGACAAGACCATAAACACCACGGTGGGCACAACCACCGTGGTCGTGGCATCCAACCCCGTCGTTGATATCCTTGAGAACTATGTCTACAAGCAGATACAGCATGGCATGAAGACATTCGTCGGGAACATAACGATAGCATCCACGGGCAACTCTCCGCTGCTTCTTGTAAACATGCAGGATGTCGGTGGCAATTTCAGGGTAAACTGCCCCGTCTGCACACTTGAGCTTGTTCCCGATTATCAGGGATACCTGGCCGCCGGTGATAATTTCACCTCCGACATCGAGGTGACCTTGCCGGCCGGCCAGCAGCCGGGAGATTATTGGACCAAGCTGAGGGCGAACGTCAGCAACGCAGAGTACGATGAAGCCCTGCTGAATATGACAGTGCTTGTGAACAGCAGCTGGCTGAATGCCCCCAGCACCTTCGGTGCCATCCTGACGCCGCTTGCCACCCAAGGCTCGATCGGCGTGATAAACTTCTCGAACACGGGCAACGTCAAGGTTACCCTGACCTTCTACAAGGGCGGCTCGACCCCAGCTTACGTTCTTATAAACGGGACGAACGACCTCTACAAAGCTTTCGACGTAGGAAAGCAGACTTCGGGACAGCTCTTCATCAACTATTCCGTGCCGGCTCTGGCAACGCCGGGAGAGTACAGCAACAAGATCACGATCACAGCGATCATCACCGGCACGACGGATCCTGCCCCGCCCACTCCCAGGGACGTGACCTTCATCATGAACATAACAAACCCGCCGCCGACCATCGAGAATGCCAGCGTCGACCCGCCGGTTTTCGAGATAATCTTCAGCAATGCTACGGTGAACGCCATAATAAGTGACAACGAGGCGGTGGATTACGCATGGATAAACATAACAAACACGATCGGAGGTGTAACCACCGTCCCCATGGATCATAACGGCTCTTATTATTACCATAACTTCTCGACAGGCGTGACAGGCCTTTACCAGTTCAAGATATGCGCGAATGACACGTACAACCTGATGAGGTGCGTCGATATAAACGGCACAGCGACCGCGAACACCGCCGTTACGGTCGTGCCCAACGTCTCGACGATATACATACATAACATCACGATTTACAATGGCAGCTCTTATGCCCTGGCCTTCAACGCGACCGCCGGGTACGCAAGGGCATACAACGTGTCGGTTAATGCGACGGCAGGAAGCGGGTGGAACGTGACGCCGGGCACGTTCGACTTCGGGGTAATATACAAGAACTCAAGCAAAGAGGGGAACATAACGCTTTCGGTGCCGGATGGAACGCCGGCCGGAAATTACACCATCAACTTCACAGCCGGATGGACAAACATAGACAGCACGACCGGCAACAGCACCACAACCGTCCTCGTCGTGGTGGAGCCGAATCCGGCCATCGAGATACTTGGGCAGAACATCACCATATGGATAATGAACGTCACTTACGGGAACGAGACGATGCAGGTGAAATCCGTCGGGAACGTCAACGTCACAAACATCGATTTCGACTGCGTCATGGGCGAGGTGTGCGTGAACTTCAGCACGGTATTCGTGCCTCCCGGCCTGTCCGTTCTCGAATCCGGGCAAATCGCCAACATCAGCGTCGGGGTCTACGTGCCGATGGACTATCCCGCTGCGCAGTACTCCGGCATGCTCGAAGTGACTAGCGACGAGGGGGTATACGATGACATCGACGTGTACGTGAGGATACCCACCAACCTGACCTGGTCGGTGACTCCACAGCTCGCCAAGACCGTAATCCAGGGAACTAACGGCACGCTCGGCAAGATATATGTCGAGAACCTGGGGAATGTTTATCTTGAGCTCGACGTTTACAGGGGAACCGGAGGATACCCGCAGTACTTCGTGCTTGAAGAGGACCAGCAGATTATCGACATCCCCATCGGCGGTTCACGGCAGCTTGAGGTCAATTACACGGCGCCGGTTGTGAGCCAGTTCTCCACTTTCTACGCCTATGCCAGGACGAGGAACTGGACGGCGGAGGCTGGCGAGAAGATAGAGACCACCGTCCTGAACTTAACCGTGCACCCATACTTCGTGGACATCCTATCACCGACCGAGTCAAACCCTGTCGTGAATGTGAATTGGAACGACAGCGTCCGGGTGATGGCGAATCTCACATACGGGAACTACACGATAACCTCGAACGACACCGTAGCATGGAATATAAGCCTTTCTAACGGAACGGATACCTTCAATGTCAACTTGACATATATCATCTGGATCTTGGACAACGTCACCAACGAGAGCTATTGGCTGATCAATTTCACCGCCCCAGACCTGGAGCTGGACAGGGGATACGACCTGAACGTCTCCGCCAACTATACCATGAATGGCACCAATACCAGCCTTTATTACTGGGATGTCGCGTACAAGTCCGTGATATACACGGATACCTCACCCCCGGACATATCGATAAGCGTTCCTCCGAAGGTCTCGCTTAACTCGATTGCGACGGTAACCGTTGACATAATAGAGCCTGGCGGCGTGAAAAACGTGACTGCCACGGTTAGCCATCACAATGTAACCGAGAACCTCTCCCTCTACCTTTTGGGAAGGATAGGAGACACCTACACGTATCAGGGACAGTTCACGAACACCTCGCAGACCGGTGATTACTACGTAAACGCGACGGTCTACGACATGTCGGGGAACATGAACGGGACTTCCGCGTCCTTCCTGGTCTCTGTGCTCATATTGTTCCACGGTAAGGCGGTTGACGAAGAGGACACGGCTCCCAAGGACCCGTTGAGCGTTGATTTCAGCCTTTATTACATCGAAGGCATGTCGTACTTCAACTTCAGCACCGATCAGGCGGGTACCTACAACCAGACGATCGACTCCGGGGTGTACAACATCGACCTGCACCTGTGGAACGAATCCCTTGGGATCAGGGGGGTCGGCATACAATCGGATGTCTTCAACCCGCTGTGCTTCGGCAACATCATGACAAAACTGATAGGCATGAACGTCAGGGGGCTGTTCAGGGGCATCACGGTCAACACCACGCTTAACATGACCAACGCCACTCTGGTTTTCAACTACAGCGAGTTCGAGGATGAAATCGCCAGCCCGAAAGTGCTGGGCATCTACCAATGCACCAATTGGACGAGGAGGACCGGGTGCGGAAGCGTTTGGACCAGGATGAGCAACGTCGCTGTCTACCCGTCGAACACCACCTTGGCGGCATTCATGACCTCGATCGGGGATGCGTACGCGCTGGCCGAGTACGTCTGCGGCAACGGAGAGTGCGAGGAGGACTACGGCGAGTCTAACGCCAACTGCCCGCAGGACTGCAGGCATGTTACTCCCGAGCCAGTCCCGCCTAAACCCCCGACCCCCGGAGGGCCAAGCGGGGTCGGAGCCGGCGCGGTGGGGGCCGTCGGCGTGCCCAGGGTCCCGGTGGAAATAAAGTCGAGTCTCATATTCGTGACACTCAGGCCGGGGGAGCATGAGATACACAGCATCGACGTCACCAACAACCTGGGCAGCGCGATAACGGTGGACGTTAGCGTGGAGGGCAATGTCTGGGAGCTGGTCATGATAGAGAGGCCGGTCTTCGACATCAGGGGAAGCTCCACGGGAACTGTCAAGATCAAGGTGTTCACCCTGCCGTCGACGATGGAGGGGATATACACAGGCGACATTATAACCAGGATCAGGGAAAGGAACATAACCCACGTCACCCCCATAACCGTCAAGGTGGAGAGGCCCAAGGAGCCGTTGCTCGACGTGGGGGTCAAGGCGCTTTCGAAGACGGTGGAGCCGGGCACGAACCTCACGCTGGAGGTCACCCTGCTGAACATGGGGGAAACGGCAGATATCGACGACATCGTCGTGACCTATGATATCAAGAGCCTGGAGACGGAGAACGTCATTATCAGGAAGAGGGAGACGCTGGCAATAGAGAACGTGAAGACCTTCAAGAAGTCCATCGAGATACCGGCCGACACATCGTTCGGAAGGTACGTCATCGAGATCAACGCGACTTACTGGGACGGCAGGAAGCAGGCTTTCGCGATAGACTCCTTCGACATAATATACGTGCCGCTCCCCATCAAGATGCTCATGTCCATCTTCTCGAGCTGGATAACGTATGCGATACTGTTTGCGCTTATCCCCGGCTACTACTTCGGCAGCAGGTTCTTCTCGATGTACAGGAAGAAGAAGAAATCGAAGGCCAGGTACATATTCCCGATGGATGTCGGAAAGCTGCCCAAGCCCGGGGACAGGTCGCTTCTGGTCGGGAAGATCGCCGAGACCGACATGAAGGCGTACATGACCCTTGACGACCTCACCACCCACAGCATAGCGGCGGGTTCCACGGGCGCCGGGAAGTCGGTGTCGGCCCAGGTCTGCTCGGAGGAGCTGCTCAAGAGAGGCATACCCATAGTCGTTGTCGACCCGACTGCCCAGTGGACCGGCTTCATGAGGCCATGCAAGGACCCGGCGATGCTGAACCTCTACCCGCAGTTCGGCATGAAGCCCGACGACGCAAGGGCTTACAAGGTGAACATCATAATGATCGAGAACGGCGACCAACCGATACCTTGGAAGGATATCATGGAGAAGAAGGGAGAGATGACGGTGCTTGTCACGGAGAAGCTTCCCAACAAGGAGATGGACAAGTTCGTCAGGAGGAGCGTCGAGAGCCTTTTCGAGATGAGGTTGCCGGAGGCAAGGGAGATGAGGATGATGCTCATATACGACGAGGTCCACAGGCTGCTTCCGAAATATGGAGGCAAGGGCGGCTATATCGTGCTCGAGAGGGCGTGCAGGGAGTTCAGGAAGTGGGGCGTCGGGATATTCATGATATCCCAGGTGCTCATGGACTTCAGGGGAGCCATAAGGGCGAACATATCGACCGAGATACAGCTCAGGACGAAGTACGAGGGCGACATAAACAGGGTCAAGACCAAGTACGGCCCGGACTATGCCAGCAAGATCACCAAGCTCGTGACGGGGACGGGGCTCATGCAGAACGCGAGCTACAACAACGGGAAGCCGTGGTTCGTGAGCTTCAGGCCGCTGCTCCATGATACCAAGAGGCTGACGGCGGAGGAGTTGGACAAGTACGTCAAGATAGGCAAGTCGGTCGACGAGATCCAGAAGAAGCTCGACGACATGAAGAAGAGGGGGGTCGAAACGAGCGACGTGGAGGTGGAACTCAACCTCGCCAGGGACAAGCTGAAGCAGGGGCTTTTCACGATGGCGGAGAGCTACATAGAATCCGTTAGCAACCGGGTGAAGGCGATGTGACCCGATATAAAAAATATGAGGTGAAATTAAGGATATGAAAGGCAAAGGCGAGGATACGGGAGCGGGCGGCGATGCCCGGCGGGATGCGGATCGGACGGATGACGGAGGCGGCATAGGCGGGCTGCGGAAGAGGTTCGGGTCCAAGTTCCGCGTCATGCTTGAAAAGCGCGGCGGGAAGGATAACGAGGAGGCGCAGAAGGAGGCTGGTGTTATGGAGGGAAAGGAAGATTCAGATACGGGGGTTAAAGGCCTGAGCGCGGCTGGTGCCAAAGGCGATTCATCGAAGCCTGGAAAAAGGCCCGATAAGCCGAAGGAATCTGACTCCGGGGGAAATACTGAAGCTGCTGGAAAAGGGGACCGGAAACCAGACGAAGGCACGCAAGGGGCGCCAGACGACGACAAGCCCGAAGGCGCAGGATCCCGGAATGATGTCAAAGGTCATAGTAAGGACGCGAGGCCGAAGAAGGGAAGAAAACCCGTAAAGAAGAAGGGAAAACATGGAAAGACCACCAAGGATGAGACGGCGCCAGGAGAGAATCCGGTGGAGACCATGTCAGAGCTTATTGCCCAGAAGGATGAGGTTGAGGCGCTGCTTTCTTCGATAGAGGATGCCTACAGGGAAGCCACTCTCCCGGACAAGACCTACCAGGAGGTCAGGTCAAAGAACGAGAACAAGCTCAAGGAGCTGGAGGACAAGATAAAGAGGCTGGAAGCCTCCGGCGTGAAGGTGGAGGAGAGGCCCGCCCCGCAAGAGGCGCCGGTCGCGGCTGCCGCGCAGGAGAGGCCCGTCGTCGTGACGGGAGCTGCACGGCCCGAAGCCCCAACGGAGGCGGCCGCGCAGACCCAGAGGCCAGGTATCTTTTCCTCAGTCCCGGTACTTGAGGACTTCGAGAAGATGGTAGGGGACCGCATGAAGGATGTCATAACCGCGGCCAGCCTTGAGATGACGGACAAGAGGATCAAGAAGGTCGATGACAGGATCAGCTCTATAGAATCGGAACTGAAGGACCTGAAGAAGGCCGGCGAGACGGTGGCAGGCTTTGACAAGCAGTTCACGAAGATGAACACGGAGGTCGAGAAGAGCAAGGCCCTGGTCGAGAGCATGAAGGAAGCAAAGAACGTCACTGATGATAAGATCCAGAGGATGATGGAGAGCTTCGCCGAGATCAGGTCGATCGTATATCAGAGGGAAGCGCAATCAAAGGAGCAGGAGGTCGTCTTCGACAAGCTCAAGGACGCCATATCGCAGGTGGATTCGGCCAGGATTCTGAGGGAGTTCACGACGAGGGACGAGCAGATGAGGGACGTAAACACGAGGATAGAGAGGCTCGAGAGGAGCGGGAAGATGCTCTCCGACACGATGAACAGGATAAAGGGCCTCATGACCGATATCGGAAGCCTGGAGAACATAATGAAGGGCAGCAAGCTCGTGGGGGAGAAGCTCGAGAGGATACAGGAGATCGAGGAGAGGATGAAGGCGGCTTCGACAAAGCTGGACGGCCTGTACGTGGAGCTGAGGAAGCGCCTTGACGAATTCAACACCTACAGGGTCAGGCAGGACAAGACCGAAGGAATGCTGGCGGACATCATGAAGAACATGGAGGACGTGACAAGGAGGCTGTCGGATTATGCGACCAGGGACGACATGGAAGTCGTCAAGCAGGCGGTTTCCGAAGTGAAGGAACAGGCCATGAAGGCAGCGAAGTCTACCGAAATCGAGCTCCCGCCCGAGGCCAAGATGCTGCAGGAGGAGAAGGAGGAGATCGAGACGCTGCTGAGCACGCTGGAGGAGAACCTGCGCAACAAGGACATATCGGAGGAGGAGTTCAACAGCGCCAAGACCAAGAACCTGCAGAGGATAAGGGAGATCGACGCCAAGATAGCGTCCTACTCGAAGCCGAAGGCCCAGAAGGGCGAAGATCCGGCGGCAACCGGCGGCGGTGGCGGGAAGCGCCACAGCAAGGCGATGATGCTGGCTAAGCTCCAGGAATCCTACAAGAACGGGGAGATCAGCAGAAGGGCTTATGAAAAGAGCAAGAGGATGTTGCTGAAGAAATGATGGCATGTTAGGGATGAGGCTGTTGCAGATACTTGTCGTGGCCGCTTTGTTAGCTGCAGGAATTTACCTGCAGCCCGCCTTCACGGGCTTCTTCGCGTTCGTCACCGGAACCGACTCGCGGCTCGGGGTCTGGGACTCGAGCGAGGCGCTCGGCGGGAACGAGCCGGCATTCATAAACGAGCCGGTCTTCTTCTTCGCCAATTTCACGAACTTGACCTCATCGGAGCCCATCAACGGAAGCGGGGTCTACTGCGAGATAAGATTCAACGAAACCGGTGCTTGGAGCGCCCCGGCCGCGATGTACTTTGACGCGGCTTCATCCCTTTACGCGTACAACAGGACGTTCAGCAACATTGGCAACTTCAGCTGGAACGTGCTCTGCGACGGCGCGGCCGGGGGATTCGAGACGCTCAACGTCACGGACAGCGACGGGATTTACCTGAATCGATACGAGTGGTGGAACGACACCTGGGGCTACAGGATGAGGTTCGTTGTCGATACCGGCGATTCCAACGTTTCGAACTGGCCCGTTGAATGGGACTTGAACTTCACAGACGTCTTGAGGCAGGTAGGTGCGAGCGGCACGTTCGACGAGAACTCGACCAGGCTCGTCGAGTACAACCTCTCGGGCGGAGCGATGCATGAGCTGCCCAGCCAGTTCGACCAGCTGTCGTCATATGACCCTTTTACGAATGCGGCAGGGAACGCCGTGTTCATCATGAACGGGACAACAACTAACGGCACAAGGAGGGTCTTCTACATGCATTTCGACACCCTTGAGAACGGAGCGAAGCCATATCGAAATTATGCCACGAACCTGACGTATGTCTGGAGCGGGGACGAGTTCCACTTCAATACTACAAGGCTGTACTTCTTCCTGGACACGAACAGGAGCGAGAACGCCAGCGGCCTTTTCAAGATATACTCGGGAGGTTCCCCGCCGTTCATCTTCCTCAACGACTATGAGTACATGAAGACAGTTGAATACATCGAATACTCGAACGGCACGGACTCGTTCGGCTTCAGGCTTTTTGACGACGTAACCCTCGTTCCGGGGCCCGTGAGGCTCACCATTGTCCAGACCGGGAATGAGACTTATTGGGGCAATGCGAGCCTGCCTACCAACGAGGGCATGCTGACCAAGAAATATTATGTTTACAATCACGCGGGACAGGAAAAGACCGGGACGTTCATCAAGATCGAGCAGAACTTCACCAACGCAGCCGGTTACGGCATCGACAGGAACTCCACCGAGGCAGGTGCGCTCGCCTTCGATGTCGGTGATTCCTGGGGCTCGTACGGCGGCTCGGTCACGTCCATCGATCAGGGGAACAAGACCGACCCGTTTTCATGGTTCTATGCGCTGTCGAGCTATGGTGATCTTGTTGGCGTGATCAATTTAAACGAGACGGCCGCGGACTTCTTCGCGACCAACAACTCGGCTGGGGACAGGATCGGCATTCAGCTCAGCGCCATAACCGTGAGCCCCGGCCAATCGATAACCGAGAAGGCGGTGGCTTATTTCGGGAAGGGAACCGGGCAGACCGACGAGTTCCTGGCCCTGAAGGACGCCATCAGGAGCCCCCCAGTCATTGTCGTCGGAGGCTTCGGCCAGCGGACCTTGGCCTCAAGGACGGAGACCGACCTGGACATTTACAACAGGAACGAGACAGCTTTCATCACCGTCAACATCACCTACGACCCATACAGCCTGCTCCAATACGTCAACCTGTCTCTCGATAACGGGACACCGTCCCCGGATGATGACATAAACATGACCATGTATGATGACGGCACGAACGGGGATCTGACTGCGGGAGACGGCGTATACACGAACACCTACCAGTTTGCCTACACCGCAAATACCGGGAAATGGGAAGCGATCGCGTGGCTTTATGACGGGGACCTTGTCCTGCTCAACATCTCGTCGAAGCAATTCAACGTGACGAAGGAGCTGTTCGTCAACGTCACGATCTATAACCCCACCGGGATATCCGGAAGGGCGGTCAACGCCTCAGTCGATGTGTTATCGTTCAGGCAGGACGTGTGGCACCCGGCCGCTACGATGAACTGCTCCATATACCGGGGGGCCACGGAGCTGTTCGATGTCCATCCTGACAACATCACGGATCTCAACAACGGCTCTTATTTCGTGAAATTCAAATCGCCCCTGATTTATGGGCTATATACGCTCAACTGCAGCGCGAACAAGACGGGGAACGAAGGGTTCGGCACGGAGGATTTCACGACGGAGGCGCTGGAGACGAACATGTCCATATCGGTATTCCCCGCGAGCTATATCGCCTCGAACGTTACCTGGATAAACAATCAAAGCTTCTTGGTGACGGTGAATGCAACCAACACCGAGAACGGCACGGCATACAACACCACAATCAATCTCGGCCTGCCCCAGAACCTGACATCGGACTCTTCCAGCGCATCCTGCGGAATGGTGCTGATATCCAAGACCTGCTCGCGAGATTTCAACATCACAGTCTGGAAGACGACTGCGCCCTGGAACTTCTCGGTGCTCATAAACGTCACCTGGGACAACACCAACCCAACATCGGATTTCAACGAGACCTACCTTACCGTGAACGTCACGCCGACCCATGTGCTGGATGTCCTCGAGGAGAACGTCTCGGCCACCGTGGCCGCGGGCATCCCGAAGAACATCGCGAACCTGACGCTGAGGTCCTTCGGCAATGCTGAGCTTGAGAACGTGACGTTCAACGTGACCGGCTTCGTCAGCCAGTTCAATTTCACTTTCGTTCCTCCGAACATCACGGCCATGGCCCCCGGGAACGTGAGCCAGGTCCCGATGTGGCTCGAGGTCGAGAGCGGATACCCCAGCGGGGATTACTCGGGGACGGTCAACATCAGCAGCGGCAATGGCGGGTACGAGGAGTTGCCCATCAACGTCACGGTCTCCGGCACGAACCTGACGCTGAACGTCAGCCCAGCAAACTTCACCGCGGACATCATCACTTATTTCAAAGGCCAATCGTTCAGCGTGTTCGTCAACTCCACCAACGTCGAGAATGCCACGGCTTATGCGGTCAACATTACCCTGAATTTCTCTTCGCCATTCATAAACACGAGCAACACGACGAATTACGAGTGCGGGAACCTGGGGAGTTCCGAGTCCTGCCCAGGCTCTTACTTGATCACAGTCTCGAACGGGACACCTTCGGGCAACTACACCGTAAACGTGAGCGTGATCTGGGACAACCCGGAGATTGGCATGAGGATGAACTCCTCTCTGGTCGACATATTCGTGCTGTCCAATGTCACGGTGATAATACCAGAGGACGTACTCAACGGGACGGTGACCCACGGAACGACCGGCATCATCGGCAATTTCACCATGAACTGCACGGGGAACGACCCGGTCGAGGGAATGGAATTCACGGTACTGGACCCTTTGTCGGAACTGGACGATTTCACAATTAAGGTCATCCCGAACATCACGGCGACGGCGGGCGGGAACCTCACTCCGGGCTCTTTCGTAAGGGTCAATCTGAGCGTTTCCGTTCCGCTCAGCTACCCGCCAGGTGAATATAGTGGATTGCTGAACATAACATCAGATAACGGCGGGTACAAGACGCTCAGCATGGCAGTCAACGTCCCGGCGAGCAGGACGTGGGCCGTGCCGGATCCGGCTGACCTCTTCTGCGAGCATTCCGAATCGCCCGAGGAGGGTGTCCTTTGCAACGTGACCATCAACAACTCCGGCAACGTCAACATCACCTTCAACATCTATCCAGCGACCTCTAGCTCTAGCATGTTCAACTATACCTGGACCGAGTTCGTTAATTTTCAGGTCGAGAACCAGACGGCCTTCAAGTTCAGCGTTTTCTACAACATCTCGGGGGCCAACATAACCTTGTACAATGCAAGCTACAACATATCGGCAGTCCAGGGCTCCCCTTCCCATCTCAATCTTACGGTCATTCTGTCCCCGAACATCGCCCCCCTGATTGGAGTAAGCGCGGTTCCCGGGATAATCCCTCAGCTTGGGAACCTGGAGATTTGGGCGAACGTGACAAGCCAATCCGGCATCCCGATAAACTTCACCCGCATCTATATGACAAGGCCCGACGACACCGTCGACAGCATACTGATGAGGCGTTTCGGAAGCAGCACCGACCCCTATGAATACCTGATCGGTTACCCGTTCGACAGCGTGAACGGCACCTGGGGGGACAGCACCCTGAGGGGCAACTACACGTTCTCCGTTTACACCGAGGACAACATCGGGCTGAACAAGACCGCGAACGGAAGCTTCTATGCCTATGCCGTCATGGACGTGAGCCTCCAGACGGCCAGGAGCAGCGGATTGTACTACCAGGGCGAGACGGGAACAATCGATTGCCACGTCACCGACCTTTCGGGGTCAGACCTGCCGGGAGTAAACGTAAGCATAGGCATCATGGACCCGACCAACCGCACCCTCAACCTGAACAATGCTAATTTTATAACGAATACGAACGGCGAATCCGACACCCTCCCGAACTTCGCACTTTTCAGCGACTCGCCTACGGGGATTTATAACATGACCGCGACTTCGGTGTTCAACGATACGCCTATAAGCTACATCGTCACGAACACAACTAAGTCGTACTTCATGGTCGTCGAAAGCCAGCCGGGAATCGTTCAGCTCGAGCTGGAAGGCCTTGACAGGATAGCCCAGACGTCCGAGGACCTTTCGATCGTGGCGATCTTGACGAACGGCGTCGAGAACATAGACCCTGACTCCATCAGCGCCACGCTGTACACTTCCACCGGTTTCCCCTTGGATCCCGGATTCCCGGTCCGGATGGGTCCCGGAAGGTACAACTGGACCGTGGATTCGGAGTTCCTGGCAGCCGGCATATTCAGGTGGGAGGTTACGGCCTCTTACAAAGGCAAGAACGTGACGAAGGACCTTTTCCAGAGGCTTGTCGGGGCCCTATTCGACGTCAACGTGACGGAAACCGACAACACGATACCCGACCTTCAGGCGTTGGCCAAACTGACGAATACCGGAGACGAGGAGGTGGACGTTGACCTGGCCTGGAACCTTACGATCAGGGACACGGGAGAGAACCTGAGGGCAGGAGGGACCACGGTGAAGGTGGCAGCCAATTCGGTCCTTGACCACTACATCGACATCCCAGGCATAACCTACCTCGGCTGGGTGAAGATCACGGTCATCATCCAATACGGCCCCTACAGGGCCGGGGCCTTCTGGGAGTTCGAGACTGTCGAGGAGGGACCTCCAGGGCCCCAGCCTCCGGGGCCGACTCCCGGGCCAGAGGGGCCAGAAGGCCCTGAAGGAGGAGGCATCGGACCAGCACCAAAGCCGCAGATGGAGATAGTCGATTACCCTGAGGAGATCACGACGGAGGTCGGCTGGGCGCAGTACCCGTCGGTGACCGTCAACAACACGGGCACCACAACCCTTCACAACATAAGGATAAGGATCGATGGAATACCATCAAGCTGGTACACAGTCGAGCCGCTCATGCTGCCGCTGCTCAATCCGGGCGTGGGCAAGACTTTCGTCATCAACCTGATCGTGCCCGTGGGGACGGAGGCAAGGCAGTATTTCGGGACCATCAACGCGACGGCGAACGAGACCTATGACGAGGAGCTGACGTCGATAATCGTGTTCGGATCGAGGGAGGAGCTCGTCAGGTACCAGCTTAAGAAGCTCAAGGAGGAGTTCAAGGATTTCCGGGAGGATGTGAACGCGACAGCAGAGGAGGGCCTGCTTGACCTGTCCAGGGTCTACGACATAATCGATGAGATACAGAACCAGATAGACATGACCGAGGGCTATCTCGACGCCAAGATGTTCGATGAGGCCCTGAACGCCGTGACCACGGGATGGAGGCTGCTGGAGAGGGGGAGGGAGCTGCTCCTGGCGGCCCCTCCGCTTAGGGCGATAACGATGTTCATGATACCCGACTGGGTGCTCACCCTCGTCATGCTGTTGATAATCTCGATACTCGTGCTGGTCATATTGCTGAGCAGGTACAGGAAGAGGATAGAGAGGACCTTCAAGAGGGAGGTCCCCGAGGTGACTGCCGCAAAGGAGATGATAGGAGCCGGGCCTGCCATGAAGGGTAAATATGTGGAGAAGGATGCAGCTGCAGCAGCCAGGAAGGAGGAAGAGAAGGCGAAGATAATCAAGGTTCTCAACCTGCTCGAGAAGGAGTACAACCAGGGCATCATCTCTGAAAATGCCTACAAGGAGCTGAGAAAGCGGAACATGGAGAAGCTCAAGGCGCTTGGCTGGTAGGGGATTACCCCTTCCGGTCCCCTTCATAAGGCATTGCAAATTCATAATATGACGCCCTTTATCATATGTCCATACTATTTTTTCCAGGATCAATTTTCCCAGACGAACAAACAGTACTGAGCCTCTGGAAGGATCTTTGGTTTTTAAAACCGAAAAAATATATGAATTTATTTATATGTTCATACAATATATTATAGTGGTATCATGGGAACGCTGAAGGAGAAGCTCACCGATTACAAGAACTTCTGGCTGATCTGGCTCAGCTGCGCGGGCCATGAGAAGGGCATCTCCCTGTTCAGAATCCAGACCACATGGGGGATCCAGACGAACTACCTTTACCACAAGGAGGCGGGCTTGGGGAAGCCCCTCTTCAAACTGATGGCCGAGCAGGGCTACATGGATATCGCAGGGAACAAGATAAGGCCGAAGTTCGAATGGATACCCGATTATGTCAGCCACCTTTTTCACATGGAGAAGCCAACCAGCGGCTGGTCCCCGGAGCTCGCCGTCAAGGGAGGTTGGCCTCTGGTCCAGCCTTTCATGGAGAGGCGCAGGACGTTCTTCTTCGACCTCGACAACCTCAGGATACTTTACAAGAGCGACAAGGACATGCTCGGGACGCATGGCAGATACGTGTTCCAGCACATCTTCCTCTACGTGCTCTTCTCCAACCTGGTGCTCTTCTCCAAGAGGTATCACGCGGAAATCGTAACGAGGATGATTTCAACATCGCTGTCGCTGGGAACAGGCGCAGACGTGCTGAACTACATGTACCATCTGCATTCCCAGATAGGGGGGAGCGGGGATTTCCCTGTGCTGGTCAAGAACGAGACGGAGCTGGCAAAGATGCTGTGCCCACTGAAATGGTGATGTCAACGGGTCCGGGTGGGTCCCGGTCGGAAATCGGTCGGAAATATATATTAAGAAACGTTAAAATAATACATCTGGTGTTGGAATGACAAGGATTATAGGCATCCTTTCCGGTAAGGGCGGGGTAGGAAAGACGACCACGGTCGCAAACGTCGGGACAGCCCTCGCGTCATATTTCAAGAAGAATGTAATAATCGTCGATTGCAACATAACGACATCCCACCTGAGCCTCTATCTCGGCATGTACTATTCGCCGGTCACCCTGAACCAGGTGCTTACGGGGAAGGCCAGGATCCACGAGGCCATCTACGATTATCACGTGCCGGGGCTCAGGGTGATACCAGCCTCCCTGTCGCTGAAGGACCTGAGAGGGGTGGACATCAGCAGGCTCAGGAACACCATAAAGAAGCTGTCGGGCGAGGCAGACATCGTGCTGCTTGATGCGGCCCCCGGACTGGGAAGGGAGGCGATGGCGACCATGAGGGCCAGCGACGAGGTGCTCTTCATATCAACGCCTTTCGTCCCTTCCACCATGGACATCATAAAGTCCCATCAGGTTGCACTGGAAGTCGGGGTCAAGCCCATAGGCATCATGCTCAATATGGTCGGTAAGGAGAGGTACGAGCTCAGCACTGACGAGGTCGAGCAGCTGGCCGAGCTGCCCGTGACCATAAGCGTGCCGATGGACAAGAACGTCCTGAGGAGCCTCGCCCTGAAGACTCCGGTCGTCCTTTACGATCCCTCATCTCCAGCGAGCAGGCAGTTCTTCGAGCTGGCCGGCAGGCTGATAGGGGAGAAGTACAGGATAGAGAGCTTCATAACGAGGTTCCTGAGATTCTTCGGGCTGTCGAGATGAGACAGGAGCATTGAATCGGTATCTTATTCTTTTTTAATCCCTTTCCAACCACCAGCAAATCCATTGTATCGTGTGCAAAATCCATGGCGACCCAAATGCCAGAAAACGGCATACAGCCATATGGTAAATTTATTAACACCTAGTCTAAATTATAACTCAGATAATCATGTGGGACATAGCTTTGTCTGTTTTGCTTCTGGCATCCATCGTTTTTCTCGTATACGAGCTGCGCAAGTTCGGCGTCCTGCATGCCAGGAAGTACGAGCTGCCAACGGAGAAGATATGGGAGAAGTTCGTCGGCATAAGGCCCGATGACATGGAAGAATCAAACCTCACGGAGAAGGTGCAGAAGCTGGAGGCCAGGATCGCCGGCATCGAGGGCGATATAGAGAAGCAGAAGAAGCTGACCAAGAAGCTGATAGAGGAGCTGGGGAAGTAGATGTTCGGAAAGAGCGAAGAGGAAAAGAGGAAGAAGGAGCTTGAGAAGGCCAAGCAAGAGGGCAAGAAGCTCGATGAGCCAGGCAGCGGCCGGGAAGGGAAGAAGGAAGAATCGCTTGCCGGCCTCGCCAATTTCGCCGCGGGCGAAAAGGAAGATGCGGGGAAGGCCGAGGAGAAGCCCCCGGGCGCCATGGAAGAGGCGCTCGTCGAGGCAGTGGAGCAGGAGAAACCCGACGAGGTTGAAAAGCCGGCTCCCAGGCCGAAAAAGGCGAAGAAGAAGGAAGAGCCATCCTCCGTCGCGAAGCTGAGGAAGCAGCTTGAGCAGCAGAAGGCCAGCATAGAGGAAGCCGAGAAGGAAAAGGAGGATGCGGAAAGGAAGAGGGACGAGATGGCCAGCCTCGTCGAGGAGCTTTCCGGCGAGATAAAGGAGGCCAAGACGACCCCGGCCGCGCAAGCCGCTCCCGCCACCCAGTCAGCCGCGCCCGACATAGAGCCGAAGCTCAGGGAGCTCGAGGAGAAGACGGCATCCCAGATAACGGCGCTGAAGGAAGCCTTGGAGGCCGCCTCGGCGAAGAAGGAAGAGCAAAAGAAGGGAGAGGAGGAGGTCGCGGAGACGATGAAGAAGATGTTCGACAAGAGGCTCAAGGAGCTGTCGGAGAAGCTCGAGGAGAAGAAGGAGTCGCCGCCCAGGCAGGAGGCGGCCGCTGCCGGAGAGGTATCGGGCGGGCTCATGGCCATGGGAGGGGGCGTCGAGCTGCAGAAGGAGATAGATAAGATAAAGAAGGGCATCAGGGACATGGCGACCCTTTTCGATGCCTTCAAGGAGGAGGCCGAGAACAGGTTCATGGCGATAGACAAGGAACTCCAAGTCGTGGATGTGGTGCCGGACCTCGAGGACAAGATGAAGCAGCTGGACAGGAAGCTGGGGGCGGACAACGTCCAGAAGCTCAGGATGCTGATATCATCCGCGGACGACCTGAAGGAAGAGGTCATCCCCGTGATCGTCAAGAGGAAGGTAGATGAGAGGATCGATCCCTTCTCGAAGAGGGTGAAGGACGTGGAGGACGCCTTGCAGAAAGCCGATGAGGCGAGGCTGTCCATCCGAAGCGAAATAGACACGGCCAACAAGGACATCAAGTCATTATACAAGTTCGATCAGCGGATCGAGAAGCTGGACGAGGGCCTCACCGGCACCAAGCAGCTCTTGGCCGAGCTGAGGGCGCTGGTCAGGGAGCTGGACAAGGAGCAGAAGAAATCAACCGAGGACAGGATTAAGGAGCTGCTGCCCAAGATGATAGAGGCGGAGGCAAGCAGCATCAGGAAGGAGTTCGCCGGCCGGTTCGCGTTCATCGATGACAAGCTAGAGTCGGTGGAAAACATGGTGGCCGAATCCCACAAGGAGATAAGCGAGCTTGCGGTCCTGCAAGGGCAGTTCGACAAGCTCGAGGACGAAATGCAGGACATCAACGACGAGCAGGAGAAGTTATCCGGAAGGATCGAAGGCCTCAAGTCCCGGGACGTGGACCTCGAGGACATGATAAAGGCGCTGCAGACGCCGAAGGAGATCATCACGGAGCTGGACAACAAGACGAAGGACATACTCGAGATCAGGGAGTTCTTCGTCCGGCGGGCCGATGGGCTCGAGCAGAGGATTAACGACCTCGACGAGAGGGCCGTCCCAACGAAGAAGCTCCATGACAGGGTGGCCGTCATCTTGAACGACGTCAAGGCTTTGCGGGATTCCTACAAGGCGCTGGAGCAGAGGGTCGCGGGGGAGAAGAAGGAGTTCCATGCCCTGATCAAGCAGCACGCAGCCGAGAAGAGGAAGCTGGAGGACACCATCAAGGCCCAGAAGGCCAGGGTGGCGATGCTGCTGCACGAGCTGAAGTGATAAGTGATGTATATGTAAGGCCGTTTCGATGAGGCCGATGTCTGACGTGATCGAATGGACGAGATAAGCAGGGTTGAAGTCGAGCTGAAGCGTCTGAGGGATGACGCCGAGAACCAGAAGTCTGCAGCCCAGGCCCTGAAGAAGGAGAACACGCTGCTCAAGAGCAGGAACGACTACCTGCTGAACAAGCTGAAGGAGGCGTCCTATGTCTACGGCGAGGCGGGGAAGAGGCTCCTCTACTTCATAAACAACCAGGTCAACCCGGTTGTGGAGAGGCTCAACAAGCTCGAGGGCGGCTCGAGGAAGCTCGGGACGGAGGACAGGATGCTTGGCGAATCCATCCTTTCCCTGAAGAAGTCCATGAACGAAAGCCTTGGGAAGCTGGACGCAAGGATTGCGGCCCTTGCGCAGGAGCTCGACGCCAGGGATGATAGGCTAGGCTTGGCCATCAAGGGGTCCGTGACCAAGACGCAGAAGGTCGACGCCGCGCTAGGGGAGAGCATAACCGGCGCCCTGGCCGAGACGGACAAGAAGCTCGATGCGCTGAGGCTCTCGCTCGACAGGAAGGTGGCCGGCAAGGCAGCGGCCCTCGAGAAGGACCTCAACGCCAAGATCAACATGCTTAGAGAGAGGAACCTCATCATAGGCAAGGACATAGAGGCCATCATGAAGTTCGAGCAGGACATAGGCGGGCTGGACGGCAGGCTGCAGGAGACGATCGCGAACCTCAGCCAGACGAAGCTCGACATGGAGAAGCTCGAGGGAAGGATAAAGGGCGTCATGTCCAAGAAGGAGGCGGACATCAGCGGGGCGCTGAAGGGGCTGGCGGACGATGTCGACAGGAAGGTGCTGTCTTTCTCCAGCGACCTCAGGCAGAAGGACGAGAAGAACTTGCGCGAAACGATGCTGAGGCTGGAGGAGATCCAGGCACATCTGGCGAGGCAGCTTGAATCGGCCAATTCCGCCAGGCTGTCATTCGAGAGGAAGGTCGATAGCAAGGTGCGGAAGGCCGGGTCCGCCCTCAGAAGCGGCCTCGGCTCGGAGATCAGGGGCGTGGATGAAAGGCTGAGGATGCTCGAGAAGGGGATCGACGGCAACGCAAGGGCCCAGAAGGATTCCGAGAAGGCGATCCTGGGTAAGATATCGAGCCTGGACAGCGGCCTGGCTGCGGCCAGCGGCGAGATAGCCGGCCTCAGGGAGATGAAAGGCAGGATGGGAGACATGGTTAAGCAGGCGGCAACGATGAGTCGGAGGATCCAGACCACGGAAGCCGGGGTGAACGAGAACATAGCCTCATTCAAGGACAGGTTCGAGAGGAACAGGATCATTATCAAGAACGAGCTGCAGAAGATCGACAAGAAGATAGACGAGAGGGTCAAGCTGATCAGCTCCGAGCTGGGAAAGGAGAATGCGGCGGTCATCGCCAAGCTCAGGGAGGACAACATGGCAGCCCTCATCTCCCTGCGCTCGCGGGCTGAAGCGACCTCGAAGGAGGTCGCCAGGCTCAAGGCACTTACCTCCGACATCAAGGCGCTGGCGGCCGGCCTTAGGAAGGCGGATGATGCCGATGCGGCGCTGCAGTCCAAAATCGATGCCATCTCACGGCAGGTGATGGACAAGTCGGAGCGCGACGACATGCGGCTCAAGAAGCAGCTCGATCTGCTGAAGTCCGAGATCAAGAGCGGTTTGGAGGCTGCGGAATCCAGGATCACCGAGGAGAACGTTAAGGCCTTCTCGGCCGCAAGGCACAACCTTAGGCAGGACGTGCACGCCCTGCGGGAGGATAACGCCGCGCTGAAGGCCGATGTCAAGGGCCTGCATTCCCTCGCGGCCATGGTCACCGGGATGCAGAAGAGCGTCGCCGGCATGGAGAAGAGGATGGACGCTTTCGGCAATTCCATGGACAGGCTGGCCGCGGGCACGAGCGCCAGGCTCGAGAACGAGGCCCTCAGGGCCAGCAAGGACATGGCAGGGACGGCGGCCAAGCTCAAGAGCGACCTGAAGGACATGATTGCGGCCGAGAAGCAGGCCTTCGGCAGGCAGAGCGCCGGCCTGGAGAGCAGGTTCGAGGGCCTTGGGAAGTCGGTCGCTGAGGTCGGCAAGAGCCTGCAAGAGCTGGGCGGCCAGGCGGGGAAGAACACCCAGCTCTCGGCCGCGAACAGGAAGCGTTTGGAAATGCTTGACAAGAGGCTGCAGAAGGTGCTCGGCGAGATCGTCAGCTGGAAGAAGGAGTACAAGCTGGAGCTTGACCGGCTGCTGAAAGAGATAGAGGGCTGAAATGGACACCTTCAAAAGGATCAGAAGCGGCATAACCGAACTGAAGAGGGAGAAGGAAGAGCTGAAGGCCAAGCATGATGTTCTGGCAAACGAGCTTACCAAGGTCGTCGAATCGAACAGGCTCGGGATCAGGGAGGTTTCCCAGAGGGCCATCTCCGCTTCCGAATCGCTGGCCAAGCTGAGCGAGAGGATGAAGGAGCTGGAAGGAGGCATCGGGGATGCCGAGAGGAGGCTCGCGGCCGGCATTTCCGCCCTGGAGAAGCGCTCGGAGGATCACAAGACGGCGCTGCTCGAGGTCGGGGAGAGGATCCAGCGCGCCCAGGGCGCGGCGGAGGATGCGCAGCATGGCGTGAAGGAGAGCAAGGATGATGACAAGGCGCTGACCAGGTACCTTGACGGGCTGGAGAAGAGGATAGCCAGCCTCTCTTCTGTGCGCGAGAAGGTGAGCGAGATAGAGAAGGCGGGGCAGGTCCTGCTCAAGGGGGTGCAGGACCTAGAATCGCTGAGCGGCAGCGTCGCCGTCCTGAAGGAAAGGCTTTCCGGCCTGGAGTCCTCGATAGGGGATAAGGCAGCCCAGGCCCAATCCAAGCTGTCGGCGGACATGGCTTCCATGCAGAAGGACATGAGGGGCAACAGCCTCGCGATCAAGGCAGTTGACGCGGCGCTGGACAGGTCGGCCCTGGACCTGCAGGCCCTGAGGAAGGACCTGGAATCTCAGGGCGCGAGCATCGCGCGAGTGAGGGGCCACGCCGCCCAGGACAGGAAGAGGCTGGAGCTGCTCGGCACGCTGCAGTCCCGGATAAAGAACCTTGAGGCCGTCAAGGAGAGCCTCGTCAGGGGAGTGGAGTCCAACAAGGAGATGAAGGCGAAGCTGGCGTTATTGGAGCAGAAGACGAGGGACATCGATGCCCGGCTCACGGGCGCGGACAAGGTCCTCGATTCGAAGCTGCAGGAGAGGCTCAAGTTTCTCGAGGCCAGCCTGACCGAGAAGGGCAGGACCATGGAGACGAGGCTGGTCGAAAGGGGCAAGCAGTTCGAAGCGGGAGTGTCGGCGGATCTCGTGGGCATGGGAAAGTCCTTGGCCCAGGAGCATGCGGGAATCGCGAAGCTTAAGGCGGAGCTGCATAAGCTAAGCGCGGGCATGAGGGACATCAGGAACAGCTCGACGGGATCCAAGGCAGGGATCCAGGATGTCAAGGCCGGCCTGGCTTCGATATCGAAGAGGGTCGGGTCGCTCGAGGCTCTCAGAGAAAGGGTGAAGGTGATCGAGGACGCAAAGGATGCCCTCCTCGCAGGGATGGGAGACGTTTCCGAGGTCCGGGAAGGCCTCGTGAAATTGGATGAGAAGCACAAATCCCTCGACGGCAGGTTGGCCGGGGAGGCGGCTGCTATCAAGGCAGACCTCGCGAAAACGGCCGCGGGGCTCAGGGCCGGCCAGCTGGAGTTCGGCAAGAAGGTCGCGTCCCTGGGCACCCTCAGGCAGAAGATCAGGGACATAGAGAAGCTGGAAAGGTCATTGTCCGCCAGCCTCAGCGAGATCAAGCCCGTCCTGCGTCAGACAGCCGCGCTCAGGAACGAACTGCAATCCGCCATGAAGGAATCCAAGAGCGCCGACATGGCCATCCAGGACAAGATCGAGAGCGCGAGCACCGTCCTCGATGGCAAGCTGGATTACAATGTCGCGGCGCTGAAGAGGGAGACCGGATTCAACACGGCTTCATTATCAAAGCTTTCCGAGGAGCTGAAGGCCCTGAACCTCGAGATGCAGTCGGCAAGGAAGGACTGGCAGGCCGGCAAGAGGGACATGTCGTTCGTCCATGCGGAACTTTCCAAGTACGACAGGAAGCTCGAGGACATAGAGAAGCTTCAGATTAGGCTCAAGGAGATAGACCAGGCGAAGGACGCGCAGAGCGCGGCCGTTGACGAGAGGATCGAGGAGAAGGTCCAGTTCCTGGAGGCCAGCATGCGGCAGTTGAGGGAAAACATCGAAGCCGGCTTCGGCGAGAAGACGAAAGCGATCGAGTCGAAGATGAGGTCCGACATGGCAGGCTTGAGGAAAGAAATGACCGCCTCGTCTAAGGGCATGGAGAGGATGAAGACCAGGCTGGAATCGCTCGGCAGGCTGGAGGAGAGGCTGAGATTCATAGACGAGGAGAAAGATGAGATCGAGAGGAGCGTGGCTTCGCTGCAGGCCATGAAGGCCAACCAGGCTGGCATCGACGAGAGGGCGAGGAACTTGGGGAAGGAGATGAAGGAGATGAGGTCCGGCCTTGCGAAGGGCCTCGCGGATGCCAGGAGCCAGGTCGACTCTCTGAAGATGGGAGGCCGGGACAAGTTCGATTCCGCGGTGAAGGCCTTCCTAACGACCAGGGGCGAGCTGAGCGGCAAGATGAACGGCCTCGATGCCAAGCTGTCGGAGCTGGAGAGGAGGATGAACGATTTCTCCAGGTCGATGATGAGGATGGACCTGCTCGAGAAGAAGATGGACAGGGTCACCGAGAGGAGCGCTGAGATCAGGAGGGACGTCGACAAGCTCGAGACGAAGGGAGAGGCCGGGGAGAAGGTGATGCTGGTGGACCTGGAACCCGACAAAGAGTAAGCCCGATAACGGCGGAGCTGGTTGAAGATGGAGACTTACGCGTTGCTCGTCATGGGGATTGCTGCGCTGGCATTCATCGGCGTGGGCATCTATCTGCATTTTCTGAGGGCGAAGGCTGAGGAATCCATGCCTGCCCCATTCACGAACCCGAGGAGCAGGAGGAAGCCCAAGAAGGCAAGGTCCTGATCCAGAGGGCTGCCGCCAGGATCGGAATCCCGAATAAATGGGACTGAAGACAAGCCGATTCCCGATCCGGTTACGGGCCTCAGGCCTTCTTGCCCGTCTCGGATACCAGTTTTCTCCTGCCGGATATTATCAAGACGTCGTCGGGCTTGATAACCTCTTCCCTGTTAGGAAGGTATATCCATTTCTCGTCCCTGCGCAGGCCGATCACCTCTACCTTGCCCTCAGTGAAAACCTCCAGGGTCTTCCCGATCGCCTTGGACTTCTTCTTCATCTCCACGTAGTCGGCGACTTCCATAGAGTCCTTCAGACCTTTCAGTATCGTCGGGTGGATCGGTATCCCCCTCGAAAGGGAATCGATCAGTTCCTTGATCGCGTCCGATATGTCTTCCATCGCTGAGGAGAGCCTTATCACCGACGTCAGCTCGAGCGCGTCCTTGGGCGTCTTGCTGGCGAGCATGCACTCCGCCTCTATCTCGTACTGCCTAATGTCGATCTCCTCTTCGAGCTCGTGTATCTTCTTGACGAGGTTCTTGTCCTGCATGAGCAGGGCCGAGAACCCCAGGGCTATCGCAAGGTTCACCATGTTCTTCATTTCGACAATAAGGTCCACGACGTTTTTGCCCTTTTGAAGGTCTTCGAGAATCTCTTCGCTCTGGTATTCGCTTTTTGGTATTTGCATCACCACTTATCCTTTTTTATTAATGTCACGATTTAAATTGTTTACTAAATCACCAATCCAGTGACTATGAGCAGCACCGAAATGCCGACGAGGTCGCCTATCGTGGTCAGGAGGGGAATCACGACGTTGTCCGGATCCAGGCCCCTCCTGTAGGTCAGATAGCTGAACAGCATCGATACGAAAATGAGGACGAGGGCCGTCGTCATCCCAGCCGCGAACGTGATGAGGAGGAATGCGAGCATGCACTCCGCCCCGCCGCCGAACAGGACGTTCAACCCCCCGGCTATCAGGCCCAGCACCGGGAATGATACAAGGGATATGAATATCATGGAATAGAAGTTCCTCATCAGGAGGCTGGTCCTCCTGAAGTCGGGCTTTATGAGGCCCATGTGCAGCGCGCTGCTCAGCCTGCTCGTCATCACGCTCGAGATGTTGCCGTTGATCGCGATGAAGGACGGGATTATAATCAGCAGCCCGGGCAGGAACTTGAGCACTTCCTCGTTGTTGTTGAGGAAGAACCCCGAGAATATGCTTATCGCCGCCGTCAGCGTCAGCACCGGAATGCTTTCCTCGAATATCTCCCTGACATCAAGATAGCTCATAGGCCCAATCCCACCACCAAATTCACTGCTATCAGCAGGCATATTATCGTCATGACGTCCCCTATGCTCGCGCTGCTCGGCAGGGTCGTGTTGTCCGGATCCAGGCCCCTTCTGCTGCTCAGAATGGCGATCGAGGCTGTCGTGAAGGACAGTATGACACCAGAAAGCAGGCCGGTCAGGACTGATATGAGGACGAAGTTGATCAGGCTCATGCAGACCGGGCTGGTCCAAGAGCACATCATCCAGGCGAAAATCGACAGAAGGAAGGACATGATGAGGCTCAGCGCTATGCCGATCAGTATGTTGACCTTGAGCGCATCGGAGAACTTGTTGGCGGAGATGTAGCCGAGGTGAAGGCCGCTGGAAATGCGCGCGCCCAGGGCCGAGGATATGTTGCCCCTGAGCCCGAGAATCCCGGGAACGATGATGAGCAGCCCCGGGGCATTGACGGCCTCGCTGACTATCGAGCTGAGGAATCCCCCGGTGAAAAGCTCGATCAGGGAGAAGAGGATGATTATTGGCAGCGTTTCTTCGACGATGCGCCACGATGAATTTGCCACTGTCATATTAAGTTTTGTCCCGGATGATAAATAAATGGAATCAGCTAAATGCTCGATGACAGCCCTTCAAACCCACTCGCTCATCAGCTCTCTTACCCTGGCTTTCTCCAACCTTCTCAGGATACTCCAATGGATATGCGTGTCCTTGTCTCCCAGGATTGGCTTCAAATGCCTCCAGTCCTTGCTCTTACCTCTGGTCGTTTTCCACGGCAACCGTTCATATTCGAGTAGCGGGGAGATCATATCTTCGAATCCGGGGAGCAAGATCGCATTGACTCCATGTTCGGCGAGGTAATCCATCCCTCTGCCGTTGATATCCCGATTGGGATCCAGCATGCCTATATAAACCGTCTTTATCCCGCTCTCCGCGATAAGATCCGAGCAGCAGGAGAAGTCATGGTTCCCCTCATAATCCAGCGGCAAGCAAGGCTCGAGTGTGGTGTAGAGCGTCGCGCCATGAGCGCCCCCTTCCGCATTCTCGATAGCGACCCTCTCGGCATGGAGGACCGAGTTGCCATAGTCAGGATTCCCGTAGAAGACGTAAGCAAACTTCTTGCATCCCTCGCCGATTATTATTCCGTCAGCAACCACAATAGAACCGACCTTGCTGCTGAGGATTGCGGGATTGGTGAGCGATGCGCAGTGTATGGCCTTTCTCATGTACCTGCCAGGTCCCATTATTAATTATTGTTTTAATATAATAATATAATCTAATCGTCTTTCCAATCAGATTCTCCGTAATTAAAGCTTTTATTCCAAAAAATGAAATTGCTTGTGTAATTCGTCTTTTCTGCAAAGCAGGAATGAAATGATATGAAGTGATAACAAATGCCGAGAGCACTGACCGTTGACGGCATAGTCATCGAAGAAGGCAGGATACTGCTCATCAGGAGGGGAAGCCCTCCCTTCAGGGGATACTATGCGCTTCCCGGCGGGCACATAGAGAAGAACGAGGACGTGATTCAGGCCCTGGTCAGGGAGGTCAGGGAGGAGACCGGCCTCGTCGTCGAGCCCGGTATGCCCGTTGGGATTTATGACGACCCGAAGAGGGACAAGCGGGGGAACGTCACCATAGCTTTCCTGTGCAGCATAAAAGATGGCGAGCCGAGCGCCGGCTCCGATTCTTGCGGAGTGCGATTCTTCCCTCTGGATAGGTTGCCCAGCAGGATGGCCTTCGACCACAGGGAGATGATCAGGGACGCGGCCGGGCTGCTCGGTACGAAGAAGGCGCCCAAGAAGGTCCTCGCGGGAGGGGCCTTCAACCTTGTGCACCCGGGGCACATCCATTTCCTGGAGAGGGCCAGGGAGCTCGGGGACGAGCTCGTCGTGGTCGTCGCGAGCGACAAGACGGTATTGAAGGCCGGGAAGCAGCTCCTCTTCCCCGCCGGAATCAGGGCTCGGATGGTCGGGTCGATCGGATTCGTGAGCAAGGCCGTCATAGGTGATGAGCGCGACATGCTCAAGGTCGTCAGAGCGGAGCGTCCCGATGTGATAGCGATGGGATACGATCAGGATGTGCGGGGCATGAAGGCGCAGCTGAATAGCGCGGGCATCACGTGCAAGGTGGTGCGGGTAGGGAAGTTAAAAGGATACTCGACCAAAAGGATAACAGGCGGGTGATGCTTGGATGAAGGCTCAGGTATGGTCGCTGGATTTCGCGCTTTCCCTCGTCATTTTCATGACCTCTCTCTTCGCGGTCATATTCGCATGGAACTACATCAGCGTGAACGCGCTGGAGAACCAGGCGATGAAGGACCTGCAGGTGAAGGCCCTGGCATTGTCCGATTCCCTGATAAGGACCAGGGGCATACCCCTTGACTGGAACGAGAGCACCGTGGAGGTCGTTGGCCTGGCGCAGGACCAGAATGTGCTTGACGTGAGCAAGGTTGGGCTCTTCATCGACATGAGCATCGTTGACGAGGACCAACTGAAAGGCCTGATGGACATAGGATTGCACGACTTCTATTTCGAGGTCAGGGACATCAACGGCACGGTCTACGCGAACACCACCACTCCGGTTAGCACGGCCTCGCCCATCGTAGTCCCTATCGAGCGCTACGCGATATATGATGAGAGGATCGTGAAGGTGAATTTCGTCCTGTGGGAATGACGCCCTGAAATGCCATTTTTTTACACATATAACTAATATTGGGCAATAGAGTATCATGGCAGACTATTTGGCTTTCATCCAGGGCATATTCCAATCTTTCCCGACCTTCTTCTACTTGCTGCTGATTTTAGCCGTCTCGTTCGCCATATACAAGGTGATCACGGCGGCATTAAGGAGAGCCTTGATTTCCAAGGCCAAGACGAAGAATCAGAAGAACAACGCCCTAGTGTTCCTCAGCATCTGGAAGTACGCCTTCACCATCATAATAATCATAGGGCTCATCTTCTACCTTGGCGGAGACATCGCGGGCCTCGGTTTATGGGCGGGGCTCATGACGGCGGCCTTGGGATGGGCCTTGCAGAAGCCCATAACGGGAATCGCTGGATACCTTCTTGTGGTCATCAAGAAGCCTTTCCAGATCGGGGACAGGATCGAGATCGGTGCCGTGAAGGGTGACGTGATAGACATCACGCTGACGCACATATGTCTGCGGGAGATCGGAGGAACGATAGCCACCGAGGAGATCTCCGGCAGGGTCATATTGCTGCCCAACTCGATCCTGTTCGAGCAGAACATCATCAACTACACGATGATGGACGAGTACATCCTGGACCAGGTCGTGATTACCGTCACCTACGATAGCAATCTAGATAAGGCGATAAAGATATGCCAAGACGCTATAGATAAGGTGACACAGGATTTCGGGCCGGGCATGCCGAAGCCTCCTTACATCAGAACTTACTTCCAGCCGTCGGGCATCGACGTGAAGACCAGATATTATGTGAAGGCGAGCGAGAGGATAAGGGTGGTCAGCGACCTGACCCAGGAGATATTCAGGGGCATCAACAGGGCAATCGACGTCGAGTTCGCCTACCCGCACACGGAGGTCGTGCTGAGGAAGAAGATGAAAAAGAAGGCAAGATGAACCGACACGTCCTTCTCCGCAGTTACCCGGATACGCATTTAAATTTCAGGTCCTTATTTATTACTGCCGGCCCGTGTTTGCCGGTAGCGGCGATCAGATGAAGAAACAGTACGTGAATGCGCTGACACAAGATGGCGACAGGGTGGATGATAAGTTCGCAGTCAAGTTCAAGAAGCCGCCCGTGTCCTACAGGGGCAGCGACAAGCCGGGGAAATGGTTCGAGCTGAGGCTGTCGGACAAGACGGGCGAGATCACGGCTAAGTACTGGGGAAGGAGCGACAAGCAGACTGACGAACTGTACGGCACCATAGCCAAAGGGGACGTGGTGCATGTCACAGGGGAGGTGCAGGAATACCCGCGCGGCAGCAGGCTTTTCTCCATATCCGTCGATGCTGCCAAGGGCAAGCTGCGCAAGTGCCAGCCAGGGGAGTATGATATTACCGATTACGTGGCCGCGACAAAGAAGGATGTCAAGGGAATGGTAAACGAGATGAAGGTGATGCTATCGTCCGTCAGGAACGAGCATTTGAGGGCGCTGCTCGCCAAGTACATGGAGGACGCGAAGCTGATGCAGGCCTTCATGAGGTCCCCCGCGGCGATGGAGTACCACCAGAACTACATCGGGGGTCTCGCCGAGCACACACTGAACGTCATGCGGATATGCGTCAACCTGTGTGACATTCACCCAGAGCTGGACAGGGACCTTGTCCTGACAGGCGCCTTCCTGCACGACTTCGGGAAGGTAAAGGAGTTCGAGGTCTCCGGGGGCATCATAGACGTCTCGCACGAGGGTATGCTGGTGGGGCACATCATAATCGGCTATGAGATACTCTCGAACAAGATCAACGAGATGCAGGGATTCCCCAAGGAGCTCGGGCTCAAGCTGCTGCACATAATAATCAGCCATCACGGAAGGCCCGAATATGGCGCGTCGAAGGAGCCCCAGCTGCCCGAGGCCGTGGCCATCCACCACGCTGACCAATGCGATGCGAGGGTGGACCTGTTCTTGAGGCTGAAGAGGGAGGCCAACACGGAGGACGGCTGGCTGTGGGACAAGAAGATAAAGGGCCACATATATCTCAGGTGAGTACCGGCAATCATGATTATATTCATCATAGCTCTATCTCGAGCATCTTGTACTTCACCCTGACCTTGTATCCTGCCTTCTTGGCCTGCTTCAGGATGTAAGAGTCCGACTTCCTGTTCGTGGCCAGCTGATGGATCCCCAGCTCAAGGGCCAGCAGTGGGTTCTTGATCTCGGCGATGATCTCCTTGTTGTGTATCTTGATCTCGATGGCAGGGGACCCACCGACGAACAGGTAGAAATGAACCTTCCCTTGCATCATCTCGAGTATGTTAGTCATCATGCCCATGCAAATCAAAAGAAGTTTAAATTTTGATATTGAGCGACCGGCACCAGGGCTACTTTTTCCTCTTGCCGAAGTTAGGCACAACTGTGAACTCCACGTTGCCGTTGAGCTGGACCGAGGTCTTGCCCACCTTGAACTCTATGCCGTCCAGGTTCACGTTCGCTTTGGTCTCCTTCCCCTCAACGATGCTCAGGAACTTGGTAAGCAGGCCTTCCTTGTTCTTCAATATCTCCTCTATAACACCCATCATCAACACCTCCGCTTTGATTGCAGCTATCTCATTATTTGGAATTATAGATTATAAAGTTTTCTTTCGGCAGAAATCAAGTGGTATTCTCTGAAGATCCAGTCTATAATCAGAATTACCTATTGCATCTTCAATTTGAGACCTGCTCCAAGGGGTCGTAACCACCAGCCTGTAACTTTGAGGATCGCTGCCATAGAAGAAATCATCGACCACCTTCTGAATGGGCCTTCCGCTAATATCATTGTTCCCGCCTCTGTGAATGATATACATCTGATTGGGGCCGTCGAAAAACAATGCATTGACAAGGCTTTTGGGGAAACCTGATAAATTTTCATAAAGCCATGGAAAGCTGATTTCCTCGGCCAATGAACGTGATGAACTGTATTCAGCAACCCAGATCTCCTTTGTCACGTCCCTCTTATCCTTCTCGTTCACCGGATGGGCGTTTATTATATACCTGCCATGTTTATCTCTGCGCCACCTGTCAAGCCACACTTCGCATTCAGGCCTATAATCCCTAGAACCATACTTCGCATGCTTGACTATCGTGGTGACGCCTCTGAAACCCGCTTTATGCTTAGGCCCTCCTTGGCTTACCGCATTCCTGGTATCCGTGTAACTATGATTGGTCAATTCCACTCTCCTGCATTTACCGCGACCGTCACTCTGATAATCCACATGGAAACGTCCGTCAGAATCCGAGCACTTCTCAAAGGAACAGCCGATTATCTCATTGACCCTCGCAAAAGCCGACCTATCCGATACGCCCGTAATTTCGACCCTGACCGCATCAGCACACTGGGCACCGGCTTCATATTCCATGTTCCTCTGGGGCCTTTCAGGAAAAGTTTCTGGCTTCCCGATTCTGATTCTTATCGGCTTGTCATGGCTACCCGGGGGTCTGCACCATCCATAAGGTAAGCCGCTTCTATCAAAACCACTGATTACCATTATAAAGCTTTCCCCGACTTCAAGTGGTATATCACTTGGTTGACGTGGTTCATCGTAATACATAATTCATTTATAATGTCAGGAAATTTTTTATCCTTTCCCGCGGCAAGAAAAGCGATGAGATGGCAAATTGGATGCGTCAAAGGCAAGCCAAATAAATATAATCCAAGCCAATTAATAAATGATACCTGATTAGGAAGCTGTTTGCCATGGAGAACATAATAATAGGCCGGGACAAGGAGGACCTCAAGAAGTTCGGCGACAAGGGAACCGCGTTCATAGGCAAGCACATAGTGGGCAAGGGGGAGGACGCCCACCTGACCAACCCGATACTCATGGATGTCGCGAGGCCCCACGTGGTGCTGGTCTGCGGCAAGAGGGGGACCGGGAAGTCATACTCCGCGGGGATTGTCTCCGAGGAGATAGCGGGGCTCCCCAAATCCATAAAGGAGAACCTTTCCGTGGTGATGATCGACACGATGGGGATATACTGGTCGATGAAGAACCCGAACGACAAGGACAAGGACATCCTCAAGGGATGGGGCCTGAAGGCCGAGGGCATGGAGACCAGGCTCTTCATACCCAGCGGCTACGCGGGCGAGTACGAGCAGGCGGGGGTGGCCTACGACAGCGTGTTCACCCTTCAGTGCACCGACCTTTCGTCTGAGGACTGGATACTGACCTTCGGATTCTCCTTCATAGACGAGTTCGGCATCACCATCGAGAGGGTCATAAAGCAGCTGAAGAGGAAGAAGGCCGGGACGTATTCGATAAAGGACATAATATCGGCGATAGAGGCCGACAAGAGGTCGGAGCAGCGGGTGAAGGACTCCCTCGTGAACAGGTTCACGGCAGCGGAAGGCTGGGGCATATTCAGCACCGAGGGGACCATGATGAAGGACATCATGCAGCCCGGGACCGTGACCATCATCGACGTGTCCCATTACATGCAGATATCCGCAGGTTGGTCGGTGCGCTCCATGCTCGTGGCGCTTCTCTGCAGGAAGCTCTTCCATTCCAGGCTGATGGCGAGGAAGTCCGAGGAACTCGAGGTGATGACGGGGGAGGCCAGGACGACGCTGCCGATGGCGTGGATAATGATCGACGAAGCCCACCAGTTCCTCCCGAACAAGGGGAAGACCGCCGCGACGGAGCCCCTGCTGACCTTGGTCAAGCAGGGAAGGGAACCGGGCATATCACTGCTTTTCATAACGCAGAGGCCGAACAAGCTGCACGAGGACGCCCTTGCCCAGTCCGACATAATCATAGCGCACAGGCTCACGGCCAAGGCCGACCTGGAGGCGCTGAGGGGCATAATGCAGAGCTACATGCTCGAGGACATCGAGGAATACATAAACGCCCTTCCGAGGCAGAAAGGCACCGCCATACTGCTAGACGACAACAGCGAGAGGATATACACCCTGCAGGCGAGGCCGAGGAAGACATGGCATGCGGGGGGATCGCCCACGGCGATCAAGGAAGTGGGCATACTCGGATAGCCCTGTGCACGGACGGATGCTGAACATCGAAGTCATAAGGAGGTGAAAATATGGCAGAAGAAGCGCCAGCAGAGAAGCCAGTCGAGAAGCCGGCAGCGGCACCAGCAGGGAAGCCGGTCGGGAAGCCTGAAGCCGGAGCAGCGCCAGCGGCAGCTGCACAGCCTTCTGGTGTATCGTCAAAGCCTTTCGTGCTGTCCCTGATCGGGGGGATCTTGATCCTGATTACGGGCGTTGTGTTCGCAGCCATGGGCACGATAATAGCGGCTATTGCATCAATAATCCCCATGTTTGGCATGGAAGTTCTCATGGCGGCGGGAGCTATGATGTACATACCCCTCATCCTGGGCATCGTGGTCATCGTCGGGGCGGCATTGATGAAGACCGGCGGGATGGCGAAGATGGGATCGATTCTCGTGCTGATCTGCTCCATCGCGTCCCTGGTGACGGTCGTCGGAAGCGGGTTCTTCATAGGCGCGATACTCGGAATAATCGGCGGGGCTCTGGGTCTGAAGGGATAGCAACTAGGGACCCCCCTTTATTCATTTTTTAATTTCCGCAGCGGCTGATTCTCTCAGCCATGCGAATTGGGACGCTCAGATAACATTATATAATTTTGTTCTGAAAAAGACTCTATGGAAGAGCATGGAGGCTTCGGGTTCGATGACTTTAGCGTCGAGATAGAGGACTTCGAGTACAAGCTGGTCAAGAAGTTCGACAGGATATTCAACCTTGGAGAGGGAGGCTCGTTCCTGCAATGGCCCTTTCTGTACGAGGGAAGGGTATACGTGGCCTGCCTGGACCGGAACGTCTACTGCCTGGACGGCAGGACGGGGGGCCTGGTCTGGAAGTTCACGGCGGACGGGGGTTTCGCCCCCGCATCCCCGATGATAGATGAGGGAATCGTCTACATAGGGTCCTATGATTACAACTTGTATGCGCTGGACGCCAGGACCGGGGGCATGATCTGGAAATACCATACTCAGGGAAAGCTGGCCGGCAACGCCACGATACACGGGAGCAGGGTCTTCGTCGGCTCCAACGATTACAACATGTACTGCCTGGATGCGAAGACAGGGGAGTTCATATGGAAGTTCAGGACGCAGGGAGAGGTCCCCTCGAAGCCCACGTTCCATGACGGCATGGTGTTATTCGGGTCCTACGACCGCTTCTTCTACTGCGTCGACGAGCAATCTGGGCGGCTGATATGGAAGTTCGAGACCCAGGGGGATGTCTACAACGAGGATGACGTCCTGATCCATGAAGGAGTTGTCTACTTCCCGTCATTCGACAATTTCCTCAGGGCCGTGGACATCAAGACCGGCCGCATGCTGTGGAAGTTCAGGACAGGTAACTATGGGGGCATGCATTCGGGGCCCAGGATGGCCGGTGACAGGCTCATCCAGGTCAACAGGGAGGGGGTCATGCACGCCCTGACGTTCGGGGGCAAGGTGATATGGAAGTTCAGGATAAACCAAGCGATGGCCCTGCCGATGATTCATGACGGCAAGATATACGTGGGGACCGAGGACGAGAACCTGTACTGCATCGATCTTGAAGGGAACGTCCTGTGGAAGTTCAAGACGCAGGGGTCCCTGTGGTGGAAGCCGACGATCTGGGAGGAGAAGGTCTTATTCACCAGCCACGACTGCAACGTATACTGCGTCGACATAAACACTCATCAGCTATTGTGGAAGTTCAGGGGGCAGGGCGCCCCCTCATATTTCCCGCCTCCTTTCGATAGCTACGAGCTGACCGTCAAGAAGGCGGCATCCGAATCGGGCCTCGAGGAGAAGGCGACGAGGAAGAGGTACGACTTCGGCATGTCCGAGGAGGAGACCACCTCCCAGTACAAGTCCAAGATAACCTACCAGATTTCTACCCAGTATGCCTCCAAGGGCAAGTATCAGATAGACAGCGACGAGGAAGCGTTATAACCGTTATAACCGTTATAAATCTTTCCGCCCCTCTTATTTAAAATGGAAGAGCACACTGGATTCGGGTTCGACGAGTTCTCCGTCGAGATGGAGGACTTCAAGATGAGGCGGACGAGCAAGTTCGACCGGATATGGAGGGTCTCCGATGGGGGCAGCATGTGCTGCATACCCCTGACACACGACGGCATCCTTTACTTCGGCTCCAACAACTTCAACATCTACGCCGTGGACGTCAAGACGGGGAAGCTGGTATGGAAATTCAAGACCTTCGGCATAGTCTTCGAATCCTCGCCCGTCTATTGGAAGGGAATGATATTCGCGGGCAGCTTCGACCGCAACATGTACGCGCTCGACGCGAAGAGCGGCGAGCTAAGGTGGAAGTACGAGTGCATGGACAAGGTCAATTCGATGGCATGCATCGACAACGGGAGGATATATTTCGCCTCGAAGGACCAGAACGTCTATTGCTGCGATGCCAGGAACGGCAGCCTGATCTGGAAATTCCATACGCAGGACGAGATCGGCTCGAGCCCGGCCGTCCACGACGGCAAGGTGTACATAGGCTCGTTCGATAAGGTCTTCTACTGCATCGATGCCAGGAACGGCAGGCTGGTCTGGAAGTTCGTCACGCAGGGCGAGGTCTACCACGCCAACAGGCCGCTCATCCGTGACGGCATCGTATACTTCACGTCCTTCGACAACAACTTGTACGCCCTGACGGCAGATGAGGGAAAGAATGTTTGGAAACTGAAGACGGCGGAGTTCGGCAACGCCTACTCCCCCGTATATCATGACGGGAAGATGTTTCTCGCTACGAGGGACGGCAACCTGCTGGCGATCTCGATGGACGGCAGGATCGAATGGAAGTTCTCGAGGATGCACGTCCCGTCCATACCTGCGTTCAAGGACGGCAGGATCTACGTGGGTTTCGAGGACTACAACCTGTACTGCCTGGACATGCAGGGCAAGGTGATATGGAAGTTCACCACACAGGGCCCGATCTGGCTGACAGCCGTCTTCTGGGGGAACATGGTCATATTCCCGAGCTGGGACTGCAACATGTACGCGATCGACGCCTCCAGCGCAAGGGTCATCTGGAAGTTCAGGACCGAGGGGTCACCGTCATACCTCCCGCCAGCGCACGATGAGTTCGAGGTCGTCATCAGGAAGCAGGCCGAAGGTGCCGGGAAGAAGGAGGGCGAGAGGAAGACCTACGAGTTCATCCTTGACGACGAGAGCGAGGACGGCAGGTTCTACAAGTCCAGGATAACGTACCAGATCTCGACGCAGTACGCTGAGAAGGGGAAATACCAGATAGACAGCGACGAGGAAGCTTTGTGATGATGGGAGAATGCCGCCAGAGAGATGAATCATCATGGGCTCGGAAGCTACCTAGAAAATCATCCTCCGTCGGGAAGTCATTCTGGAGCGTTTTCCTCATAGCCCGTTATTCTATTGACAAAATCTTTTAAAAAGCCCCTTTGTATTCATAATATGGCATTCGGTTTTCTAGGCTCTCTGTTAGGCAGGAAGAAGCCCGCGCATGAAGAGGGGGCTCCCGCATCCCCAGCCGGGAAGAAGCGCCTCGAGACGGCCAACGTCCTCGAGTGGCTGAATGGCCAGCTGGCGCAAGAGATCGCGCAGGAGAGGGAGACGTACAGCGCCTGGGCCAGCGAGCTGCTGGGCCTGATCAGGGATTTCCGCAAGATCGTCGAGGGAATAAGGCAGCGAAGCTTCGAGGCGGGTGACAGGACCTATGCCGCCGTCAACATGATAAAGGACACCTGGTCGAAGAAGGCCCTGCTAAGCCTGACGTCGTTCTTCAGGGAGATCAGGAACGAGAGGATAACCACGGAAAGCATGGACTTCCCCGCTCTCAGGGACCTGTATGCAAACACGACGCGCCTCATGAACGAGATAAACATGATACCGAGGCAGAGGCTGGTGCTGAGCAGGTATTTCGAGCCGGAGAGCAAGAGGATGGCGGAGATACTGAAATCCTTCGGGACGGTGACGGACAACATCAAGCAGGCGGTGACCGGGACGGGGACCCTGAAGAGCGTGAGCAGGGTCAAGGACATGCTCAGCCAGCTGAACGCGCTCGCGGGAGAGGTCAAGAGGACGGTGATGAGCATAGAGGAAGCGAGGTCCAGACTGAGGGAAAAGGAAGAGGAGATCAAGCGGCTGGAAGCCCAGTTCGCCGAGGTGGAGAAGAGGCCGGAATGGGGCGAGCTGACGGAGCTCGACAAGAGGATAAAGGAGAGCCTGGAGAGGGTCGATGAGATCGAGCTGCGGGTGAGCGAGAGGCTGGGCTCCATGAAGAGGGTCTTCAAGCTGTTCGCGCATGACGCCGCG
Source organism: Candidatus Aenigmatarchaeota archaeon (assembly GCA_016934325.1). GTDB lineage: Archaea > Aenigmatarchaeota > Aenigmatarchaeia > QMZP01 > JAFGSV01 > JAFGSV01. The sequence goes on along the minus strand of JAFGSV010000019.1, from coordinate 28,359 downwards.
GAGCTGGACAAGGACGAGAGGAGGTTTTTCGAGGACCTGTCGCACTCCCCCCTGAAGACTTTCATGGCGACCGATGCCGGCACGGTCGAGAGGGGCCTTGAGAAGCTCGAAAAGGGGATAGAGAGCGGCGATTTCAGGCTCTCTAAGAAGGACGAGGGGAAGACGGCGGAGCTGCATGAGATGCTTGAATCCGGCTGGGTTTCGAAGTCGAAGGCCGAGCACGATGAGAACAGGCTGGCGGCATCGGCCGCGAAGCATGAAAGGGACGGCATAAACGTCATGGTCGAGAAGAGGGAGACGGAGCGCATGCTCGAGAAGAGCCGGGCCGAGCTGGACATGCTGCACCGGGAGGAGTCGGAGCTGGAGAGGAAGCTGAAGGAGAAGAGGGGCGGCATCAAGGATAAGAAGAGGGAGATAGCCGCCTTCGTCAGGAAGGAGCTCGGCAGGGAGATCGAGCTGGACTGACCGGTTTTCTTGGTCTGGATGATTGGTATGGATAAGAGGAGCCTGAAGCTCAGGAGCGGCCACAGCATACCCGTCCTGGGGCTTGGCACCTGGCGGCTCACCGGCGCGCTCTGCGAGAAGATCGTCAGGCAAGCTATAGAGCTCGGGTACAGGCACATAGACACCGCGGAGCTGTACGGCAACGAGCATGAGATAGGGAGAGCCATAAAGGGATTCGACCGGTCGGACCTTTTCCTGGTTTCAAAGGTATGGGCGTCCAACCTGTGCCGGGGCGATTTGCTCAAGGCTTGCGAAAACTCTCTTAAGCTGCTGGGCACGTCATACCTGGACCTTTACCTGATTCATTGGCCGAGCGGCAGTGTCCCCATAGGGGAGACCATGGGCGCTATGGCAGAGCTTGTTGACAATGGGATGGTCAGGAGCACAGGCGTCAGCAACTTCGACATGGAATGGTGCAAGAAGGCGCTTGACGCCTCGAGGATACCGGTTTCGGTGAACCAGGTCGAATTCCATCCGCACCTGTACCAGGGGGACCTGCTCGATTTCTGCAAGGGGAGCGGCATCGTTCTCACCGCATATTCCCCGCTTGCCCGAACCGAGTTACTCGATGATGGCGTGCTGAAACGCATCGCTGAGGGCCACGGAAAGACCCCGGCACAGGTGAGCCTGCGCTGGCTGGTCCAGCACGGCATGGCCGTCATCCCAAAGTCGAGCTCAGTTGAGCATCTCAAGGAGAACATTGACATATTCGGCTGGAAGCTCAAGAAGAAGGAGATGGATGATATCGATGCCATCAGGGTGTTCAAGAGGCAGGTCAATCCAGTTCTCCATAAGATTCCCTTCTTCGACACTGTTGCTGAGAGGTACGTCAAATGGAACCATGGGAGAAGGAAGGGTTGATCAAGAGCCTTTAATGCAGCGCCTCTGAATCAGTTCAATTCGGGATAGCAGCCGGGGAAGAAGTCCAGCTTGAACTCCTTGGAGATTATTACGAACTCGTGGGACTGGACGATGTCCGAGAACTTTTCCTTTATGTCGAACAGGACGCCCTGGAACCTGTCGTAGCTTTCTATCTCGAAGTCTAACTCGAAGTCCCACGTTCCCATCACCCTCTGAGGCCAGACCGCGTCCGGCAGCGATGAGCAGTAATTGACAAATTCGTTCAGCCGCTCTTTCGTCGAGGGGCGGAGATATATGATGGCCTTGCAGAAGATATTGCCCATCTTCTTGGGGTCGAGATGGACCTTGTAGGCCAGAATGATGTTCTCCTTTTCCATCCTTCTCATCCTGTACTGTATGACACGCGGGGTAGTATGCAGCCTTTTTGCGATCTCCCTCACAGGCATCCGCCCGTTGTTCGTTATGATCCTTATTATCTCGAGGTCGGTCTCGTCAACCCCCGTCTGCTTGTCTGCAGACGTGTGGTATATAACCCTTTTCATTTCCCTGGTTTCGGAATCGCTGAGGAATTCCCTGAGATGATGCGCAAGGTACAGTGTGGTCGTCATGGCTTTCTCCTGTATGTGCTGCGAGAACCTGTTCATCAGGTTCTGCACTTCCATGTCGAACTCGTTGATGTTGCGGACCAGGAAGCCTATTATCATGTCCCATCGCCCGGTGCAAGTCACGACCCATTCCGTCTTCCTGTGGCTCCTGAAGTATTCCGCGATTTCCTCTATCTTCTCGTTGTTGACATCCCTCAGCCGAAGATAGAGCTTGTATTTAACAATGCCTATCTTGAAATAATTGGTCAGTGTGTAGAACCTTACTATCGGGCCGTCCTTCATCATCCTGTCTATCCGGTACTTGACGACCTCCTTGCTCAGCCTCACCCGCCTTCCTATCTCCGAGTTGGAAAGCCTGCTGTTCTTGTCCAGCTCGTAAAGGATTTTCCTGTCCTTCGCGTCAAGTTTTATCATTTTCATGATTTCACGATTTATCTTTATAACCTAATATTTAAATATTTTGTTAATTTGTTAAAATTATCATTTCATAATTTTATAAACTGATACTTTTTCTTATTCTTTGAGGTGCGTTTTGCCATGGAAGAGGGACAGTTCACGTTCGACGAATTTTCGACCGAGATGCAGGAATTCGAGCTGAAGAAGTCGAGGAAATTCGACAGGATGTGGAATATCGGTTACGGCGGCAGCATACTTCAAATACCCGAAATACACAGTGATACAATATTTTTCGGTTCATGCAACAGAAACGTTTATGCTGTGGATGTTAGAACTGGCCAGCTGAAATGGAAATTCGAAACCCGGGGAATAATTCTTGAATCGTCGCCCACCCACTGGAACGGAAACATCTATATCGGTTCCTTTGATTACAATCTCTATTGCCTGGATGCGGAGACAGGGAAACTGAAATGGAAGTTCAAGACTGAAGGCCAGATTGACTCAAAAGCTTCAGTTGCAGACGGGATTGTTTATTTTGGTTCCAAGGACCATAATGTGTACGCTCTGGGTGCAATGACCGGTTCCCTGATATGGAAGTTCAAGACGTTCGATGAGATATCGGCAAGCCCGAGTGTTCATAAAAATAAGGTCTACATAGGATCCTTTGACAAGAACTTCTACTGCCTAAACGCCGATACCGGAAATCTCATATGGAAATTCACCACCCAAGGCGAAAACCACAACATGCACCCTCCATTAGTGCATGATGGAGTTGTATATTTCGGTTCTTTTGACAATTTCCTCAGGGCCCTCGATGCCAATACCGGTGAACTGCTATGGAAGTTTCCAACCGGAATTTACGGCAACGCCGCATCGCCTGTAGTCTATAAAGGAATATTATACCACGCATCGAGGGACGGACTTCTGTTCGCGCTCACCCCGGATGGAAAACAAATATGGAAGTATGTAAACAGGGAGCCTTTCGGCGCCCCTGCAATCCATGATGACAAGATATTCATAGGCAGCGAGGACTATAACATATATTCCCTCTCACTCGACGGGCAGAAGCTCTGGTCATTCAAGACGGAGGGCTTCGTCTACATCCAGCCGGTTGTTCATGAAGGCAGGCTTTTCTTCTCCTCATGGGACTGCAACCTCTACTGCCTCGATATCGAGAACAAGAGCCTTCTCTGGAAGTTCAGGGCAGAAGGGGGCCCTGCTTTCATCCCGCCCCCATTCGAGGGCTACGAGATAAAGATGATGATCCCTCAGGCACATGTCGAAGAGTCAGGGAAGAAAAGATACGAACTGGATATCGGGAAGGAAGACGATTTCGAGGGCGCTTACAAGTCAAGGATTACCTATCAGGTATCGAATCAGTACATGGCGAAGGGAAAATACCAGGTGGATGAAGAATTCTAAAGGGAAAATTCGGGTTGATGAATATGGGTTACGAACCTATGGAGGAATTCGATGGCATCGGATATGTAATAACCGATTATCCGGCATCAATATCTACCGAATCGGGAAGGGAACAGATTGATGCCCTGGATAGCTTCTTTCGTGATGATAAAGAAATTCATGAAAGTATGGGACCATACAAAAGGTTCAAACCAATAAGCGATAGACCTGAGAAATTGCTCAGGACTTATCAATCCAATGAGGTTGTATTTTCATACCTCTGCGACGATTATACATCATTCATGGGAGGGAAAATAATTCGCGCTTCACTGATTGAAAACGGTGAGAAGTCGATCGCTTTTATTGAACACGTTTTGAACAACCACTCTAACATGTTGGGTGAGATGATCCAGGGTTATCAGCCATTTGGCAATATTCCATTCAAGATTTCAGAATCAGTTTATGGAAGAAGAACTGCAAATCTTCTGACCGGCGCAAACCATCCGAATATTTTATGGAGAGAGATGTGGAATATTTACGTATCCGAAATTGCTTGAAATTAGAATTTTCAGATAGAAAAATTAAGGCACGAGCCTCTCCGGAGTCCTTGGGAAGAGGATTGCCTCCTTTATGTCGGGCAGGTCGAGGATCTTCTCGACCATCCTCTCGACGCCGAAGCCTATCCCCCCGTGCGGAGGCATCCCGTACCTGAAAGGCTCCAGATAGAACTCGAACTTGTGCGGGTCGAGGCCCTTCTGCTTCATGACCTTCTTCAGGATGTCGTACCTATGCTCCCTCTGGCCGCCGCTCGCCATCTCGAGGCCCTTGTAGTCCAGGTCCAGGCCCCTGCTCACCTCGCCGTCGAGCATTATGTAGAACGGCTTTATCTTCGAGGGGAACTTCGTGATGAAGTACCATTCTATGCCCTTCTTCGCCAGTATCTCGCCCATCTTCCTCTCCTGGGCGTCCTCTATGTCGTCCCCCCATTCCAGAGGGGTGCCTGCCTTGCTCAGCGTCTTCACCATATCATCATAGGTAACCCTTCTCAGCGGAAGCTCGGGGACCTTGACCTTCCTGCCGAGCGTCTCCAGCTCGTCCTTGCAATCTTTCGCTATCTCCCTGAGCGAATGGGCGACCATCCTTTCGAGGGTATTCATTATGTCCTCCTCGCTCTCGATCCATGCCTGCTCGAAATCGACGGAAAGGAACTCGGACACATGCCTGGATGTATGGAACTTCTCGGCCCTGAAGGCCTGGCCGATCTCGAAGACCCCGTCCATGCCCGATGCCATCAGCATCTGCTTGTAGAGCTGCGGGCTCTGCCGAAGGAAGGCTTCGCGGTTGTAATATATCACCGGGAACATCGTTGCTCCCCCTTCCGCTCCCGCTGCCTGTATCACAGGCGTATGCACTTCTATGAATCCGGACTTGACGAAATAATCACGGATGCTGTTAATAGCTACAGCCTTGATCCTGAATATGGCCTGCAGCTTGGGATCCCTGATGTCAAGGAACCTGAAGTCGAACCTCTTGTCCTTCCCGGATTCGATCTTGCCGAACACGTCTATGGGAAGCTTCGTTTCGGACTTGGAGACTATCTCGAGCTTTTCCGGGACGAGCTCCCTGCCTCCCGGAGCTTGCTTCGCTGCGGTAACCTTCCCCTCGACCGAGACGCAGTCCTCCCTGCCGAGCTCGCCGAACTTCTTGATGATCGCATCTGAAACCTTGCCCTTCTTCGCCGTTACCTGTATGGTACCGGTCCTGTCCCTGAGCAGGAAGAACTTGAGACCGCCCAGGTCCCTGACCTTGGCTATCCATCCTTTGACCATGACATGGTTCCCGACCTTAACGTGACTGGAATAAGTTCTCTGCATAAAGCAATTTATGTTTGTGGCTATTTTTATTTGTATCACTATGAGAACCTCAAAATAAGCTATTTAAACATTATTAGTTATATTTTAGTAGTAAATAGGTGTGAATATGCCAAGTATAAATAGAATTTCATTCAAAGATAAAGTCCAAATAGTTACCCGATATGCTAAAAATAAAGGCTCTTTGTCTTCTTTAGCTCGTGATTTTCGATGCCATAAAAAATCAGTTACAAATTGTCTAAGCAACAATGAAATTCTATACGCTGCGGCTAATTCTATGGGTATAACCGTGCCTGAATTGAAACAAGGAATAATTAATGCAAGGATTTATAATAAGCATAATAAAGATACACCTTTTGATGATAAAGTCCAAATGGTTACCCGATATGCTTCCAATGAAGGCACTATGGATTCTGTCGCTGATGATTTTGGATGTCGTGAATGGATTTTAGGATATTCTTTGAAAAAAGAAGATATTATTACCGCTGCAGCCGAATCAATGGGTATAACAGTTTCTGAATTAAAACAAAAAATGATGAGGGTAGGGGGAAATTTTACAAATCGAAAAAGGCTACCTTTTGATGATAAAGTCCAAATGGTTACCCGATATGCTTCCAATGAAGGCACTGTGGCTTCTATAGCTCGTGATTTTGGATGTAGTAGAACTTCTTGTTTAAAATATTTAAGAAACGACGACATTCTTTCCTCCGCAGCAGAATCAATTGGTATAACAGTGTCTGAATTAAGGCAAAGAATCGAAGATTTAGATGAAAAACATAGTAATAAAAGGCTACCTTTTGATGATAAAGTCCAAATGGTTACCCGATATGCTTCCAATGAAGGCACTATGGATTCTATAGCTGATGTTTTTGGGTATAATGGAAAAAGTGCAATGGTTTACTTAAGAAATGAAAAAGTCCTTAATGCAGCAGCAATAGCAATGGGCATCGATTTGGAAGAACTTAAACAAAAAATAATTATTGCTAAAAAGTTAAACTACGGTATAAAACCTTTTACTTCTGAAGAATTGTTGAAGGCATCACCAGATTCAGCGGGTACAATTGACGCTTACCGAATAGCTTCAAGGTATTCGACAGATACTGAAAGCATGCAAATGGCTGGAACAGCTGGCAGATTAATTTATGAGAAACTGAATGGACAAAAAAGCAGGACCAGCCCTGATGCCTTAGCACGATTGGTTTATACAATGCCAAAAATGAATCTTGGCGTGATAAGACTGGATGAATCATCTAATGATCCTTCCAATGGATTCGAGGACTCGGAAGCATTGGAAATGTCCCTTGCTGAACTTAACGTCGAATCGGAAACTGCGGGAAGAATTCTTTCGAGGTATCATATGGACGTTATAGAAAGGATGCGAAACCCCCAGCAAGCGAGAAACTATCTTAAAGATTTAGAGCGACTTGGGGCAGGTTTGTAAGGTGGTGCATGATGGGACAGAAAAACGCAATTTCAACAGAAACCAGGCAGGCAGCATTGGCTGAGTGCAACAAATTTGTGGATTTCTGGTCTGGCCTATGCAAAAGGAGTACAGGAGAAATCACACCCACCGCACATCAAACCAGGAGGGTATATGAGGCTTTGAACAATGGAAACAAGAGAATTCTTTGTGCGGATGCGACATCATCAGGAAAAACGTTTGTCACAAACCTGCTGCATTCACTGCTTTCCGAAGAAATCGGAAGACCTGCAAGGACAGCGGTCTGGGCACCAAATCAGGCCATTCAGACTGCATGGACCGAGGAGGAGCAGAACAGCTACCGTGAAGCTATGGGAATGGATCCTATGCAAGTTGTTCCCGTTATGGGCAGAAGCGACCTTTCCCTTTTGGACTCGGACTTTGATATGGCAGCGGTCAATTATCATAAATTCGGCTATACGAGACCGGAAGCAAGGGCTGATAATTCATACTTTTCAAGATTCTTATCATGGTGCCAAAGTAGCAAAGGTCCAGATATACTTGTATTCGATGAATGCCAATTATTGAAAAATCCAAAATCAAACAAGACCAGGATTATCGATGAAATTATTAGAGCTACCATGGACAAATATGTTGTTCTTCTTAGTGCTTATCCCATACCAAATCGTTTGAAAGACGCTGGTGTTGCGCTGCATCTCTTGGACCCTGACAGGTATACTCTTAGTACCTTTAACTATAATTCGAATCCGGCTGTTTTCAGGGACTTGAAAATGCAGGGAAAGCTTTTGACCTTCACAAGGGACGATCTGAAGGAGATATTCAATCTGCCCGAATTATGTGAAGACACGGTTTCCGTTGATATGGAGGACAAGTACAAAGACAGGTACATGAAATACTGGAGAGACGGGGACATGCCCACGGGGGTGAAAATACCGCTCCTCGGAAGAACTCTTTTGGCATCAAAATATGATGCATTGGAGAATATGGCGGATGCTATAGCCAAAGGTGACAGCGAATCACAAATTTTGGTATATTCTTATTTGCGTGATGGTGTTACCAAAGAAATTGCGAGAAGGCTTGAAAGGGTAATGCCTAGAAGAGTTGGAAGAATTGACGGGACCGTAAATAGAATTGAGGACAGGGTAGAAATGGCCAAGCAGTATCGCGAAGGAAAACTACGGGCACTTGCCAACACCATACAGACAATGGGAGAGGGCATACCTCTTACAACATATGACAGGCCTTCACATATAATCATTCTTGAGCCTGCAATCACACCCTGCGATTATGGAGAAATTGTTGGAAGGGGATACAGGAAGGGTCAAATTGCTCCGGTCCATATCCATACGGTTTTGGCTAATAGTTCTGAATTATCTGATTACATGATAAAAGCTAAGGATTCACTGGAAACCGAATACGCGGTTGAATTCAAGCCGACTTGGCTTCCTGGAACGATAGACTTGGACGCATATAATATGAGAATCGCAAAAGACCGTATTCTAAAAGACAAACTGTATGAAGGGCTTAGATTGGATGAAGTTGAAGAAAAATTGATGAATACTGATAGTCATACAGAAGCAGCGAATAAGGGACTAGGCAGCCTTCCAAGAAAGAGCAAGGACAGAAGATTACAAAGATTCATGAGCGGCATGATAAGCAGTGTCGAGCTTTATGGTGCAGGCAGCAAAGAAATCAAAAGGGCATGTTCAGGAGAAGGTCGGTTCGCTGATAAATTTGCTAATATGCGAAGAAGTTACACCATTGAGGATGATAGTCACCTGCCTCCCTCGAAAACTGCTGGATTTGTAACTATGGTGATTAAGGGACTTGAAGAGCTGAGGGGAAGAAAATTCGGAAGAATACTCGATTATGGATGTGGGTCCGCTAATCTGGCGAGAGCTCTCGGCAGACCTATTGTAAATCTGGATATAGACGAGAGGATGCTACAGGAAGCGAAGAAGAGATGCGAGGGATTAGAACTGGAACATGTAAAGAGTGGCTTAAGAAAGATGCAGTATGTGAAGGGCAACATGGCAGAGGCGCATATGCTTTTTGGGAATGGGATGTTCGATTTAGTGACAGCTTCCTATTCTCTGATGTATCTTGCCCAAAGATATGACGGTGATAGTAAATTTCAAAGGGAGGTGGAGGACACACTCATTGATACCAACGGTTTGCTGGTGCCCGAGGGCTTTTTCATAGCAACATTACCGCATTACCGCACAAACAACAAAATATTCCACGCTTTCAATGAAGTCCTTGCCTCGTATAATTTAAATCCTGTTCTTTCTGACCTGTTCACGGGCCGTGCCACAGTGAATGGTCAAAGGCGACAGATTCAAAAGGTATACCTTGTCGCAGCCGAGAAAGTGAAGGATCATGAGTCAGGATATACTGTTCCTGAAGGAGAATTCGTCATGTACAATCATACGCCAAGAACTTATGCCGCAAGTGGCGGGCTATCAAGAATATATCTTGGGGCAAAATTCACGCAACCTTCTTATGGCAAAGATGTCCGATATTCCGGGAAGAGAATCGGGCCCTTGGATAATGCATTTTCACAGTTGAAGGAGCGAACCCATTCCATTACACAACCCTAAAGTAGTTAAAAAGAAAACTTATAAAGTTTTCTGTCATATGCTAAATCATGACCGATTCAGGAGTCATAGAGCTTGAGCTCCCACAAGCAAGAGGGGACGAGCCATCTTGGAGAAGGTATGGAATCATCGTTTTCCCTAGAAAACATAGAGATTTTTTCCCCGGATATAAGAAACGATTCGTATTTAATACTGACGATGGAAAAGTAGAGGCATGGGTAACGGCGGCAGCTTCGAGTGATACTAGTGTTGGAGACCAGAAGGCAGGTGCCTATATATGTTCTCCCAGGCGATCAGAAAGAGATTCCGATAAGATGAGCGTTACAAACTGGTATAGAAAGCATGAAGAACTTGGGCCAGGAGATGTTTTAAGGATAGAACAACTCAATCAGAAATTATATAGACTTGAAATTAGGTCTACGGACACACCACCATAAGACTTGGACATGTTTTCCCGGCTTATTTCTTTAACAAATCCCTGAACCATCCCACGAGATTTGTCTGCTCTTGTTCCCCTTTAAGTACGGATGACGTAATCCAGCTCCTCCTCACGAGATGCTCGGGGAATTCCTTGTTCTCCTTCAGCCATCCCCTAAGCCATTCTATCGTCCTCTCGTCGCTCGTGTACCCGGTCCCGAAATCACCGTACTCCTCCTTTAGCTTGGATATCTCGAGCTCCCTCTCGACCTTCGCTATTATGCTGGCAGCTGAAACCACCGGATAGTCCCTGTCGGCCTTGTGCTTCACTATCAGCTCCGGGCCCCCTCCGACCAGCTTGTTCATGAAAAGATGGAACTTGTTTATGTTCGTGTCCGGGCAGTCAATATATGCCATATGGGGATTCAGCATCCTTATTATGTCAGAGAACTTCATCGCCTCGATCCTGTTCATGCTGACGCCCTGCTTCCTGAAGGTGTCTATCTTGCAGGACCCGACCTTGAAGACGATGACGTCCTTCGCAATCTCCTCTATCTGCTTGGCCAGCTTCTCCCTCTTAGTGTGAGGCAATTCCTTGGAATCCTTAACGCCAATCCTCTTGAGCTCTTCTTCCTTGTCGTGAGGAATCGATATTCCGGCGACAACGAGCGGACCTATGACGCATCCCCTACCCGCTTCATCAACGCCTGCAATGATTTTTTCTCCCATAAGAACACATTATAGCAGGCGAATTTGAAAAATGTATCCCCCAGTTAACCTTTAAAAACCACCATCCTCATTATAATAGCAACAGCGGGGTAGAGCAAGACAAATCAGTTCATTCGGTTTGTCCTCAAAGCCTGGAGTGCTCGTTGAGGGTATTAACTCGCGAATGGCTCATATTGGACTTCAGGTTCAAAGGGAGACCCAAAGGTCGATGGTTCAAATCCATCCCCCGCTATCGGTTTTGAAGAAAAGAATAGTTTTGCCTTGATTATATGTTTATTATTACTAAAACCAATTTCTTTTATCCATTTTTCCAATTGTTGCTTACCATTCAATTGTATTCTTACTTTCCCTTTCCCAATGGAATAAACACCAAATCTAAATTCCATTCTTTTTAGAATATCAATAATATGGCTTTGCATTGGTGATGGGCATATTTTCATTTCTAATCTAGGGTACAATGTTCCATTATTATTTGTTACAACAACGCTTCCATCAGTATCGAAATACCCTCGTATAATTTTAATTTCCAAATCTGTATGCAAGTAATAATCAGGGATTTTTGCATTTTTCCATTTTGGAGACATCACCATACCAATTTCATTGATTAAAAATTGAATTATTTCCTTCTTGAAAAGGCGTAAATCGCAAGTTCTCCCACTTCTGTAGGTTATCTTGGGTTTTACACCAAAAAGTCGAAAGATCATTTTTTCTAAGAAAATAATATAATCTTTATCATCGATAGAATTCAGGGTAATCTGCATTTTATGCTGTAAAGAAAAATTACCACATTTTCTCTTGCATTTGTAAATACCGATTGATCCATCGCCTAATAAAATACCAATTAATTCTGCTAAAATGGGACTTTCTTTTAATGGCATTTTCAGACCCATCAATCGGAATTCTCTAGCTATCTTATATTGATTGCGTTAGTGCACGATAGAAAAGTGAAAAGTGAAATTTGAGCACTATTTTAAATCCCAAACCAACTATAATCATGCTGTATTCGAAGCTCGTTGACGTTTACGCGAAGCTTGAGGAGACGCCGTCAAGGCTGGCGAAAATTGACGCCGTCGCAAGCCTTCTGCAAGAATCCGATTCAGAGAACCTCCCTAGGATAGTCCTTCTGCTGCAGGGTAAGGTCTTCCCTTCATGGAGCGAGATGGTGATAGGGATCGCCGACAAGATTGTCATCAAGATAGTCGCGACTGCTACCGGCTTCCCTGAATCGGCGGTGGTCAGGAGCTACAGGGAGACCGGGGACCTAGGACTGACAGTGGAGGCTTTGATGGGTAAGAAGCAGCAGCAGACCCTCGGATTCAAGCACATTGACATCGAGAAGGTCTTCAAGAACATGCGGAAGCTCGCTTCCGTTGAGGGGAAGGGGAGCCAGGAGGTCAAGATAAGCATAGTCAAGGAGCTGATAATGCATTCCTCGCCGTTGGAGGCGAAATATATCGTCAGGACATCCCTCGGGCAGCTGCGCGTTGGCGTGGCTGAGGGCGTGATCAGGGACGCCATCGCCAAAGCCTACTTCCCTGATAAGGAAGGGGATGACAAGAAAGATGCCATCAAGGCGATTGAGTGGGCATGGTTCCTCAGGCCCGATTACGGTGAGGTCGCATGCATAGCGAAGGACAAGGGGCTTGATGGCCTGAAGAAGGCGACGCTTGAACTCGGCAAGCCGTTCCACGTCCTGCTTGCAGACAAGGCGCCGTCCCTGAAAGACGCCCTTGAATCCTACGATAACCTGCAAATAGAGCAAAAATTTGACGGGGCGAGGATACAGGCGCACAAGGACGGCGACAAGGTATGGCTCTTCACGAGGAGGCTCGAGAACGTGACGACGCAGTTCCCGGACCTGGTCGAGATGGTCAGGAAAGGGGTCAAGGCGAAGAGATGCATAATCGAGGGCGAGGCCATGGCCGTGAACCCTAAGACAGGGAAGCCGATGGCCTTCCAGGCGCTCTCCCAGCGAATACACAGGAAGTACGACATAGCCAGGATGACCAAGGAGATACCCGTCCAGCTCAACTGGTTCGACATAGTCTATCTCGAGGGCGAGCAGCTGTTCGACAAGCCCTTCAAAGAGAGGAGGCGGCTGCTCGAAAAAGTCATCAAGGCCACCCTAGGGAAGTTCCAGCTGGCGGAGCCCCTGACTACCAAAGACCTAAAGAAAGCCGAGAAATTCTATCAGGAAGCGCTCTATGCCGGCCAGGAGGGCGTGATGGTGAAGAACCTCGACGCCACCTACCAGCCTGGGAAGAGGGTGGCCGGGGGATGGCTGAAGGTCAAGCCCATCATGGAGACCCTGGACCTCGTGATATCGGGGGCGCAGTGGGGCACGGGCAAGAGGGCCGGATGGCTCGGTTCCTTCCTGCTCGCGTGCAGGGACCAGGCGAGCGGTGAGTTCCTGCAATGCGGCATGATGGGGACCGGGGTGAAGGAGAAGAAGACGGCGGAGACCGACATCACCTTCAAGGACCTTACGGATATGCTGAAGCCCGATATCGTCGGCGAGAAGGGCAGCACGGTGAGGATCACCCCGAAGATCGTCATCGAGATAGCCTACGAGGAGATACAGAAATCCCCGAACTACGACAGCGGCTTTGCCCTCAGGTTCCCGAGGCTCATAAGGCTCAGGCCCGACAAGAGCCCCGAGGACGCGGACGACATAGACAGGATAAGCTTGATGTACAAGCAGCAGAAGGGCGGGCGCTGAAGCTGACTATTTCTGGCCCTCGAGCCTCTTTATCTTGACCTCGATCTCGGTCAGCATCTTCTCGTAGTCCTGGATGATTGACTTGAAGGATGACTCATCGATTTTCTTCTTGAAGTACTTGGTCTTTATGGCACTCTTGACCTGCTCGAGCTCTTCCTTCCTTTCCGTGAGGTTCTCGATCGTGTCCTTCTTGATGACCTCGATCTCCCTGAACACGATTATGAAGGCCGCGCACAGGCCGACATAGAGCATTATGTAGGCAAGCGTTATCATCGCGCCGATGACGGGTGAGAAGAACAGGGCCAGCATGAAAACGAATCCCGATATGACGAAGAAGGTCGACCAGATGATTATGGCCCTTTCTTCCTGTTTCATAATCAATATTTGCAGCATTCCTTAAAATATGCGCAGGCCGGCCCGGTCAAAGCGGGCTCAGGAGATGGCCTTCTTCCCCGCCGCCTTCATGGCAATGTATGCCCTCTGGATAGCCGAGATGTTCGTCAGGATGGCGAGCAGGACGATGACATAGGTGAGGTATGTCACGTCGACGATCGCCAGCAGTATGCCCACGAAAAGGATGAGCAGCCTCTCCGCCCTCTCGAGGATCCCGCCCTTCAGCTCTCGCTCGACGAGCTCCTTCTCCTTGGCCGCTGACTTGGCGTACGTCGTAAGCATTGATCCCATGAAGTACAGGAAGAGCCAGGCGGTGGCCGGTATCACGAAGCCCGGCAGCGGGACGAAGAGAAGGCCGAGGATTATCACGGCCTCTACGTACCTGTCCATCATGGTGTCGAGGTATGCACCCAGCTTGGTGACCTTGCCCATGACCCTCGCGACCGCCCCGTCTACCATGTCCAGGAACCCCGATATTATGAAGAATATGGCCGCATAAAGGAACTGCGAGTTTACGAGGAAGTACAAAGCAAGCAAGGCGGGGATGATAGTCAGCATGGTCCATTGGTTCGGGCTGAGGCCGAGCTTGCTGAAGGCGGCGCCAATCCTGATGGAGATGTTCTCGAAGCGCTGCCTGTTCTCGTAGAAGGTCATGATAATATTTACTCTCTTCCCTATATAACTTTTCCAGAACATTCTTGGAAGGCAGGCCCTACCTTTCCCTGTCTCCCCTGATGAACTCCTCGACCATGTCCCTGGCTATGGGATCCGGGTACTGGTGCGGCGGGCTCTTCATGCAGTATGCTGATATGGAATCAAGCGGGCCCCCAAGGCCCCTGTCCAGGCCTATCTTCGCGGCCCTCAGGGCGTCGATGACGACTCCAGCCGAGTTCGGGGAGTCCTCGACCTCCAGCCTTGCCTCGATGTTTATGGGAACGTCGCCGAACTTCCTGCCCTCTATCCTCAGGAAGCAGAGCTTCTTGTCCTTGAGCCAGGGGACGTAGTCGCTCGGCGAGATGTGCAGGTTGTAGGGATTTATTGGCACGGGAAGGTTCGACTGGACGGCCTGGGTCTTGCTTATCTTCTTCGACTTGAGCCTGTCCCTGGCGAGCATGTTGCTGAAATCGGTATTGTGAACCAGGATATTGGAACAGATAAATCGTTCATAAGGCTTGGTGCTTATGTCGTAAACATAAACACCATCCGTCCTTATTTGCTTTACCTTTCTTATTTTTAGGAAGCGCACATCGCCGGAGCAGATGCTTCTTGCCCTCTCCCTTTCGAATTCATCCTTAATCTTGTCGAGCTGATTGAGGACTATGTATGCTCTTATGGATTTATGCTTATGCCAGGTTTTTGATTTAATTCGAGATCTCTTGAATAAGGATATGTTCGGTATCTTATGCGTGTTATTCATTCTCAGCTTCCCTAAAGCTTCCGACGCCATTTCATTCTTGTAATCCTGCAAGAAACCCGCCTTAGCCATGAATGGCCCCATGTCGTCGGATGATATTAAGCCATGCCAGATATGCCCCAGGGAGCTGCTGTAGGAGGACTTGCTGCTACCATAGGTCTCCTTGAAAACGGTGGAGTTGATACCGATGCGCAAGAATAATGTCTGGATATCACTGACAAGGCCTTCCGATGCGGAAGACCAGCGTATTTGTTTTCCGGTCACCCCCCCGTCGCCGCTTAGATACCCCCTTAGTACCAGTCCAATCTGCCGCTCTGAAAGGCCGAATACCCATCCCGGCACTCGCTTCGAGTAGGCATTCCCTCCTAATCCAAGTGCCAATCTGAAAATCTTCGACAGGGTCTTTGAAAGGAGCCTCACCCTCACCCCGTCGCTCCGCACATTGTAGTTCAAATTGTAATTGCAGGTGAAGCTGTCTACAATTGCCATGCACTCGGGTTCATTACCGCATGCCAGTTCTATGTTAGATGACGATAACCTGTCATAGTTACCGTCCGCAAGCCACAGACCCACTATCTGTAAAAGCTCATCCGTTACAGGCAGATGCACGGGGATCCTTATCTCAGGATGGTTGTGAATCCTCATGAAGCCATCCGATACGCCTTTCACGAACATGTCATCCAGATAAGGGTTAAGGTCTATCACCTTGGCTTCTTCCTTGGCACAGAACTCCAGGCTTCTTGGTACCGCAATGAAAGTATCATTCTCCCTGACCGATCCTATTGGGATCTCTTCCAGGTTTCCCTCATCATCAAGTGTGAACACGTTATGGTCCTTCGTTATCTTGATCTTCCTGCCTTCCTCGGTTGTAATCTCATAAATTGGCTCTGAGATTCTGTGCCTTATCAGTGCGCCCACATCCGACTGTATCACATTAAAATCGTCATCAACAGTGAAGCATTTTATTTCCTGTTCGGTATCTTCAACGATTACAACATCCTTCCCGTCAGCTCTCTTCTCTCCAAAGACATCCACAAAACGGTCGATAAAATCCCCAATCCTGGTTTTCTTCACCTTCCCATTGACGGCAAGCATGATTTCTTGGTCTCCTGTCACGCTGTTGCCCCCCACGTTGAGCTGGTAGCTCGACACGATCTTGACTCCCCTGTCGGAGAAGAGCTTGGCCAGGGTCCTGTGGACGATGGTCGCCCCGACTTGGGACTTGATGTCGTCCCCGATTATGGGCAGGCGCTTGTCCTCGAACCTCTTGACCCAGTGCGGCGTGGAGGCTATGAATACCGGCATGCAGTTTACGAAGGCGCAGCCCGCGTCCAGCGCGGCCTGGGCGTAATAGCTCGTCGCATGCTCGGAACCCACGGGCATGTAGTTGATGAGGATCTCGGCGCCGCTGTCGCGCAGCTCCTTCGCCGCGTCGACCGGGGATTCGTCCGACAGGACGAAGGTCCTGTCCTCCGGATGCTCATGCATGTGCGAAGCGACCCCGTCAAGGACCGGGCCCTTCTTCACCTCAACGCCCAGCTTGGGCACGTCCTTGTGGAATACCGTAGTGCAGTTCGGCTTGGCGAATATGGCCTCGCCCAGGTCCTTGCCAACCTTCCTTTTATCGACGTCGAAGGCCGCCACCGGCTTGAGCTGCTTTATCAGGTAGCCGCCGAAGTTCACGTGCATCAGGCCCGGGACGTCGCCCGATTCGATGTCCTTGTAGTAGTGGATCCCCTGTATCAGCGAGCTGAGGCAGTTGCCTACCCCCGAAACGGCGAATTTTATGCTCTTGGACATAATATTTTACCTGTATAAAATATTGCGGGGCATGTTTATATATTTTATGCCGGTAAAACAAAATAATCATTATGACCGACAAGTTGTTGCGCCGGCTGGCCGACCTGAACACGAAGGACTGCCTGTGGATTTACATCCTGAGGATTCTCCAGGACAGGGAGACCCACGCGTACATGCTGAGGAAGCAGATCGAGGACAGGTTCGGGTTCAAGCCCGGGACCGTGACCGCGTACAGGGTCCTGTATCATCTGACCGGCAAGGGATTCGTCAGCAAGAAGGCCGAAGGCAGGAGGAAGATATATTACATAACGGAGAAGGGCAAGGAAGCCCTCAAAGACGCGATCACGTTCTACAAAGGGCAGATAAAGTCACTGGAAAGCTGAGATTAGAATGCCGCTTAAAAAATTTCCCGGCAATTAATTGAAATGGCAGTTATACAGTATTCTTTCTCCATATCAGACGATGCGGCCTGTCTGGTTTCAAACCTCGATGTCCCTTCTAAAGGGGAAATCAACCGATTCAGGGCCGGAAGAAGCGGCATAGAATTCCTTGAATACAAGACGGGTATCGGTAGAGACGAGGCCTTGAGGCTCTGCCGGAAGTATCTTTATGGTCCCGTTGGGACATTTATCGAGAAATTCGATTCATTCCATCTCGACAAGCATGTGGATTCAATCGACTGGACGAAATTAAAGTACATGGGCGAGTTGCAGAAGGCCGTCCTTGAGAAAGAACTGAAATGGGAGGGACGCGGAAAGCGCACGTGGACGGTGAAAGACGGGAATGAGCTCAAGTTTTACACCAGAAAATGGATGAAAAAGAAGAGGACATGCGGGCTCTACATTCCCGAATGCGTCTCGGATGCTGTGGAAAGGGCGATAGACAGCGAGACCCACACCTTCGAGGGGGAATTCGATACAGCATCGCTTCCCGTGCTGAAGTATATCCTGGAGAGATCCGAAGAGCTGAGAAATGCGTATGGCGATAACTGGTACCCGAAGTTCTCGGACAAGGAGATATCCAATGTCTGCGGATTCGGAATGGATGATGTCAGAAGAGCGACTGAGGATATCGTTGGTGTAGTCGGCGAGGCCCAATACGTTGATGAGAGCAAGGCCCCGTACAGGAGGGTCTTCCTTCCCTCATGCAGGCGCGAGATCGCGGAAACCGCACTGAGGACGGAAAGGATTATTTCAGAAGACGGGAAAGGTAAAAGCAGACCGTTGATAATCGATATGGGAGATTTCCAGATGACCTGGTTGGAAGCTGCTTAGTTGAATAGAACCCAAAGAAATCTCACACGATTAATTATTTGGATTTCCAAATGCCCAGCTTCGCGAACGTCGTCACCGCATGGATGATAGGGCTTGATTCCTTCCCCCACACTTGCGTCTTCTTCTTCCTGATCGCGCCGTAGAGATCTTTAACATTGTCTATGTCGGTGATGGTCTGACCCTTTCCCAGCTCCCTGACGCAGTGAGCATCCGAGCCCCCAGTCATCGCCATCCCGTTCTTCAGGGCGAACTCCTCGGCTTTCCTGTTGAACCTGTGCATCACGGCGCGCGCATTGAACGCCTCGACGGCATCGAAGTATCTCCTGAATTCGTCGAGCATCTTGAATCGGTTCCTGAACGAGTCGAAAGGGTGGGCGGCTATCATCAGCCCCCCTTGGCTCCTGATCTCGTCCTTGACCTCTAGGAACTCGCGGAATCTTATCTCATGGTTTATGAAGAGCGCAATCACCTCGCCGATCTTCTCGCCTTCGTGCAAGACCTTGATCTCCTCTCCGAGTATTATGCCCAGGCCGCTCCTCTTCCCCGCCTCGATGGCCCTCTTCCAGCTCTCCGTGTTATTGTGCTCGGTGATAGCTAGGCCGTCAAGCCCCCTGGCTTTGGCCCCCGCGACCATCTCCTCGGGGCTCCTTATCGCGTCATCCGAATAATACGTATGAATGTGCAGGTCCAATCTCATATAGTAGCAATTATCAGCTTCTTTTTATAAAAAGAACAAATGAGCTGACGGTAGTCATTCAGAATTCGGACTGACCAATTCTATTACATGCCGGTATTCCCTGTCTAATGGCTTGGAGGCAATTCCCACGATTGGGGAAAGCGTTCTTGCGTCTATCCACCTACCTCCGTTTGGGCCTTTCATGTCATATCCAAAGGTAACAACCCCTTCTTCTGCCGATTCTTCCGTAGCGGAATCGGTAAAAATGTCATTAACGATATCTATTTCGTTTTCATAATGCACGATGATGAATGAGCACCTTTTCTGGAAGACTTCCGCTCCGTACTTCCTGTTCAACATTTCAGCTACATCAGCAGGTGCATTCCTATAGGTACCTTCTTCGATCCAGCTACCAAAATTGATAGCTTTTTCTGAATCATATATGAAGCCGTAACTTTTACCGTGGTTCGGATTTCCCAGCATATCCAACTTTATTGGACCGAAATCGAAAATTCCGTCTGACATGCTCTATTCTTCAGTAGAAATCTTTAAATAGTTTTCGCTTATACTCCCACTTCCTGGGTTTAAAATCAGTAATAAATGTGTTATCGGAATAATATTCCATAATAATTACTATTATATTAAGTCTATTTCATCTTTGCCTTCCCGGACTTGATCGTGCCTGAGACCCGGGTGACCTGGAAGATTACCCGCTCGTCGCCTATCTGGTGGACCAGGGCGAGGGCCAGCTTGATGTCGTCCACGGAAGCAGGCGAGCATTCCATCATGCCGACCTGCCTCCTGTGGTCCCACAGGTTCTTTATGATCCTGCACCTGGCAGCTGAGAAGCCTCCCTCCCCCAGCCAGTTCAGGACGGAGTTCATGACGGCGCCCTTCATCTCGCTGTACATGACGGGATTATTGCTGTGCAGCCTGAAAGTCACGTAGTGCCTCTTCTCCCGCATGCTCGGGAGCCTCTTGAGCTTCACGACAATCGCCTCTTACTCATATATTCCATCCCTGGCACCTATTCGACCTCCACCCCAGGCATGACCCATTTGCCTCCCAGCCTCTTCCTGTTCCTTTCAATCAGCCAGGCGGAGATGGCCTTCGTTATGCCGGGGGTCTCGAATCCGAGGACCCTGCCGAAGGCGATGAGCTCCGATGGGGCCCTCAAGTCCCATTCGGACATGGCCCCGCTCGTTATGACGAAGGAGGCCCCGAACTTGCGCACCAGCTTCGCCGTGGCCCGCATCCTGGAGAAGATCCTGCTCCTGTCCTCCCCGCTCGACTGGAGCAGCTGCCTGAACTCGAACCCTATGGACACGCTGTTCTTCTTCGCCAGCTTGACCATGACGTAATCGACCCTCGAATCATCGCCGGGCAGCAGGATGTCGGCGGCGGGCGCCTCGACGGCCGCCCTGTTCGCCTCGTCGCTCAGCCCCCTGACGGCAACGACCTCGAAGACCCTCCTCCTCTTCAGAGCCTCCCGCCTTACCGTTGCCGCCTTGTCGGCCTCGATGATGGTGCCCTTGGCGACATCGATGCATGGCTTCCCCTTCTCTTTCGACCCCTCGCGGCTTTCAGCGTCCAGCACGCACAGCCCGCCCCAGCCGAGCTTTGCCGCCTTATCCGAGACGGCGGCCGGGTCGGAGAAGTCCAGTATGCAGTAATCGTACATTCTCATGTTAACAAATTGCCCGGCAAAGCTAAAAAATGAAGCATAGAAAACCCGCTCAAATACTTTAACCAGCGGAACGACATATTATTCATGGGTATCAACGAGGACAGGGAGATGCTGATCAGCAAGCTGCAGGGGGAGGGATACCTGAAGAGCGACAAGGTTATCCTCGCCTTCAGGGAGGTGCCCAGGGAGGAGTTCGTCCTCGCCAGCGACAGGGTGTATTCCTATTCCGACTATCCGCTGCAGATCGGGCACGGGCAGACCATATCCGCCCCCCATATGGTCGCCATGATGACGGAGCTGCTGAAGCCGAAGGAAAGCGACAACGTGCTGGAGATCGGGGCCGGATCGGGGTACCAGGCCGCCATACTGTCTAGGCTGGTGAGCCGCGTATTAACCGTCGAGGTCGAGCCCGACCTGGCCGTGTTCGCCAAGGGAAACCTCGACAAGGCCGGATGCACGAATGTCGACGTGCTTGTCGGCGACGGGAGCAAGGGCCACCCGCCCAGGGCGCCCTATGACAAGATAATAGTCACCTGCGCGGCCCCGGATATATTACAGGCATGGAAGGACCAGCTGAAGGAAGGAGGGATATTGATAGCGCCGGTCGGGGGCTTCTACCACCAGGATCTGATCCTGCTGCGCAAGTCCAAGGACGGGTTCAAGCGCGAGAGCCACGGGGGCGTCATATTCGTCCCCCTCAGGCCGGGTTAGGCCCATGGAGGGCGCACGGCTGTAAGTAAAGATGGACGCCGGCCATCATCCTGCTCATCGATTTAATAATAATCATGATAATAATTTCTTGATTCGCATGTTGCCGCTAAGAATCCCGAACGGGTTGAACTTCTTCAAGCAGCTCCTGATAAGCTTCACCTTCTTCTTCCTGCCCCTTTACCTTTTCGACCTGGGGTTCGACGGGCTGCAGATCGGCATACTGATGTCCATATTCAACATCGTCAACCTCTTCAGCTCGTTTCCGATCGGCATCATCAACGACAAGCTGAGCATCAAGTACGTCATCATCTTTGGCATGCTGCTCGAGTCCCTGTTCTTCGCGGGCCTTTACCTATACACGGATTTCCTGCTCATCATCCCCTTCTTCATCGCGGGTGGCCTAGGCGGGAACATGATAGACACCAGCATAAGGAGCCTGACGTTCAAGGCCCTGGGCCCCGGCGGCCGTGGGAGGAAACTGGGAATATACCAGCTCGCATCGACGGGGGGCTTCGGGATAGGCATAGTCCTCGGTGGATTCATGCTGGCGAGCCTCGATTTCAGCGGCGTGATGCTCATAACCAGCGCCGCTTTCCTGTTGCTGGCGCTCGTCTCATACATTATCACCGAATCCAGGATAGGGCGATTCCCGCTGAGGGAGTACAGGAGCATCATCCTGAGGAGGAGCACGGCCATCTTCCTGCTCCCCCTGTTCCTTTTCGGCATCCACTGGGGAGCTGAGCACACTTCATACTCACTATTCCTGAGGGAGGGGCTCGGGCTGGACCTCGGGGGGATAGGGATATATATGGGGATACCGGTCATGGTCCTCGCTGTCGTATCGATGATCGCCGGCTCGAGGATAGACAAGACAGGCAATAACAAGGTCTTCTTCTTCGCGGGCCTGGTGATTTCCGGCATTGGCCACATAATGATGGCATATCCTGTAGTACCCGTATCGTTCATGTTCAGGGTCCTGCACGAGATAGGGGATGCCATGGCCGCGGTGGGCTACAACGTCAGCTTCTCGAAGATATTCAAGGTGGAGAGGGTCGCTGGGGAGACGAGCATCGCGTACACTGTCATGATCATGGGAGCCGTGTTCGGTTCCCTTGTCTTCGGACCCCTTGGCTTCGCGTACGGGTTCTCGTATCCCCTGATCATCTCGGGGGCCCTTTCCCTGCTCTCGTTCGCCATACTCTTCTCGTTCAGGAACAGGGTTCATTTCTGAACGCATGCCGCTCTGCGAAATCTTCACCAAGGGCATGCATCGGGATAGGCACCTGACGACAAAGGAAACAACAGAGGAAGGACTGTGCTACCGTCTCGCCTTGCCTGACTCGAACCTGAAGTAGGCGATGACCGCGAGACAGAACAGGATGACGACCGCCGACAGCGACAGGCCGGAGAACTCCGCCGGGTGGACGACCTTTATTTTTATCTGGACCATGTCGGTCACGTTCTCCTGGCCGGGCAGGGTGGAGTTGGCATATATCGTCATCACCCAGTCTCCAACATCAGCCGTGTAGACCAGCACCGACAGGGACCTTATCTCATTGGGCAGAAGCGATATGTTCAGCGACCTCTGGTCGAGGCTGAGCTCGCCGTCTTCCAGGGCGACGAACTTGCTGTACATGTAATCGTCCTGGATTTCCAGGTTCACGTACTCATACTGGTCCTGCAGGTTCGATACCCTCAGGTTCACGTACTCGTAGGATCCCAGCGGCATGAACAGGTCCCTTGTGGAAGCTATCAGAAACTTGGGCTTCCTCACGAGCAGCAGGTAATCGATTGTCGTGTACTCGTTGCCGGCGAGGTCGCGCGCAACCCCGCGGTAGCTGACGTTCACCTCTATGTTCCAGCTGGAGACGGCCTGGCAGAAGGTGCCGCTGCACCTGCTCAATTCGCTCCAGTCCTGTATCACCGCTCCTGTATCGGCCGACACCACCCTTATCTCAATCCACGATTCATTGACGCCGGTGTAGTAGTCGTATGTGTTCAGGCTGAACGTCGCTGTCTCCCCCAACTCAATTTCCCAACCGTCAGGCACCACCTCCCCGGTGTCCGAACGAGTGACTGCAAGGTCCACGACGCTGGGAGCGGTCCAGTCCACCCACGTGCCGTTGGCGGAATACCCCCAGTTGCCCATGTTCGAGGTCCCGACCACGTCATCGGCGGCGGCCACCCTGAAATAGTACGTCCTGTTCTCCTGGTCCAGGCCGACGACCGAATTCGGGATGAAGATGCCGCTTGTCAGGTCGGTGCAGTTTATCACGCTTGCGGGGCCGTTCCATACAGGGACGTTGAACACGTTGTTTAGCGCGGTCCAATTTGACCAGTCACGTATGACGGCGCCTGTCCTGTTGTTTATCATCTTGTACTGGGGGAAGAAGCATTTGATGCCGGACCCGTCAGACCCGCTCCAGTTCACGTTGAACCACGCCGGGTAGGCGTTCGTGTACAACGGGGTCGTCACCACGCTCGATATGATGGGCAGGTCGTCATCGGTGGTGCTGCAGTTGCACAGAGAGAAGTCGGGCGAAGCCAATGGCCCGGGATCGCACGACCAGCTCCCGACGTTGTCGGCGTTATCGACGGGCCTGACCCTGTAGCAGTACGTGTGGGGTCCCGGACCGTCCGCGGTGGCATCGATCGTATAGTAGCTCTGCGAAGCCGGGACGTTCATTATGTAGTTCTCCCATCCGATGAGCGGGTAGCGGGTCACGTCGACGTACTGGAACTCGAAGTGGTCTATCCCTGAGGCGACGCCGCCGACCGGAACGTCCTGGCTGCCCCAGGTGACGTCGAATATCAGGCCAACGTTCGCCCCGGGCGGCCCGGTGCCGGGGGGCGCCGTTATCCAGGCTTCGGGATCGTTCGTATCAACGAAGAAGTTGTAGTTGTTGAAGTCCCTCATCATGACCCAGCCGCCGTTGACCCCGAAGTTCGACCGCAGTTCGCATCCGATGAGGTTCCATTCGCCGTCGAGGCTGGTGGGTGTATAGCTGAGGCTCGTGTCCGCGGTCGTCTTGTAGTTTATCCACTGGTCGACGAAGAGGGAGCTGCCGTCGGGCCTCGTTATGGAACAATCGACCAGCGGGATGAAAGTGCAGACAGGAACGTCCGGATTCAGCAACGCATTGACGCCCTGAAGGGCGATCGTGAAGGGCTTGTTCGGGCCGTAGTAATCGAGCGCCGGCGGCTGATAGGCAAGCCAGCTGCCCGTGATCTCGGTGTTCGATTTCGACCCGCATCCCGCGACCCCGCAGCAGTTATCGATCGACAGAGAATCGGTGCAGGCGTGGCTGTCGCCCGCTATAGTGGCTCCCTGCCAGCTCATCCCGCAGAGGCTGGCGAACATGCCGCACGGCCACGTCAGCCCGCTGTAATCGTAGCATGCCCTCTCATCGCCCGGGCTGAGCGCAGGGGGGCCGCATCCGAGCGGGCAGACCCCCAAGCCATAAAGGTCGTGCACGTAGCACCCCCCGGAGCCGTTGCAGACGCCGTCACCTTCCCCGGGAATGGTGCATGGGACGCCGCAGTCCTTGTTGAAGCAGATGCCTACCAAGAAGCCGTCGCTGTAGGTCCAGCCGCCCCATCCGAAGACGCTGTCCTGCGCCCTCACCCTGAATATGTAGGTCTCTCCTTCGACGAGCTCGCTCGACATGTTCGTGGGGTAAATGATGTACATCTTCTTCAATTCCGTCTTCACAGGCGGAGCCACGCTGATGTAGCCTTCCGCGACGACATTCATGAGGCTGTCCCGCAGCTGATAATGATATTGCTCAATCCCCGGCCCTGGGCCCCAGTCCGTCGCGTTCCACGCAGCGCCGACCCTGTCCTTGTCGCCTATCTCGGCGACGTCGGGATCGGTGGCGAGCGCATCCCAGAAGAGGTCTTTCACCCATTCGATGGTCGGCCCTATCGAGTCGATCTGGTAGGGTCCGCTGAAGGCCCAGACCTCGTTGTCTGCGCTGTCATTCACCTCTACGTGCAGGTACCACTCGCCATCGGAAGAGACAGTCTCGGAGAATGAGTCGCTGTTGCCAGAAAGCGCTGAGAACGAGCTCCATGAGGACGGCTTCGCCACGTTGTTGGTGAAGGCGTACCTGTATCCCTTCAGGCCCGAGGTGGCGTCGCTCACGCTTACCGTGACGGTTACGTCGGTCAGGTCCCAAGGCCTGGTCGCCGGATTGAAAAGGTCCACAGAGGGGGGCGTCACGTCGATCCTCGCCCTGTAATGGCCCGTCGGTCCCCAGTTGCCGAGGCCGTCCTGCGCCCTGACATGGATGTACCATTCGCCGTCCGATATGTCGGTGAAGGATATGGTATTGCCCGGCTGGAGATTCGTGCCGTCGGGAACGGTCGCGGGCAGCTGGTCGAACTCGTAGCTGTATTGGGCTATGCCGTTGTCATCGCTCGCGGTCCAGCTGAAGCCGGGGTCGTTGTTGCTGTACCAGCTCGTCTGGGTCGGGTGGGTGATGGACGATATGACGGGAGCGTCAGGGCCCTGCAGGTCGGCCGGGGACGAGAACCCTGGGTTCCCGAGGTGGTCCAAGGCCGCAGCGCACGCCCACATCCCGGGAGAGCCCAGGACCTGCGGGGGGCTGAGAACGTAGTTCGCGTAGACATTGGAGCATGAGCCCGGATCCGACGCGTACAGGAGCAGCATCCTCGTGTCCGCCGGGGGGCCGAAGTCGCATCCCGAACCCGCACCGTCGTCGCATGTTATGTCGGTGAGCTGGATGGTGAGCGAGCCTGCCAGGGGCATCGAAAGCCCGGAGATGTCGACCGCCGGCCCCGTGTCATCGTAGATGAAATCGGCGATCGCGCTTGTCCCCGCGTTCTGCAGGTTGTCCTCGCCCCTGAACTGCACGGATATGTCCCCGCCGGGAGAGAGCCCGGTCACGTAGCAATACGTGCCGTCCCAGCTGGCGGGGTTCCAGCTGCCTGTGATCCTGTACTCGCAGCTGCTCGGGTCGAAGCCCGACCCCGTGTCAGTGGGACGGGACCTTATGGATATCGGGCCAGGTATGCCGTTGAAGAAGTTGTTGTAATAGTTGCCGGCATATATTTCGGGCGCAGTGAAGGTCGGCGCCGCCGTGTCGCCGGCATAGGTCACTGACGGGGTCCCGGTCCCCAGGTTCTCCACGTTATCCCTCACCCTCAGGTTGAAGGTATACGACAGGCCATTGACGATCGAGATGCCGCTCCGCTCGCAATCCCCCCCGGAGTAGCTTGCGGGGTTCCAGCTCGCCAGGTCGGTGGTGAATTCTGAGCTGCTCCCATCGATCCCGCTTCCGAGGCCGTCATCGGCTGGGGCTGATATGGTCCCCGTGCCCTTGATGAAGTAGGAAATCCCGTTGAAGTAGGTATCGAATCCGCTCAGGGCGGTCACGCCGACAGTGGGATCCTCCATGTCGATGTAGAAGAGGTTGGATGCCACCTGGGCTTCCCTGTTGCCGGAATAGTCATCCGACCAGAAGCACACCTTGTTTATCCAGATGGTGCCGTCAACGGCAGCCGTGCTGGCGCTCAGGGTGGGGGTCCCAGAATTGTCGTAATTCGCGGGCAGGTTCGGATCGCACGATGCGGCAGACGCCTTGAACTCCCAGTAGGTAGTCATGCAGCCCGATCCGAACCCGTCGTCGCATATGAGATCGAAGTCGACGTTCGCGTTGGTCCAGGCCGAGCCGTCAGGAACGATGATTGTCGTCGGAGGGACCGACTCCGTTGCCCCGCAGCACACCTTGCTGCCGTATGCCGTGTAGTCGCCGACGTGGGAGTTCGTATCCGAGAAGATAGAAGCCACGCCCACGGGGGCGTTCGAAGGGCAGCTCCCGGGGCTGACTGTGCAGAACATCGAGGCTATGGGAGATGAGATGCACACGTATTCGGTATAGGTGAACGTCAAGGGATTCGCCACATGGGAGTTCGTCGGCGAGTAGAGGTCCAGGACGTGGTTGTCGATGGAGTCGCAGCTCATCCCGAGGCCCCCCGGGCCCATGCCCCCGCAGCATACCGTGTATTCGTAATCGTTGTAGGCGATCGTCTGGGCATGGGCGTTGCTCAGCGCCCACATCCTGAAGATCGGTATCTCGTTCTCTGCGGCCCCTCCCGAGCATGCGGGGTCGAGATGCCTGATGGTGCATTCGAAAGCCGCCTCGGCTGGCATGGGGACTGCTAGCATGGCAATGAAGAGTATCGATATTATAATCAGCCAAGCTTGACCCGAATGTACCGAATTTTTCGCTCTCATATCACTCGTTGATTGAAATATGATTTGCAGTGATTCCTGATCTTTTCTTCGCTTATCTCATCACAGAGCGTGGAATTGCCGTGCAACAACGCCATGTCGTGAGTCCTGAGATCCAGGCATTGCTCTTCGCTCAACAATGGGTTCTCGGTCACGCATTCCTGCACCATTTCCGAAAACGTACCTGATCCGGCGTTCCCGGTTTGGGACGGCAACCAGCCCTGGTTCTGCCATTGTCCCTGTAGATACGCATTCAGAAATGGCACTATGGCGAAAATTATCACGAAAATGAGGACGATGTTCAGGAGCACAGAAAGCTTCACAGTGTATCTCTTCTTCTTTTCCCCGCCTTTCATCCCATCATGCCCCTTAACAGAGATGCAAGAATCCCTCACGGACCCCGCTGGCAACAACATAATATTATGATATTACATTTCCAATTATATATCTGTTATTCATTAATGCGATTTTCATATTTAAAAAAAACGGAAAAGCAAGATTTTCAATATGAAGAGAATTAAGTTGCTGAGGAAAGAACATGTCTTCTTGATTCTCATATCGATCCCCCTAATTATCAGGGCCGGCATGACGGGCGCCTACAATCCTG
>JAFGSV010000018.1 GCA_016934325.1 Candidatus Aenigmatarchaeota archaeon | reverse complement strand
GATGTGCGGAATAATAGGGTACATTGGCCCGAGGCAGGCGGCCCCGATACTGGTGAAAGGCATCAAGAGGCTCGAATACAGGGGCTATGACTCCGTCGGGATGGCCGTCGTGAACGGCAGCATAGACCTTAAGAAGCAGTCAGGGATGATAGACGAGGTGAATTCTGCCCTGAACCTTGACAAGATGCAGGGCATGCTCGGGATAGCCCATACCAGATGGGCCACCCACGGCGAGCCCAGCGGCAGGAACGCCCATCCCCACGCGGACTGCACCGGGGAGATCGCTGTTGTGCACAACGGCATAATAGAGAACCACGCCACGCTCAGGAAGCTGCTCGAGAGGGAGGGGCACGTGATCGCCTCGGACACCGATTCCGAGGTCATTTCACATCTTATCGAGAAGTTCTACGAAGGCAACCTCGAGGATGCCGTCAGAAAGTGCCTGCTGCAGCTGCAGGGGACTTACGGCCTGGCGGTGGTCCACAAGAACGAGAGGAAGATCGTCGTCGCAAGGAACGGTTCTCCCCTGGTCATCGGAACCAAGAAGGGCGAGACGTTCGCGGCGTCCGATGCTAGCGCAATCCTGGAGCACACGAAGAAGATGATGTACCTCGACGACAGGGAGATCGGCATCATCGGGCCGGGCACCGTCGTCGTCAAGAACCTGCAGGACAAGACCGTGGACAAGGACACGCAGGATATCGGCTGGGACCTGGAGCAGATGGAGAAGGGCGGTTTCAAGCACTTCATGCTCAAGGAGATATTCGAGCAGCCCGAATCGCTGCAGAACGCGATGAGGGGCAGGCTGGGCCCGAAGATAAAGCTGAGCATAAACTCGAACATGGAGGGCTGCGAGCGGGTGATCCTCATCGCCTGCGGAACCAGCTGGCACGCGGCCCTGATCGGCAGATACCTGCTCGAGGACATCGCCAAGGTGCCCACGGAGGTCGACTACGCGAGCGAGTTCAGGTACAGGGACCCGCTGGTCACGAAGAAGGACCTGGTCGTCTTCATATCCCAGTCAGGGGAGACCGCTGACACCCTGGCGGCGCTGAGGGAGGCTAAGAAGAAGGGGGCAAAGACCCTCGGCATCATAAACGTGGTCGGCTCGACCATAGCGAGGGAGGCCGACATGGGGATATACCTGCACGCAGGGCCCGAGATCGGCGTGGCGTCAACGAAGGCTTTCTCTAGCCAGCTCGTGTCGCTTTGCCTGCTCGCGCTGTTCCTGAAGCAGAAGAGGACGGGCGAGATCGACGGGGAGGAATTCACCAGCGAGCTCAGACGCCTGCCCGGGAAGATAGAATCGGTCCTGAAGAACTGCCACAAGATCCGGGACATCGCCAGGGCCGTGTACAAGCACGGCAACTTCCTTTATCTCGGGAGGGGTATAAACTTCCCCGTCGCGCTCGAGGGAGCCCTGAAGCTGAAGGAGATATCATACATACATGCGGAGGGCTATCCGGCGGCGGAGATGAAGCACGGCCCGATCGCGCTGATCGACGAGAACATGCCCGTGGTTTTCATAGCGAACAAGGGGAAGGGGTACGACAAGACCCTCTCGAACATGGAGGAGGTAAAGGCCAGGCACGGCAAGATAATCGCCATAGCGACGGAAGGGGACGAGGATATAAGGCGGCTGGCCGACGGGGTGATCTACGTGCCCGAAACGCTGGACAACCTCACCCCCATAATCAACGCGGTGCCGCTGCAGCTGCTCGCCTATTACATAGCTGACATGAAGGGCCTCAACGTGGACAAGCCCAGGAACCTGGCCAAGTCGGTGACGGTGGAGTGATCATGGTGGTCATATGCATGAAAATAATTCAATACAAGAGGTGATGCGATGGTAGTCAAAGTGGCGGTGAACGGCTACGGGACGGTCGGCAGGAGGGTGGCCGACGCCGTTTCCATGCAGGACGACATGAAGATCATTGGGGTAGTCAAGACGAGGCCGAGCTTCGAGGCGGTGCACGCCCTGAAGAAGGGATACCCCCTGTACGTCAACGCCAAAGAGAACATGAAGGCCTTCAAGGAGTCCGGCATGAGGGTCGAAGGGACGGTCAAGGAACTGATCGAGGAGGCCGACATAGTGGTCGACGCGACCCCGGACGGAGTCGGGATAGAGAACAGGGAGAAGCTGTACGAGCCCATGAAGAAGAAGGCGATATTCGAGGGAGGCGAGGACGCCGACGTGGCGCAGGTCTCCTTCAACGCGCAGTCCAACTACGAGCGAGCGCTCGGGAAGGATTTCGTCAGGGTCGTATCGTGCAACACGACCGCGCTGTGCAGGACCGTGGGCGCCATCGACAAGAGGTTCGAGACGCAGAAGGTCAGGGTCGTGCTCATAAGGAGGGGACCTGACCCGTCGAACATAAAGAAGGGGCCCGTCAACGCCATAGTCCCGGACCCCGTGACGGTCCCGTCGCATCACGGTCCCGACGTCAATACGGTCTTGCCGGACCTTAACATCACGACCGTGGCCGTGAAGGTCCCGACCACCCTGATGCACATGCATACCGTCAACGCGAACCTGAAGAACGGCACAAGCGCGGGGGAGATTATAGAACTGCTTTTAAGGACCCCCAGGGTCGTCCTGGTCAAGGCGAAGGACGGGCTCAAGTCAACAGCCCACATAATGGAATGGGCGAGGGACCTCAACAGGATGAGGTCGGACCTTAACGAGATACCCGTCTGGGAGGAGAGCATCCACGTCAACGACGGCGAAGTTTTCTACATGCAGGCGATCCACCAGGAGAGCGACATAGTCCCCGAGAACGTCGACGCGATAAGGGCCATGCTCGAGCTCGAGACCGACCCCCTGACGAGCGTCAAGAAGACCGACGTGGCTATGGGCCTCAGGCCCTGGTGGAAGTACTGATGGGGCTGGTTCTGTCATGCAAGCGCTGATCCTGGCGGCCGGGAAGGGGGAGAGGCTGCGGCCGCTTACGGAGACGAGGCCTAAGGTCATGCTGCCCGTGGCGAACAAGCCCATGCTGCAGCACAACCTCGAGCAGCTCAGGGGCATCGCGGACTCCGCCATCATCGTAGTCGGCTACCTCGGCGAGCAGATCAGGCGGCATTTCGGCGACGAGTTCGCCGGCATCAGGCTGGGCTACGTGGAGCAGCGTGAGCAGCTCGGCACCGGGCACGCCCTGCTGCAGGCCAGGGATCGCCTCAAGGGCAGGTTCATAATGCTGATGGGGGACGACCTGTACAGGCGGGAGGACATCAAGGAATGCCTGAAGAACGACCTGGCGATCCTCACCATGCAGGGCGACACGAGAGACTTCGGCGCCTGCGTCGCCAAGGACGGGATGCTGGCTGACATCGTGGAGAAGTCCCCCAAGCCGCCATCCGACCTGCTGAACGCCGGACTGTACGTGCTTGACGAGAGGATATTCGGGCACAAGTTCAGGAAGAGCAGCAGGGGCGAGTACGAGCTGACGGACGCGGTGAAGGCGCTCGCGGCGAAGGCCTGCATCAGGTGCGTCCAGAGCGGCGGCTGGATCCCTATCGGCTATCCGTGGAATATGCTGGAGGCGACAGAGGCCATCCTCAGGGAGACGGGCCCGCAGATTCACCCGGAAGCTGTCATCAGCAAGAAGGCTGTCATCGAGGGCCCCGTGGCGATAGGAAAGGGTGCCCAGCTCAAGAACTGCGTCATAAGGCCGTACACGTGCATAGGTGAAGGCGCCGTCATCGGCAACTTCGTGGAGATCAAGAACTCGATTATAATGGGCGGGACGAAGATCCCCCACCTCTCTTACGTCGGCGATTCCGTCATAGGGTCGGGCTGCAACTTCGGCGCCGGCACGAAGGTCGCCAACCTGAGGTTCGACGACAGGCCGGTCAGGATGAAGGTCATGGGAAGGCTCGTGGACTCGGGCAGGCGCAAGCTCGGATGCGTCATGGGCGACGGCGTCAAGACGGCCATAAACGTCTCGATCATGCCGGGGGCCGTCATACCGCCCGGCTCCAGCGTCAAGACGGGCGTGGTCTGGAGATGATCAGGGCCGTCATATTCGACTACGGGGGGACGATGACGGCCAGGTTCGAGAGCGAATACTCCCTGGTATCGAAGTTCTTCTCGGTCAGCCAGGAAGAAGCGAGGGAGAAGGCCCAGGGCATAATCCACGCCTTCCAGAGGGGCGAGGTCACCGAAGCCGGGTTCCTGCGCTCCATGGCCAATGTCTTCGGTTATGAGCGAAAGATATCCTCAGTCGCATCGATATTCGGCGGCTACTCAGGATATAACGAACCGGACGGGGAGATGCTCGGCATCGTCAAGAGGCTGCGTGAAAGGGGGTACGTCACGGCATTGCTGTCCAACGTCGTGCAGCCGCACGTTGATTTCAACCGCTCCAGGGGCAACTACGACCATTTCTCTCCCGTGATACTCTCCTGCGAAGTCGGCATGAGGAAGCCCGAAAGGGGCATCTATGAGCTCGCCCTGAGCAGATTAGGAAGGCGCCCCGAGGAGTGCGTTTTCATCGACGACCTTCCAAAATACCTGGCGGCGGCCGAAAGGCTCGGCATCAAGCCGATACTTTTCGAATCCCCGGCGCAGGTCAGGCAGGAGCTGCTTGCCCTTGGGCTGGCGATCTAACAAATATAAACCTTGGCGCACAACAGGATTATATGGCTGACGCTTTGACGGGCCTGAACGACTTTCTCGGGAACCTCCAGCTCGACTTCGGGAACCCGATCGGCATGGCCACCAACCTCATCCTGTCGACCATCGTGGGAGGGATCGTGATCCTGATCGTGGTCGAGATACTGGCCAAGAAGTTCTCGGAGGAGGTCAACCCAATGCATGCGTTCCTGCTCGCGCTGTGCATCAACATCATCAACCTCCCGATCATCATGGGGCTGCTGTACTCGTTCCTATCATATATCCCGCTCTTGGGGCTGATCGCGGGGTTCCTGCCGATCATCATCTGGATCGTGCTCACTAAGCTGTTCTTCAGGGACTTGTCGATACTGCCCGTCCTGATCATCGCCGTGCTCGGCTATTTGCTGAGCATCTTCCTTATACCGATGCTGGTGAACATCGTTGCTGGATACATACCCTTATGATCGATGACCGCGTTCGGCTAATTTTTTTAATCTAAGCCCAGATTATATCGGTTCTCCTGAGAGATGGGCTTCTCCGGCGCCTGAAATCTTCACGCTGAGCTTCTTGCCCAGAAGGTTCTCCTTGCCGGTTACCAGGACAGGCTTGTAAGAGCAGTTCCTGCCTATGTACTGCCCTTGCAGCCTCCCCCTCTCCGTCACGAGAATCTCCGCCTCCCTCCCGACCCATTCCATGTTCTTCTCGAGGGATATCTTCCTTACGATTCCGGATATTCCCGCGCTCCTCCCCTTGATGGTCCTGTCATCCAGCCCCGGCATGCCGAATGCAGGCGTTCCGGGCCTGGCGCCGAACTTGGAGACGTTCACGACGTCGGGCCTGACTTGCTCCAGCAGCTTCACCGTCCTGTTGAAATCCATATCCGTCTCGCCCGGGAATCCGACGATGACGTCTGTTGATAATGCAATGGATGGTATCGATTTCCTGAATTCATTCACTATGCGGATGATATCCTTGGCGGCGTACTCGCGGTTCATCCTCCCAAGGACGCGATCTGACCCGGATTGCGCGGGCAGGTGAAGGAACTTGTAGACCTTCTCGTTCTTGTACGCGCTTATGATCCCCCTCAGGATGGGCATGACGTTGTTGGGGCCAAGCATGCCGATCCTCGTCCTGAAATCGCCCCTGATAGCGCAAACCCTTCCGATGAGCTCGGGCAGGCGGGTCCCTTCCCGCCCATAGGACGCATTGTCCTGTGACGTAAGCCAGATCTCCTTGCATCCCGACTTCACGGCGCCCGTCACGTCCCTGACGATGTCATCGGGCGCGTAGCAACGGAGCGTGCCTTTCGCCAGCCTGACGCAGCAATAGGAGCACTTGCCGTTGCATCCCTGCGATATCTCCGTTATGCCGACGAGGCTGTTCCTGCGAAGCCTGGGGCAGCACAATCCCATTTCGCCGCTCTTCCCTACGAAGATGGCCCTCTCACCGCCGGCCGTCCTCTTGACGGCGTCAACAATCCTCGTTATGTTGTGTGTGCTGACCATGCTGGCAAGCGGCGCCGCCCGGCCGATTTCCCTGGCTCTCACCTCCGGCATGCACCCCGCGATCACGAGCTTCTTGCCGGGGAAATCCCTCGATATCCCCCTTATCCTCTCCATTATCTTCTGCTCCGTCGGGGTCTTCACGAAGCAGGTGTTCAGGATGACAAAATCGCTATCTTCCATTGCATTTTCTAGCCTGAATCCTGCGTTGGCCAAAAGGCCTCCCATTATCTCCGATTCGGACTGGTTGGCGGAGCACCCGTAGGTCTCCATGAATATCTTCGGGCTTCTTCTCATGCTTCTTTGTAACGGCAGCGGCAATTTAAGCTTTTTATATGCTAGAATTAGAAATCAAATTGTGTTGATTTTGACGGGTTGGTGATATGGGGAACGTCAAGAGGATCCACATCGAGATAAGATACAACAGCCCCTGGACAGCCGCGGTGTTCTTCTTAGGTTTACTGTCCATTGGTACCGCCTTGAACAGTATCCCGCGGGTGATTTACTATGCTCACCGTGGCAATCCAGAAAGCAGGGGAATGTCCAACATGCCGCCACTCGAGAATAGGGAAGCGCTTGGCTCGGTGGACGGCGAATTCCCAATTGCTGATATTGGAAGGGTGTTTATTGACGCGAACAATCAGAACGGCAATGCTCCTCTGACGAACATGCCTGGGAATGAAAGGGGGTTCAATCAACCATTAGTTACCGGGACTCCCTGCAAATGCCTTGACGATTATAGAAAGGCGAACGACGCAATTTTGAAACGGCAGATATCTCGTCAGTGTGATGACCTTTATCGCAGCGATATGCGAATAGGGGTGGATGGCCTTGAACAATATCGTTGAACAGGCTTTGCTGACATTATCGTTCTGCTGATATGCCTATCGGCAAAGCGGGAGAAGGTAATGTTCTCATGGACCACTGCTATTCAACGCCAATGACTGCCAGCATCCCGCTGTTTGTTTTTTCGTCCCATTCGATTCCCTTTCTTTCGATCTTCATCCCTTTCTTGAACAGCGGGCAATCGATTACCAGCGTCTCGAACTCTCCCCCCTCGCCGCCCAGATGGAACCTGTGCCTCTCGCTGAGCTTCCGCAGCTTGGCGAGCCCCTCTTCGTCTATGACCTTGCCAAGCCATCGCCTGTCGAGGCCGTCGCAAGCCACCGCGGTGATCATCACCCTGAAGCCATTGTCGAGGCAGCTGCGCCATAACCCGAGCGGGTCCCTGTGCCACAGCGGGGCGTGCGATCTGAGGCCCAGTTTCCCGCAGACCATGTCTACCCTCTTCTTCTGGTATTCGCTCGCCACAGCGCCGCTCACGACGCTGTCGATGCCTTTCCTGATGGATTGCAGAGCCAGCTCGAGGTCCAGCAGCTCCACCTCCTTCTCCCCCCTGGTCGCCCTCGTTATTATGGGTATCCCCATGAGCCCGGCCTGGACCCTCGTCAGCTCTATGTTGGGGTGATGGAACATGTAGGATTCATTGCTCTCGGGCATGATGGAAACGAGGTACCTGATTTCGAGCCCGGCCTGCCTGGCCTCGTACGCGGCCAGCGCCGAGTCCTTGCCTCCGGAGAACAGAACTGCCGCTCTCATAAGATAATCCTGCCATGGATAAATAAATGTTGCCAAGCTCCCGAGATCATGAGAATGGCGCACATATAATCTTCTACGCGGAAAATTGTATTCGATAAGGGAAAATTTCAAGGCTGGTGAGTTTTAAAGATATCAAAAAGGGATATATATCACTCCAGTTCTCTAAATTAATGTAATGAGGGATGTGAGAAAAGGTTGATATTTTCTCTGTTAATTCGGGGATGATTAACCATGGAATATGTGCCATGCTCACCGATTTCTGCGCCGGGCCCTCCCGGGGCTTGTTAACATATCAGATTAACTTTTCCAGATCATTCATGATCCTCTTGCATTTCTCTATCGCATCCTTTGCCGTGTCAAAATCCATTCTGCTCCCGTAATAAGTAAGAGAATTTCTTTTGAATCTCATGTCGTCAAATATTGTGTATAGTCTTTCCATTTTTAGAGCTTCTCTTAGATAAAACCCCAGACAAAGATGGTTCAGTATGTTATATCCATCCTTGAAAGCCATTGACTGCAGTAGTTCTATCAAGGATGTGTAATAATCTTCAAAGACGAAGTTGCAGTTCTTTTCATTTATTTCCTTGATTAGCTCTATTCTTTCTTTTGCGGTTTCTAACAATGATTCTGCTCTTCCTGTATCTGGAGAGACACGTCTCGCTGTCATATTATTCAAGCAATCATTCCAGCTTCTTTCCTTCATTTAGAAAACCTCTATGTAATTGTTTAATGTTATACCGTTTATTATATTATTTGCCAGGTTGGGGTTTGTAATTTCCTTGATATTTCTATGCTGGAATATCTGAATATCTCGCTCAAGTATTTTTTTGAACTTGTCAAGCGTTTCACGCTTTTTTGTTGGCGTTTCTATGTATAAATCGATATCACTATCTTCAACGTCCTCTCCGCGTGAATATGATCCAAAAACAACAATCGCAGGGTTGCTCAGCTCCCTTTTCAGGTGTTCCACGAGACCTGAATCATATAACTGCTTTATGTTGTAAAGCTTCTTTTCCAATAGATATTTCTCGCTTCTGTCTGCAGTGTAGAAAACAACGCTTCCCGTTTTGACAGTTTTTAAAATATTTTCTCTTTCCAAATCTCTGCAATACCGTATAACCGATGGCAATGGGATATTAAGTACTCTTTCAATCTCCCTTACCCTGAGCTTGGCTGTGGGTTTCATAAAGAAATAATCCTTAATTGATTGCTTGATATTTTTTTGTATCATATGATAATATATTATATCAATTGATATTTAAAGATATCGATACATTTTGTACCGATCCTCTGAGATTTCATGCCCTGCCCTCCCGAGGATTCCTTCACCATTTCTATTAAAATCAGCACCAATAAACCTCGTAGATTTAAATATCTTCATTTTAAAACTAGCGTAGGAATAGGCCGATATTTATGGAACTTCAGTTCCGGATATAAGTTATTCCGCTCTTGGGAATAAGCCGGGACAACCGGGAAGCGGCTTATCGTTGGGAGAATGCCCTCGACCTGAAACCGAACGAGCGGCCATTAGCCGCATCCGCATCCGACACGGCGGCCGAGCACGCTGCGAGGCCTGCTCCATTATTGCCATACAGCTTGGCGATGCTGGCTAGATAATTGACCTTGGAAGCGTTGCCACCGGTGCAACCATACACGGTGCCTCTTTTCGAGGTTCTCCTTAAATCCATGTCCATGAAACATGATTGTCCGGCTCCATTTATAAATGTTACTCCCTTACAGTGGGAAATTCATCCATCTTATTCAGAAACCTGCAGGTCTATGCATATCTTCCATTGCCCTGGGCCGTAAGGAAGGACGCGCTGCATGTTGGCGATCCTCACGGTCCTCTTCGCTTTCCTGGCCTCGCGCTGGATGATCCTCAGCGCCTTGGAGTATAGGTCCTCCTCCCTGTCCCAGTGATAGAAATGGATGACCCCCCTGCTCTTAAGGCATCTGAAGGCTACATCCAGGTACCTGTGGGCCCCCTTCGGCAGCGGCATGAGTATCCTGTCGAATCGCTGGCGCAGCGCCGGGCATGCCTTCCTCACGTCCCCGCAGACGGGCTCGACCTTGAGCTGCACCCTGTTGATCCGGACGTTCTCCGACGCATATGCGTGCGCCTTCGGATTGACTTCCACCGCGTAAACCTTGCCCACCTTGGGCTGCCTCTTGGCGATGACTATCGCGTAAGGTCCCACTCCGCTGAACATGACGAGGACCTTCTCCCCGGGCTTGACCTGGGACGCCACCCTCTGCCTCTCCGTCCCCTCCCTCCCCGAGAAATACGCCTGCCTGACGTCGAGCCTGAACCTGCATCCAGATTCCCTGTGCTCGGTCTCCGTCCCTTTGCCCAGAACCACCTCGAGCTTCCGCAGCCTGTACCTGCCGCTCCTGTCGCCAAGCTTGCTGCAGACGGTCCTTATGTTAGGGTGGACCTGCTGCATCGCCTTCGCTATGGCGGCCTTCTTCTTAGCCAATCCTGGCGGTATCTCGATCATGGCGACATCGCCCACGACGTCGAAAGCCCTGGGGAGCATGGCGAGCTCCTTCTTGCTCAGCTTGCGCTTCAGGGCGTCCTTGAGGTTCATCCGCTTGCCCTCCCGACCTTGTCGAGCATCCGGTTGAGCATCCTGTCCGCCAGCTGGATGCGGCTGTCGTGCCTCCTGACGTGCTCGTAGCTTACGGATCCGAATGCGCTCTCCGCGCGCTTTACCAGCGCGTGCAGCTCCTTGAGATGGGACTTCTTCACCCTGTAAGCGCCGCTGAGCTGGCTGGCGACCAGCTTGCTGTCGAGGACGCACGTGACCGAATCCGCCCCGTGCTTGCGGGCTATCGCCAGCGCCTTGAGGACCGCCCTGTATTCGGCGACGTTGTTCGTTGCGATGCCTATGTACTCGCTGTGGCTGTCCAGCAGCTTCCCCTTGTCGTCGGTGATAAGCAGCGCTATCGCGGCCGGGCCCGGGTTGCCCCTCGCCCCACCGTCCGTGTAGACCTTGAGCCCGCTCATTTCAATAGCATTTAACTTTTGGCGGGATATCTTAATATGTGGTTATATGGGAATAAGGATCGCATATGCCGCCCTGGCGGTGGTCGCCCTCGCTTGCCTGTCCGCCGCGTTTCTCATGGGCAACGCATGGAAACCGTCGCCCGGCGCGCCCGGTGGGTTCGTCAAGGCCGTCTACGGCGCAGTGCCGCTCACCGAGGACAGGGCCGCTAACCTGACCGAGCTTTTCCGGCTCATCGATGCAAGCGGCAGCGATACCTACAACTGCCTCGTCAGGGAGCCCGCGAAAGACATGGAGCGCCTGCGCGCGATACTCCCGCTGGCCAAGCAAAAGGGCATCTCCGTGTGGGCGACGATAGCGCCGCCCAGCGAGATATCCCCGGAGCGCAGGAACGACATGGAGTACGTCGATTACATGGGATGGGCGAGGAAGTTCGCCGAGCTCTCGCTCGAGCATGACAACCTCGTCGCCTGGAGCATAGACAACGTCCTGGTCGACTACCTGTTCTTCACCGACGGCTACCTCGAGGAGATAACGGGAGCGGCGAAGGGGATAAACCCTGGGCTGAAGTTCATCCCCGTCGTGTACTACCCGAACGTCGTCTCGCCAGCTTTCGCCAGCAGGAGCAGGCACTTCGACGGCATCCAGCTCTATTACACGAACTTCCCCCCGGGCGAGTCGGACGAGACGGGCGTGCTGCTGCCCATGCTGGAAGAGGTAAGGAAGAGGTTCGGCGGGCCCGTCATTCTCGGCATATATGCCAGCCCCTGGTCCAAGGACATGCCGACGAGCCCCGAATACGTCGGGCAGCTTATCACGCTGGCCAAGGAGAACGCCGATGGCGTGATGATATACACCATCCAGCAGGAGGGGGAGAAACTGGCTGTTATTAAAAGGCTGTTCGGCGAATAGATTAAATATATCATGAGGGGATGGATATGCTAGAGTTGGAATTCGACCCCAAGCGCGGGATATGGGCATCTGGGGAGGACGCGGACAGGCTCAGGACTAACCACTTCGGCGAGTCCAGGGACGGAAGGCTCTGGCTCAAGCCGGAGGAGGTGCTTTACCTCGTGGACCTGCAGAACGGCGCGGTCAGGCATGGGAACAGGTCGCTGGGATTCGCGGACGTGGTCGCAGAGTTCGCGGGCAGGGAGCCCAGGTTCATGATCAGGTACAACGCGTACAGGGACTGGAGGGACAGGGGG
This sequence comes from Candidatus Aenigmatarchaeota archaeon, assembly GCA_016934325.1. Taxonomy (GTDB): domain Archaea; phylum Aenigmatarchaeota; class Aenigmatarchaeia; order QMZP01; family JAFGSV01; genus JAFGSV01. The sequence goes on along the minus strand of JAFGSV010000018.1, from coordinate 8,435 downwards.
CTCATTATGCTTAGGGCCGACGGTTCCGCCAAGGGGGTCAAGAGGAGCAGCCACGTGAAGAAGTACCCGAGCAGGAAGATGTGCCTGGGGAAGATCGACGCGCAGCTGATCTGGGATCCCGGGTCCGCCATGGGAGTGCTGGAGGACGCCAGGACGAGCAGGATGCTCTTCGAGGACTGGTGGCTGGGACAGATCGGGGTGTACAAGCAGGAGAGGGGCAGCGTGCTGAAGCTCAACTTCTTCGAGGTCATGCTGCTCGCCAATCACTTCGGCCTCAAGGTATTCGACTCGGGGAGCGGGAAGGCCGTGACGGCGAAGAAGATAATGGATGACGTGTCAAAGACTAGGGAGTTCGCCAGGATATTGTTCCAGGCCTACGAGGACTGGAGGATGAAGGGCTACATAGTCAAGACGGGCTTCAAGTTCGGGACACATTTCAGGATATACTTCCCCGGGGCTTCTCCCGTCAAGGAGTCCAGGGACGGGAAGTGGGTGCATTCCAAGCACGTCCTGCACATCTTCCCGAAGGAGGAGAAGATGCTCATCTCGGAGTGGGCCAGGGCTGTAAGGGTCGCGCACGGCGTCAAGAAGACATTCATCCTGGGGATGCCCAAGCTGACCCAGCGCGACTATGTCGATTACCCGGCGGACTTCGTCGCGTACAGGAGGAAGAAGCAGGGGAATTCCTGGGTGAGGGAGACCCCGAAGGACGGGCCCAGGTACCTCGTGGCAGCCGTCAGCGAGGATGAGCACATAGGGGGCGTCGAGCTGGCCTCGCTGCTGCACAAGGCAGACAACATGAACCTCGAGCTGATACTGAGCATAACGGACAGGGAGACGGCGATCACGTACTACGCCCTGAAGAAGATCGATCTGCCGGGCGCCAAGTACGAATACTACGAGATAGAGTGGATGAGGCCCTAGATTTCGAAAGCGCCGGGAAGATATCATGGTTGTGATAAGGAAGCCGAAGACCGCGGAAGAGTTCACGTGCTATTACGACCTCAGGTACAGGATCCTGAGGAAGCCCTGGAACCAGCCCAGGGGCTCCGAGAAGGACGGCCGGGAGAATGTGTCCGTCCACGTCATCGCGCTCGACGGTGACACGGTGGTCGGGGTCGGCAGGATCCACCTCAACACCGACGAGGAGAGCCAGGTCAGGTACATGGGCGTCGAGAACGGCCACCAGGGGAAGGGCATAGGCGGCAAGATATTGAAGAAGCTGGAAAGGGAGGCGGTCAGGATGAAGGCCAAGAGCATCGTCCTGGACGCGAGGCAGGGCTCGGTCCCATTCTACAAGAAGCACGGCTACAAGGTCACGGGCCTTTCGCACACCCTGTTCGGGACGATCGCGCACATGAGGATGAAGAAGGAGCTGAAGTAGGTTCTCACAACGCTTCCTCGTCGGCATCCTTCTGGTACTTCCCCTTCTCGCTGTACTGGGTGCTTATCTGGTAGGTCACCCTGGACTTGTAGGCGCTCGTGCCCTCCTCTTCCTCCGCCAGGTTCAGGTCGTACCTCCTGGCGGCCTTGTCCTCCCTCTCCCTTACGCCGCCCGCGTGCTTCATGACGAGCTCGAAGGTCTCGTAAGGCGGCGGGAAAGGCGAAGGCTCGCCGGCTGCCCTGAACTTCCAGACCAGTTTCCCGGTGTTCGCATCGACGACGTATACGTGGCAGTCCCAGCACGTGAACAGTATCTTGTCGTCGAAGTTCACCGGCTTGAGCCATATCGCCCCTTCGGTCTTGAACCTCCACAGGACCCTCCCCTCCAGGTTGAGGCAGTAGAGGTGCTTGTCCTCGCAGCCGAAGTATATCTTGTCGTCGTAAACCTCCGGGATGCTGATCGGGTCCTTCCTGACGTACCTCCATTTCTCCTTCCCATCCATGCTCAGTGCGAACAGGAAGCCGTCCCTCGAGGTGACGTACAAGGTGCCCTTGTAAAGCGCAGGTGAGCACACGCATCCGTAGTTGCCCGTCCTGAACTTCCAAAGCTGGCGGCCGTCCTCGACCCTGACGGCCCTGAGGTTGTTGTCGAAAGACGGGAAATAGACGACGCCGTCATGGACCAGGATGCGGCTTAGGATGTAGACCTCTCCCTGGGTGGGCACCTTCCAAATCATCCTGCCCGTCTCGGCGTCGAGGCAGTAGAAGTTCTTGTCGAATGAGCCGAACATGACCTTGCCGTCGTGCAGGGCCGGGTACGACTGCACCTCGTCGTAAGTGTAGAACTTCCAAATGAGCTTGCCCGTCCCGGCGTCGAGGCAGTACAGGTTCTGGTCCCTGGAGCCGAAGTAGACGCGCCCGTTCCAGATGGCGGGCGGGGAGTTTATCTCACCGAAAGTCTTGTACTTCCACAAGAATTTCCCGGTCTTCGCATCCAGGCAGTAGAGGTTGTGGTCGAACGACCCGAAGTATATCCTTCCCTCCCAGTAACAGGGATATGATTCTTCCAGGATTCCCTCAGTCTTGTACTTCCAAAGCATCTTGCCATTGCTGATGTCAACGGCGTAATGGTTGTAATTCAGGGACCCGAAATACACGACCCCGTCCTGGATCCACGGTATGTGACATATGGACCCGCCTCTTTCCACAACCCACATCCTGTCGTGCTTCTTGGTCCTCCTCACTTCGAAGTCCTCCATCTCGACGGAGAAGTCGTCGAAGCTGAAAGGGGTCTCGTCCATACCATTAAATAAGCGTAAAAAGTTTTATAATGATTCCTCGTCGCTGTCAACCTGGTATTTCCCGCCCCTGGACTGGTACTGAGTGCTCGTCTGGTACGTAATCCTTGATTTGTAGAAATGCGCATCCGCATCGCCCTCTTCCGCCAGAGCGGCGTTGTACTCCTTCCTCCGGTCCTCCCTGACGACCTCCTTTGGCGTCACCACGCTGAGCTCGAAGGCGTCGTAGGGACCGGGTCCCGAGCTTGGCTGCCCCTGGGTCCTGAACTTCCATACAAGGTCTCCCGTAGCTGAATCGCATGCATAGAAATGGCAGTCATATGAGCCGAAATAGACGAGGTTATACCAGAAGGCCGGCTTCCACCAGGTCATGTCCTGCGTCTTGCGCTTCCAGGCGAGCCTGCCGTGCAGGTCGAGGCAGTAGAAGTTCATGTCCTCGCTCGTGAAGTAGACCCTGCCGTTGTGGACCACGGGAGTTCCCACGGGCTTCGTCGTGGTGAACTTCCACTTGACGTTGCCGGCGAGGTCGAGGCCGAACATGTTTCCGTCCCTCGACGGAACCAGCAGCAGGCCTTCATGCGCCACCGTCCCGCAGCTCATGCCGTACTGCGCGAGCCTCTTCTTCCATACCTCCCTGCCGCTTTTCAGGTCGACCAGCCGCAGGTTGTTATCGAAAGAGCTGAGGTACATGCATCCCTCAACTATCGCGAACTGGCTCGAATTGACCACCTCCTGGTCCGTCCTCAGCTTCCAGACGAGGTCTCCTGTCTTCCCGTCCAGGCAATATAGATAGCGGTCGTATGAGCCTATGATGATCTTACCTTCATGGACCGTGGCATCGGACAATATCTCCCCCATCGTCTTGAACTTCCACAGCAGGTCTCCAGTTTTAGCGTCGAGCGCGTAGATGAGCTTGTCCCTTGAGCCGAAGTAGACCGCCCCGTCCCAGACGACGGGGCTGGACAGGATCTCCCCCCTGGTGAAGAACTTCCATACGAGCTCGCCGCTCGACGCGTTAAGGGCGTACATGTTCTGGTCGTAGGAGCCTATGTACACGATGCCGTCCGATGCGGACGGGGAGGATATGCCTATCCTGTCCCTCGCCATGTATTTCCAGACGAGCTGGCCTGTCCCGGCGTCCACGCAATGGAAGACGTGGTTGAGGGACCCGAAGTACACCCTGTCTTCATGGACCAGGGGCCACTGGTCTATGCTACCGCCCGTGGTTATCTTCCAAAGCCTGTCGAACTTCTTGACCTTCCTCATCTCGAAGCTGCCCATCTCGACCGAGAACTCGTCGAAGCCGCGGCTTTGCTCTTCCATCAGTTAGAATTGGCAGAAAAGCTTAAAACGCTTCCTCTCGGCTGTCGATCTGGTATTTGCCTTTCTCCCTGTATGTGGTCCCGGACTGGTAAGTGATGGTGGACTTGTATTCGCTTGTATCCCGTTCGTCGTTTTCCGTCAGATCGAATTCATAGGTCTTCCTGCCCGATTCCTCGACCTCCTCTGATGAGAATTTCACATTCAGCTCGAATGCCTCATGCGGCGGGGGGACGTAACAGGGGGATCCCTCCGCCTTGAACTTCCATGTTACCCTCCTCGTGTTCACATCGATGCAGTAGACATTGCAGTCCCAGGAAGCGACAAAAAGAGAGCTTCCAATCATCAGAGGCCTTGCGTAGACGCCATCTCTCGTCTCGAATTTCCATAGGAGCTTGCCGTCAAGGGAGACGCAGTGCATGTGGTTGTCAGCGAATGAACATACATATATCCTCCCGTCGTAGACCGAAGGGGGGCCTATGACGTCATCTTCCCTGGCTTTGTACTTCCATAGCGTATTGCCATTAAAATCCAGTGCATACATTATACCGTCCCTTGTCGACTGCAGGATCATGTTGTCAAGGACGGTACCTGATGACGCCATGCCATAGGTTGCCAGCTTCACCTTCCATAGGAGCCTTCCGGTTTCGATATCAGCCGCCCTGAGAGCCCCGTCAAGCGAGGGGATGTAAACCACTCCGTCCCTGTGTGCAAAACTCGTCGTGTTGAATATCTCTCCTTGGGTCTCAAGCTTCCATATCATTTTACCATCATGCTTGTTCAAACAGTATGCGAAGCGGTCATAGGATCCGATGAGGATCTTATTGCCTAATACCAGAGGTTCGGAGTTCACCCAGCCCTGCGTCCGAAACTTCCATATCACCTCCCCGGTCATCCTGTCAAACGCATAGATGTTGTGGTCGGCTGAACCTATGAAAACCATGTTTTCAGAAACTGCCGGGCTGGTGGTTATCTTATCTCCCGTCCGAAACTTCCATATCAGTTTTCCTGTTTTCGCGTCCAGGGCGTATACGTTGTGGTCGAAGCTTCCGAAGAATAACAAGTTATCTGCAATCACCGGATTCGACTCCATTATTATGCCATCGGTCTTGCACTTCCAAACGAGCTTTCCGTCTTTGGGCCTGACGCAATAGACAATGTGATTGGCCGCCCCGAAATATAAAAATCCATCATGATAGGTGACATGAGTGGTAACGCTTCCTCCTTCACCGACCCTCTGCAACCTGTCAAATTTATTCACCCTCTCGACTTCGAAGTCCCCCATCTCGACAGAGAACTCATCGAATCCGTGGTTTGGCTCCTCCATAAGTTAGATTATCCGAAAAGCTTAAAACGCTTCCTCGTCGCTGTCTATCTGGTACTTGCCCTTGGACTGGTACTGGGTACTCACCTGATAGGTAATCCTGGATTTGTAAGCGCTCGTCCCGTCATTCTCCTCTACCATGTCCAGATCGTACGTCTTCTTCCTCTCCTCTTCCTCGGTCTTCTTCGGTATCTTCAAGACCAGCTCGAAAGCCTCGTTCGCCGGGGGCACCGGGGAAGGCCCTCCCGACGTCCTGAACTTCCAGACGGCCTGCCTCTCGTTGATGTCGATGCAGTAGACGAAGCAGTCCCATGAGCCGAAAATGAGCTTGCTCCCTATTAGCGCCGGCCTCCACCAGACGTACCCGTTCGTCTTGAAGTTCCACAGCTTCCTCCCCCTCAGGTCGATGCAATGGATCGTGAAGTCGCAGGACCCGAGGTATATCCTGTCATCGACTATGTTCGGGACCCCCACGTTGTCCTTCGTGACGTATTTCCAGAGCAGCCTGCCGTCCATGCTTACCGCATACAGTATCCCGTCCCTGCACGCCTGGTATATCACGCCCTTGTGTATGACCGGGGCCACGCAGCTGCCGTACTGGCCTACCTTGAGCCTCCAGACGATGTCCCCCGTCTCAAGGTCGACGGCCCTGAGGAAGTTGTCGAAGCTCGAGAAGTAGAGCAGCCCTTCGTTGACCGGGATGGCGTTGGCGTTGTGCACCTCCCCCTGCGTCCTTACCTTCCACAAGAGCTCCCCGCTCCTCTTGTCCAGGCAGTAGAGGTTGTGGTCGTACGAGCCCATTATGAGCTTGTTCCCGACTATCGTGGGTTCGGAGATTATCCCGCCGAAGGTCCTGAACTTCCACAGCAGCTCCCCGGTCCTGGAATCGAGGGCGTATATGTTCTGGTCCTTGGATCCGAAGTACACGACGCCCCCGTCCACCCTGGGTGTGCATGCCACCATGTCCCTGGTCCTGAACTTCCACAGCAGCCTGCCGTCATGCGCCCTTATCGCGTACAGGTTCTGGTCGAAGGACCCGACATAAAGAACCCCTTCGTGGATCGTCGGGCTCCCCTCCGCGATGCTGCCCTCTGTCCTGAACTTCCACACGAGCCTCCCGTTGGCAGGGTCGATCGCGTAAACGAAGAAGTCGGCGCACCCGAAGTATATGAGTCCCCCGTAAGGTACCATGGACGTCGTCAGGCTGCCCCCGTAGCCGATCTTCCATACCCTTTCGAACTCCTTGACCTTCCTCATCTCGAAGTCCCCCATCTCCACGGAGAACTCGTCGAACCCGAATCCCGGCTGCTCTTCCATCTGGATAATTGATGGATATTTTTATAAAGCCCACTTTTTCACATCAATCGTCGAGTAGCTACACCAACATTTATAAGGCTCTTCAAGCCTCATTAGATAAATTGACGATTCGCTGGAGGTCATGGAGGTCCTATGCGCACGGAAGAGGAAGGGGAGTCCGGATTCACTTTCAGGGCCGTCGTGATATCCATCCTGCTCACCCTGTTCCTGCTTGTCACGAGCAGCTACATCGCGATACGGATAGGCGCGCTGCCCTGGCCCATCGTCTTCAGCGCCGTCGTGGCGGGGGCGCTGCTGCAGCTCGTCGCCAGGGTGTCCAGGAAGACGACCAGGCACGAGATGAACGTCGCCCAGGCCGGCGGAACCATCGGTGGGCTGCTGGCGTCGGGCGTCGTCTTCACCATCCCGGGCATTCTGTACCTGCAGGGCCAGGGCGTCGATGTCAGCATGCCTTCCGCGATCACCCTTGCCGCGGTCTGCGTTACCGCGGGCATCCTCGGAGTCCTGCTATCGGTCCCTGTCCGGAGGGTCTTCGTCGAGGAGGAGGACCTGCCCTATCCCAGCGGCCGGGCGGGAGCCGAGGTGATAAAGGCGGAGACCTCGATAGGGAGGAGCACCTTCTACATCGCGCTCGCCCTGTCCCTGACCGGGATATTCGTCCTGCTCAGGGACATCTACCTGCCGGCCGGGTGGTCCATTCCCGTCATGCCTGAGCTTGGGCTGGTCCTCGCACTGTACCCGATGCCCCTGGCCGTGGGAATCGGTTACCTGCTGGGCCCCAAGGCATCCGTCAACTCGTGGTTCCTGGGCTCCTTCGTTGGCTGGATCGTGCTGATCCCGATCATGGCCGCCATCGATTACGCGGCCCCCGCGGTGGGAGCAGAGCTGATGCAGAACGCGGGGATGGGCATGGTGATCGGGGCCGGGATAGGCTTCTTCATCGCGTACGTCCTCCCGAGGGCCAGGAAGATCTTCGCCCCGCTGTTCAAGTGGCAGGGCATGCCCTGGTACACGAAGCTCACCCCGCTCATATCATTCGTCTCCTTCATCGTCCTCTCCGCCGCCGGGATCCATCCACTCGGGGCGGCCATCGCCGTGGCCGGCGTGTGGGTCATGGTAAGCGTGGCCGCAATGATGACGGGCGAGACAGATATCGACCCGCTGGAGCAGTTCGGGATAATAATCGGCATCGTGGCGCTCGGGGTGTTCGCCGCCTTAAGCCTGCAGCTGGGATACCTTTCTGCTTTCCTTATTGTCTGCTTCGTCTCCATAGCGAGCGCGGTGGCCGGGGACATAGGCCATGACTACAAGTCCGCCAAGATCATCGGGACGAAGGCCAAGGACATAATCAAGGTGGACCTGATCGCCGTGATAGCGGCTGGCCTGCTCGCTCCTTTCGTGCTCGGCATGATAGTCGATGCGTATGGGTCCGAGCTGTTCACGCCTCTGATGCCGGCCCCCCAGGCCCAGATGGTCGCCGGGTCCATATTCGGGTTCGCCCATCCGTGGGCGTTCTTCCTCGGCTTCGCGCTTTCGTTCATATGGGTCTTAGCCGAGACCCTGTCGAAGAGGAAGGCCCCCGTCATTCCTATGGTCTTAGGGATAGGGCTCTTCCTCGGCATGCTGCTCGGGCTCATGCTCGCGATAGGAGGGATCATCAGGTACTTGACAGATAAGAGGTTCGCTGGCGCCTTCGCGGGCGCGGGGGTCGTGCTGGCTGCGGGCATAATGGGAGGCGAGGGCATAGCCGGCTTCAGCTCGAAGGCCATGTTCGTCGCAGGCGTTCCAGGCGG
>JAFGSV010000017.1 GCA_016934325.1 Candidatus Aenigmatarchaeota archaeon | reverse complement strand
CTTCTCGGCCTCGCTCCTTGACATGAAGGCCTTGCTGACCTTGACGGCTTTCTTTACCAAACCATTCGACATGTCCTCGAGCTTTTCCGTCTGATCCATGCCGAGGGCCTCGTAATGAGTTATGTCGAGATGGGCCTTCTCGACGGTCTTCCCCGCCCCCGCCTGCCAGATGTGATTGCCGAGCATGCGCCTCGCCGCGCCGTTGATGATGTGCACGGCGGTGTGATGCTGCGCCAGCTGCCATCTCCTGTCCCAGTCGATCTCACCGGTAACCGTTTCGCCCTCCTTTATGCCGGGCCTCTCTAGCTTGTGGGCCACGACCGATCCGAACTTCTGGACGTCGGTGACTTTCTGGCCCTTCAGCCTGCCGTGGTCGAAGTCCTGCCCGCCGCCCTCCGGGTAGAAGAGTGTCTGGTCGAGGATTACCCAGAAACCGCTATCCTCTATAACCTTGAGAACCTTGGCATCGAAGCTTCTGTCAAGCTCGCGCTCGTAGAAGAGGAGCTTCGTCGGCTGGATCCCGCTGACGTTGATGGAAGGAGGCTTCTCGCGCTTGACCTCCTCGTCCATGTGCCTCGAGGACATCTGCTTGTAGAAGTCCGCGGGGACGTCGATCCTCGCTTTCGCATCATCGGCGACCTCCTCTATAAGCTCCGGGGTAATACCCTGCGACTCGTACAGCTGGACGAGCTTCCTGTTGTCCAGCTTCTCACGCTTGCGCAGGATGTCGTTGACGATCCTCATGCCCCTCTGCTTCGTCGAGTTGTACCTCTTCTCCTCCACTTCCAGGATTTCCTGCAGCTCGGGCAACGATTTCATCAAAGCGGGATTCAACGGCTTGAGATACCGTGCATGCTGCTTGCACACGGAGAACAGGTCGAGGCCCATGTCATACTTGTCGATGAATCCGAGGGCCCTCCTGAATATCATCCTGAGGTTGTATCCCCCGCCGACGTTGCTGAGCAGCCCTCCATCCGTTATCGCATACAGCAGCGTCTTGGTGTGATCGGCTATGGCATAAAGTGCCTGGAGCGGGTCGACATTGCTGTCCAGCTCTTGCACGCCAACCCCGAGCTCCTTCGCAATTCGGGCCTTCATCGCCGCGACGTCCCTGACCTCGTCGATGTTCAGGCCGCCCGCTATCGTCGCGTACCTGTCGAACATCCCGGTGTCATACCCGCACTTCTTCTTCAGGCTGCGCATCACGGGGCCGTAGACGGCGTCATAGGCCGTGGGCGTGCCCTGGCTGATCCATGTGAACCTCTCGAGCCCCGCGCCCATGTCGATGACCTTGTAGTCCATCTGCCTGTATTTCTCCGGGGTCCCCACGAACTCGGTGAACACGGCGTTGCCGAGCTCCAGGCCGGCAGTGAAGTACTCTAGCGAGTAGCCGAAGGCGTTGGGGCCGACCCACACGTCCTCCATGAACGTCACGTCCTTGGGCTTTATCCTGAGCGCTTCCGTCAGCAGCCGGTAATCCAGGTCGATGCAGGTATCCTTCCAGTATCCCTTGTAACCGCCGTTCGCGCGCTCGAAGATCGAATGCTGCCCGATCATGATGAAGTTGGTCATGTGCCTTCCCGTGACCCCGACGTTCTCGGTATCCAGGAACCTCAGGCACACCTGGGGGATGATGATTCTCTCGGCAGGCATCTCGAAGACGGTCTTGCCGGCCATGCTGCGCTGGAAGGCGACGATGCTCGCCACGGTGAAGTAGAGCCCCGGGAACCACCTGCAGACCACCGGATAGGAAGGGACCGACTCGTGCCCGTTCTTGACGAAGAACCGCTCGATCGCCCTCCAGGTCTCGATGTAGTCCATCTTCTTTATCTTAGGATGCCCGATGAAGCTGTAGTTCTCGCACGGCGGGTTGGGGCAGGTCCTCCTCTCCGGATCCAGCGTCCAGAAGTACGAGCCGCACTTGGGGCATTTCCTCCTCTTGAAACCGAGCTCATCGAAGAGCCTGACCCTGTAGTACCTGTCGGGCTTCGCGCTGAAATCGCGCTTGAGCCTCTCTTTCGGCGACATAGTAATATATTCACGGCGTTTTCTTTAAAATAAGAGAGTTGTAAAATAAGAGAGTTGAATGCAAAAGAAGGATTGAAGCTTAAATTATTTTCTGCCAAGAATTAAGATGAGCGATACATGCCTAGGATATTTGGGGAGGGTTGTCGGAGTAGGTTACATCAAAGGCAAGCCCTTTGCCGTTTATGCCGTGACCGGCCGCTCAGACATGAGCAGGGCCAGGATGGCAGAGATTTTGGACGACAGGATTATCAGGATTGGCCCTTCGGGTGAAATCAGCGAAGAGCAAAAGAAAATGAGTGAACTGATATTCTATAATGCCATGTTAATCGCTGATGACCCAGGTACAATAGTAATATCGAATGGAAAACAGACAGACGTTACAATGAGCGCATTGTCGAAGAGCGCTGAGAAATACCCCCACGCGATAACCGAAGGGTTCGTCATGATGGGGGGCGCGGAGCCCGACAAGCTCAGGACCCGAGGGTGACGGGCATTATTGACAGCTCTGCGAACGCCGCCCTTGGTATAGTCACGGAAGAAGGGATAATGTCAAGGCTGGTTGACATCCGAGGGGACAATTCAGTTCACTTCCTGTACGTCTCCACTTATCGGGGTAGCTGCGGTGACGTGTATGGTCCCAAGGAGCATAATAATTCCGGGGTCGAAGTCCCAACAGGTAGGATTGATATAAACCCCATGATACCGATGGAGTCGTCAGACATTTGCGGTGATACCTCCCAGAAGATCGCTGACAACTTCTTTGATTACCTTGCCGGTGATCTGAGGGTGAGCACCGCGGCAGCCTTGTGGGACCCTGATACTGGAGCATGGAGATTGTCGAAGAGGAACCTCCATGAAAAGAAAGGGTGAATAGATGGGCAAGGACAGGACAGCGGCATATAGGACGATTCTTGGGGACGATTTCCCTTCTTCGATGCAGATACGCTTCAAGCACTGAATAATTATAATTTTAATATGATATTTTAGATGATAAATATGTCATATCTAAGTCACAGAGGCTCTGTGAAAGATTTTTACGTCACTAAGGACCCAACCGATACCGACTTCGGAACGGGGTACCTCCATTGTAAATTGAGGGATGACGGGACAGGCCCGGTATCGATATTCGATCTAAAGGAGAGGTTCCCTTTCGGAATAGTGGGCAAGGCTCAGGCGATCCATGACGAGAGTGTAAATTTCTTCAATCTGATGAGGAAAGAAGACATACCTACCCATTACCTCGGGAATCTCGGCAACAGGCGAATGAGGGTATATGTCGCCCATATCCCCCCCAAGACAGGCTGGGAGGATTGGTGCAAGAACAGGGGCAAGAAGCCGTTCCTTGTCCCCATAGAGGTGGTGGTCACCAACACCATAACTCCCGTTGCGTCGCTGCATAAGAGGCTCAGGTCAGGGGCCATGAAACCTTCGGAAGCGGGATTGTCGCGGATTCCGGAAAAGGACGAGGTTGTCGAACTCAGGGAGCCTCTGATCACCACTTCGACGAAGCTCGGCGAGCATGACGTTTACAGGGACGACCTGTTTGACATCGTGGGCCTCACCCCCGATAAAAGGAGCGAGATACAGAAAATTGCCAAGGCAGCCAACGAGGCGGCAAGAGATTATGCAATGAATGTCGGCCTTCACCTCGCAGACGGGAAGTTCGAGTTCATCATGGGTTCCGATGACAGGATCTATATCGCTGACACCTTTCTCACATCTGACGAGAACAGGCTGCTTGCGCAGGCAAACGACGGCAGCTGGGTCGACATGAGCAAGCAGTTTCTCAGGAACCTTTACACGATTACGGGGTACAGGGAAAAGCTCGAGGAGCAGCAAGAAGCCGACCCCCCGGTTCCGTTTGAACAGTGGACACTCCCAGAGAAGCTGGATAGTATGGCTTTAGGCACAGTGACAGACGCTTCGAGCGTCCTGCACCAGCAGCTGTGCAAGAAGGACAGGGGGATGAACCCCATGTCAACGGCCACCCGAGTTCGAAATACACTCGAGGGATACATGGAAATCTACAGAAGGGACGTAACGGGCAAGAAGCTTTAGGTGATATCATGGACAAGCCCAGAGTTCCGATATTTTCCGCCCAACCAAGCAACAGAAAACACGTCATGGAAATCCAGGAAAGCCTTCGCAAGGTTGGCATAAACAGCACCAAGCATGTCGCATGCCCGATCAAACAGAGAGAACTTGTCGAAAATGATATGGAACGGTATCTGTCAAAAAGGGTGCCGATATTGGCGGTGTCAAGAATGACAGACTGCCTTTCGGCAATGATATCTTATATGACCGACAACCCCGTGGTCTCCAGCAGGCCCGATTATCTTTATCCGTCCGAGCTTAAAACATACTTCTTCTCAACCCTGGGAACGCCCAAAGATGTTGCCGTCGGATCCGTGCTCGGCCCGACGCAAACCGCCAATTATATTCAGAGGATATTCACAATGATCGAGAAAGCTCCTGTTGATATGACTATACCTTTCATTGGCGAGAAGAACGATTATACCGATAAATTCCGTTCAATGCTCAAAGAAATCGGCGGTGGGTTGAAAGCCAGGCAGGCCGTTTACGATGAGATAGATGACAACATGCCTGTGGGCGTCCTATTCAGGCACAGGAGCGAAGATGGAGCGATTGACAGATGGTATGAAAACACGGACAGTCCGGTCATCATAACCCCCGGTGATCGGAATCTCAGTAAAATACAAAGTACGGCTCAGGGCACCTTCAATAGGCAATACCATCCGGAAGCGGCAATGGTGATGGGCCCCCGGAACGCTGCCCTTTTCGCAGCCAAGCTCGTGGGGTTGTACAATGACGATGTCAGGGATGCCGTAGGCAGATACTCCAAGCAGCATTCTTATGTTTGACGGGCGGCTGCCCGCACGCTACTATTACTGCATCTGCCCATCGTAAAAGAAAGGGGCAGATAGTGAAAGAATTGTTTAACCGAACAGGCTCGACAGTCCGCCGGCTGCCTCTTCGGCCTTCTTCTCCTGATCCTCGGCGCTTTCCTCTTCAGGCTTCGCCTCGGCTGCCTTCTTGCCTTCCACCGCCGCCGGGGCCGCGGGCGCAGCAGCGACCGCCGTCTGCTTTATGGCCTCGTCTATGTTCACGTCCTTCAGGCTGCCGACCAGAGCCTTGATCCTTGCCGCATCCGCCTCGCCGCCTGCGGCTTCGACGATCTTCTTGATCCCCTTCTCGTCGACAGGCTTATGCATCGTGTGCAGCATCAGAGCCGCGTATACCATTTCCATAGTTTACCTCCGTCGTATAGATTGAACGGGCATGCTCGCAATCCATGTGCAATATCTTATGCCCGCATCAAATATAAATCTATCCCTTCTTTCCCTCCTTCTGCTCTTCCCCGCCCGCTTTCTCTTCGGACTTCTCCTCATGCTCCTCGGCGGGCTTCCCTTCTACCGGCTCTTCCTTCTTCTCCTCGGCTGCCGGCTCCTCTCCGTCTTGCTTGTCTTCGGGCTTTTTACTGGCAGGCTTTTCATCCGCGGCCGGGACAGCGTCCTTCACGAGTCCCCGCAGGGCGGACGCCTGTCTGTTGGCCTTTGCCAGGAGCGGGCCGACCGTCTCGCTGGTCACTATCCCCGCTTCTAACGCGAGGGAATATGCCTGACTGTGAGCCTTGGAAAGCAGCATGGGCACGGTGTCTGCGGTCATGTAATCCATGTTCAGGGCGAAGTTGAGTGCAATGGAGTATGCCGATTTCAGCTGGTCCAGGTAGTGCTCAGGCGGTATGAACAGGATGTCCTTGCCGAATACGATGCCGCTGTCCCAGACGGCGACCAGGTTCAGTGAGATCTCCATGGGCTCTATCTTAAGCTTGGCCATGATGTCCGCTGTCTCGGCGGAGATTTCCTGGCCTTCCTTGGCGACGCACGTGTCCTTCTTCACGACTATCTTGTCGCCCTCGACGCCGGCGGGTATCTTCGCCTTCTGCAACTCGCCTATCGCAGGACCCGGCGGCAGGTTGGTCGGTCCGGCGGGTATGATTATGTCTTTCGGGGCGACATCGCCCGCCTTTGCCGCAGCCTTCGATACCGATTTGGCGATCGTGTGGGCGAGCTCGAACGGGTTGGCGTCGCTGAACAGCAGCGCCGGCTGGATCTGTATCTTGTCCGCCAGGCCCCTTATTCCAGGCTTGTCGGACTTATCCAGGGCGAGCTCGATCACCCTCTTCTTGACCATCCTTATGACGGCCTTGCCCTTCAGCTGCTGCTTGATCTGGAACAGCTGCTTCGCAGGCAGGTTGTGCATGTCCACGATACCTATGACAGGATTCTTCTCGATGCTCTCCGAGACTTCCTGCAGCGTCCTCTTGTTTTTCTCCGAAACCATCCTCATCACATCTCCAGCTTGACGGGCTTCCCCATCGTGAGCTTCAGCAGCACGTTCTTGATGTTGTTCTTCCCCTTGGGGAGGTGTTCCCTTACGAAATTGATCATCCCCTCGATGTTCTTCGTGACATCCTCGTCGGGCATGCTCTCCGTCCCGACCATCACCTGTATCACGGGGGTGTTCGTGAGCCTGATCTTGACGAGACCCTTGGACCTCTTTATGAGGCTTTCCATGTTGATCTTCGGCGGGACGGGCTTCGGCATCTTGCCCCTCGTGCCGAGGATGGCGCCTAGCTGCTTGCCTATGAGCGGCATAAGGGGCGCCTCGCCGAACCACCAGTCGTAGTCCCTTGCGAGCTTCCTCAGCTTCTTCTTGTTCTTTCCCAGCGCAGGTATCTCGTCCTTCGTTATGACAATATCGGCATGCTTCTTCGCGTCTGGGATCAGCGAGTCCGCAACGACGGCGGTCTTCAGCTCCTTCCCTATGCCGCCCGGCAGGAAGAACTCGAGATTTAGCCTGTTCTCTGGCTTCTTCAGGTCTATGTCCCTCAGAACGAATATGAGATCCCAAGCCTGCGCGAATTTCCTGGGCTTCGATCCCTCTCTTGCTTCCTTAAGCTTCTCTGCTATGCCCATCTTGATTCCTCCTACCGAAGTAGTGCGACGGAATTAGTTAAATATGGGGGCCAACCTTTAAATTGTTTATGCACAGGCTCCCCGGCGCAACCTTATCCGAACGGGCTTGTCCTCATGGTGAAAAAGGACGGAAAATATCCCGAGGGCCATTTTCTGGGGATGTGGACGGCGATAGGCATCGCCGTATTCGCCGCCACCGGCATCCCGCTCAGCATAGCCACCGGCAATCCCGGGTTCATAGGTGTGGGGCCCGCACTGGGGGTGGCAATCGGATTGTCGATAGGCCAGGCGATGGAGGACAAGCACAAGAAGGAGGGAAGGATCAGGCCCATCACGAAAGAGGAGAAGAAGAGGAAGGAGAGGCCGGTCTTAGCCGGCGTCGCGGCATTGTGCCTCGGGGCCGTGGCTTCCCTGATACTGTCCCTTTCGGCAGCCATCTGAGAAGTCAGAAGAAACCAGCTCAGCTGCCGCCATAGGCCTTCAGGGTGCCCATGTCGTGCGTGTCCTTGTCCATCAGGTGCAGCATCCTCGGCTTGACGCTGTGCTCGATGTAGGGCAGCCTCGCCAGGAAGGATATGATTATAGAGCCGGCCCTGACGAGCTTGGGGTCCTGGATGTCCTTCGGGAAATGCAGCTTCTTCTTCGCCCTGAGTATGCCCCAGAAGTGGCTGAACTCCTCCTTGAGCAGGGTCCTTTCGCTCTTCGTGAGTTCGGACCTCAGTATGATCCTGTCGGGATGGACCGACAGTACCTTGTTCTTGACGCCCCTGGACAGAGTGGAGACGCTCTTGCTCGTATTGGCGAGCTGCGTGATGTCCTCCCAGACGGCCTCAGACGACTTGTGCACGGCAGCCTGGACGGTCTTCTTGCTCTGGGACAGGAGCGCCCTGGACACGAGGCTCAGCCTGTTCTCGAGGTCTATGATCTTGCCCGCAAGCTCCCTGTACTTGCGCTCGACCTGCTCCTCGAGGTCCGTCCTCTTCCCGTCGAGCTTGTGAATCCTGCTGTCGTGGATATTCTTCAGGCCCTGGGTGAGTTCGTACTGCCTGTTGAGCCAGTTGGCCATCTTCTTCATTGTCTCCTTGTTCTCGAGCAGCTCGCTCCTGACGCTCTTGTGGAAAACGTGGTCGCCGACCTTGGCGAAGCCGGCGACTATGACGATGAAGCCCATTATCACGCCTATGAGGCTGTAGAAGAACAGGTTGCCTATGATTATGGCAGCCTCCAGCAGGACGAAGAACAACCAGAACGCCCTATCCCAACGATTCATGAGTCAATATTGGGGAATAACAATTTAAGCTTATCGCAGAAACAGGCATCATCTATTGCATTCCCATGGAAAAGGGGGCGTATTCCTCACTCGCCTTTGCCAGCCTTCTCCCCCTGCTCCTCGCCCCCCTCGGGGGCTTCCTCGCCACTCTCCGCCTCGGCGCCGGATTCCTTCTTCTCGGCCTCTTTCTCCTCTTCCATCACGTGCTTCTTGTCTTCCTCGGCCTTCCTGCGCTCCTCTTCCGTGACCTTGCCCTCTCCGATCGTCACGCCCATGCTCCTGCACGTCCCCTCGATCTGGCGGACGCTCGCCTGGTCGTCGGAGCCGAACTTGGCCTTGGCGATCCTCTTCACCTGCTCGGGGGTAAGGTCCCCGACCCTGTCCTTGGCCGCAAGGGCAGATCCCTTCTCGATGCCAAGCTCCTTCAGGATGAGCTGCGATGCGGGGGGCTTGCCGACCTCGATCCTGAACTCCTTGGTCGCGGTGTCGACGATGACCTTGACGGGGACCTTGATCCCCTTCATCTCCCCTGTCATCTCGTTGATCTTGTCGACGATGCCCTGTATGTTCACGCCCAGGGGGCCCAGCGCCGGCCCGATGGGTGGCGCCGCTGTCGCTTTCCCGCCTTCCACCACCACGTCGACCGTCTGTTCCATCACTCCACCTTCGCCTTCTTGATTATCTTTATGAACTCCATGGCTATGGTGACGGGTATGGGGATGCTGGCCTCGAGCAGCTCGATCGTGACCTCGTTCTTCGTCTTGTCTATCCTGGTTATCTTGCCCCTCTCGCCCTTGAAGGGGCCTCCTACGATCTCCACCACGTCCTCCTCGCTTATCTTTATCTCTGCGGTCTTGGTCTCCAGGAAGTGCTGTATGTCGATCATTCGCACCGGGGTCTCTATAAGGCCCTTCGTGTGCATGACGCCCCTCAGGGACTTGTGTATGTCGGCCGTGCCGCCCTCGATGAATATGTAGCCCTTCAGCTCCGCCGGGTGTATCACGGCCTTGACGTCAAGCTTCTCCGCCTTCACCCTGCTGCTGATCATGTCCATGACTATGTCCTCCCTGCCCGACGTGGTCCTCAGAGTGTATATCATATGACAAAGCACCTCAGATGCCTATGAACGCGAACATGAGGAATATGGCGAAGCCTATGGCCCCTATGAGCCCAATGCCCAGCATGCAGATCTTGGACGAGCTCATGAGCTCGTCCTTGCTCGGCTTCCTGGACACCTGCAGCACCCTCTTCCATTCGAGCAGCTTCGCCCTGACATCCAGCCTCATGCTTCCAGCTCCCTTGATACCATCTCGTTGAGTATTGTTAATAAGTTAATATAAAACAATCCCATAAATAAAAAGGAAAACGTGCTGGTTTGACGCCGCTACTTCCCGACAAAGTCTATCCCTAGAACCTTCTCGATTTCCTTCTGCTTCTGCTGGGTGTAGGTCTGCTCCGGCCCGTATATCTGGGCGGACTTCACCCCGGTCACGATGAGCATGGTCCTGACGCTCTCGCCCAGGGCCTTGTCGATCTGGGCTCCCCAGATTATCTTTGCATCCGGGTTGATCTTGTTGTTGACGGCCTCGACGATCTCCTGGCACTCCTTGATGGTGACGTCCTCCCCGCCGGACACGTTTATCAGGGCCCCGTTGGCCCCCTCTATGTTCACATCCAGCAGCGGGTTGCTGAGCGACTTCTCGACGGACTCGACCGCCCTGTTCTCGGAATCGGATTCCCCCATCCCGATCATGGCCAGCCCGCCAGAGCTCATGACGGCCCTGACGTCCGCGAAGTCCAGGTTAACAAGCCCCGGCTTGGTGATCAGCTCAGCGATTCCCTTGACGGCGTTGACGAGGATCTCGTCCGCGACCTTGAATGCGGTGAGTATGCTCACGTCCGGGACTATCTCAAGCAGCTTGTCGTTAGGTATGACTATCAGGGTGTCCACCACGGATTCGAGGTTCTCCAGCCCCTCCTGCGCGTTCTTGCTCCTCTGCCTGCCTTCCATGGCGAAGGGCATCGTTACTATCCCCACGGTCAGGGCGCCCACCTTCTTGGAGATGTCGGCGATGACCGGGCTCGCCCCGGTCCCCGTGCCTCCGCCGAGCCCGCAGTCGATGAAGACCATGTCCGCCCCCTCGAGTGCCTTCTTGATCTCCTCCTTCGACTCCTTCGCGGCCTCGCCCCCTATGTTGGGGTCGGCGCCAGCGCCGAGCCCTCCTGTGATGTCCTTCCCGATGAGGATCTTCCTGTCAGCATCCGTATACAGCAGGTCCTGGGCGTCGGTGTTGATGGCTATCGTCTCCGCCCCCACGATGCCGACCTGCATCAGCCTGGATATGGTGTTGCCGCCAGCCCCACCGATGCCGACGACCTTTATCTCGGCCTTCCTCGATTCCAGGATCCTTCTCAGCTCTTCGTCCATCTCTTCGTCTTTCTCCACCCTTTCGCTGACCTCCGGCATGTCCCCTGAATCCGCAAGGGCGGAATTGATGATCGATTCGGCAGTCATACATTCCCCTGAAACCTCGGCAATCCCAAGTTTGTAATTCGGTTAAGATTCCGAGATTTTTAAAGTTTTCTATCTTCCAGTCAACTTGTGCGAACGATATAAGAATTAGAATGGGAGTAAGATATTTAAGCCTTTCCCCGAGGTCGCTTATCTGCCTCTCCCTTCCTTGGAGGCTGCTTGTCATGCTTCTCCCCGATGGCCGCCGATTCGACGCCCGGGCACCACTTCTTGAGCGTCTCCTCGACGAGCCTCTTGATGAAGGGATTGGCGGGCTTGTCCAGCTTGATCGAGGCCTTCTTGGCAGCTACCTCCACCTTGCCTTCAAGCCCGTAGTACATGAGCAGGGACTCGGCCATCCTGACCGGCTCCCTGATCCGCTCCACTATCTCGACCTCGTAATGCAGCTCCTTCCCGGCCAGGGGATGGTTGTAGTCCATCATCACCCTGCCCCCGGCGACGGAGCGCACCTTGGCGTTCCGGCCGTCGATGTTGAGCACCAGCCCCGGGAATGGCGTGATCTTCTGCTCGTTGAACTTGGCCATGCTCACCACCTTGATGAGCTCGGGCCTCCTGGGGCCGAGGGCGTCGCCGGGGCCGACATCGAACTCCCTCTTCTCGCCCACGCGCATCTTCAAAAGCTCCCGCTCCACGCCCCGGATGACCATGCCGCCCCCGAGTATCGTCAGCACCGGGCCGTACTTCTTCTTCTCGTCGAAGACGCCGTGCTTCCTCGCGTCGGACTCCCTGGTGAGGTCGAATACCTCCCCGGTGGCCTTGGCCCGCCCGACGTAGTTAATCTTTATCCAGTCTCCCTCTTTCATGCAATCACCGTCGCTTGGCGCTGTCCATGGGGCGGACAGCTACCTTATAATAAGGGCATGCGATTTAAATCTTTGGGCTCTGAATCTTCGGACTCCCCACCCCGCCGGGGCTGAAGGCCGACCTCAGGGCGAATTTCAGCCCGTGCACCCAGCCGACGGCCACCCCGACCCCGGTTATCATCCAGTAGGTCGCGCCCCTCCACAGGAGTATGGAAGTGGCTGCAAGTGCGTTGGGGACCCCCAGCATGCCAAGAACGAGGATGGTGCTGGACTCGTAGACGATGAGGCCCCCCGGCAGCAGCGGGATCAACCCGGCAAGTATCCCGACGCCTAGCACGACGGCGCTCTCATAGAGCCCCAGGTCCATGCCCAGGGACAGGAAGATGACATTGATGCTCATCACCTCGAGCAGCCTCTCGGCCAGGCCGAGCGAGAGCGCCTTCACCATGACATCGG
>JAFGSV010000016.1 GCA_016934325.1 Candidatus Aenigmatarchaeota archaeon | reverse complement strand
GGAGCGGCGGAAATGAGGAGCAAGATATCTGGTGGGCGAAAGCCCGTGCAGGTTCGAATCCTGCCCCCGGCGCTCGGAATGAATAGCTAACTCCTACCCCAAGGGTTTAAAAGGACAACCGGGGGGAGTTACGCATGAAGGCATACAAGGACGACATAAACAAGAAGGTAAAGAACGCAGACAATGCGCGGATTCTTGCTGATTTCGTGGATCATTCGATTGCCACGGGCAAAAGCGGAAGGAGAATAGATAGGTACATAGACGCCCTTTATCCGATGTCCAACAGGATAGGGAAGCCTTTCCGGGATATGGGGAAGGCCGACGTCCAGGAATACATAAAGGAACTTGTCGAAAGGAAGGACTACGCGGACTGGACGAAGTACACATACCAGGTAATCATAAAGAACTGCTTCTTCCCCTGGCTCTACGGCACTGACAGGGGGGAATACCCGGAAATGGTCAAGTGGATGCGCCCGAGGGTGCCATCCAGGAACAACAAGCAGAGCCGGAAGACATGATAACCGAGGAGGAGGCCATGCGGCTGATAGAGGCCGCCCAGAAGCCCCGAGACAAGGCCATGGTAGCCTTTTTGTTCGATTCTGGGGCAAGGGTGGGGGAACTGATGAACCTGCGCATAAAAGACGTTATTTTCAACGGGGAAGTCACCCACGTGGTCCTCAATGGCAAGACGGGCATGAGAAGGATACCCATCCTTAACTCGAACGTCTATCTTTCCCGGTGGATAGCACAGCACCCCTCCGGGGGGAAGCCCGAGAGCAAAGTCTTTTGCAGCATCTTCAAAGGTGCCGAGAAGGCCCTCACGTATGGGAACATATCTCAGGGCACCGACGGTCTTCTTCAAGATAATCGAACAGAGGGATAAACTGAAACCGCTCATCGAACAAGCAGATGTCAGATATGGAATAAAGACTGGTTGCAACGAGTTCTTCTACCTCACCAAAAAAGCTGCAAAATCATTCGGGCTCGAAAAGGCATTTCTCAAGCCGCTGGTAAGAACCAAAGATTTCAGACGTGTGATGGTTAGGAGCGAGGATGTTAAAAATCTCGTTCTGGCTGTCAGTAAAGAAAAGCCTGAACTGAGGAATACCAACGTCTTCAAGTACATCCACATGGGGGAACTCAAGAATATAAACAATCTGAGTACATGCCGGTCAAGGAAAAGATGGTATGACGTCGGCGTCAAAAAGCCCTCTTCGATGTTCTGGTCGAAGCTGACATGCCAACGGCACATAGTGCCTTTCAACGATGCTGGCGCTTTCGCAGACTGTAACGTGTACGAGATAACGCCGAAGGACGAATCGCAGGGGAAGGCGTTGTGCGCCATTCTTATAGTACTCCAAATAAATAACCCGGACTAACCGAAAAGCCGAAATTGCAGTTCGACAACAATAATATAACGAATGCCAGGACAACTCAAGCTTCAGGGCAAGCATACCAAGGAAGACTTCCTTCTCCTGTACAAGAAGTGCAGGGATTTCAGGCTCAGGGAACGCTACCAAGCCATGTACCTGAGCTTCATGTATGACTGGGAGGAGATAGCGGTCATCGTGGGCAGGGAGTACCAGACCGTGCTCGAATGGGCAAGGCTCTACAACGAATCCGGCATAGAAGGCCTCGACCCGGACAGGCCCCCGGGAAGGTCCCCATCGCTGAGCAAGGAGCAGATGGCAGAGGTGAAGAAAAACGTCATGCAGTGCCCGAGGGACATCGGCCTCCGGTTCAGCAACTGGACTGTAGGAAGGGTATGCAGGTGGATAGCGGGCAAGTTCAACGTCATCCTGTCAGGCGAGAGGGTGAGGCAGCTGCTCCATGCAGTCGGATTCTCCTATGTGAAGCCGTCATACAGCTACATACTGGCGGACAGGAAGGAACGCGAGGCGTTCCTTTCGGAGTTCAGGGAAATCGCGGCCAGCGGCACGCCTTCGCCGCCGCCAATCCGGTGACGGGAGAAAGGGTCAGCATGGTGGCGAAGAGGCTTACCGGGGACGCTTTCGCCCGCTTCATAGACAAGCTGGCCGGCAGCATCGGCGGGGATTTCACTCTCATACTCGACAATTCGCCATGCCACAAGGCGGGGGTTTCCCTGGAGCGGCTGGAGAGGTACAGGGACAGGATAAAGGTTGTGTGGCTGCCTGGATATTCGCCGGACCTGAATCCTGTGGAGCAGGTGTGGAAGGACATGAAGTTAAACGTCTCTCACAACCGCATGTTCGACACGGTGAACAAGCTCGGATGGGGGATGATAGGCTATTTCAGGCAGCTCGAGCCTGAGACGGTAAGGTCCATCTGCAGTACGGATTATTTATTTGGAAAGCTATAATTCCAGCCTTTATGCGCTGTTCGCCGAACTGAATGGGCAGAAAGGCCTCGGCGAAGGCGCGAATGCGGTGATGGTCTATGACGTGGAAAGAATGCCTGTAATCGACATCTCAAAACTCGACAGACAAAAAATAAGGGAACTGGAAAAATCCCTTGACCAATTGTCGAAGCGGGATTTGGGGTCTATATTTGACGAAGTCGAAGCAAAGGACCATCAAGCACTGGATGAGATAATCTTTGACATATTCGGGTTGAGCCGAGAGGAAAGAATAGAATTGTATTCATCACTCAAAGATTTGGTCACAGAGCGTGCCACCAAGGCAAAATCCGTGAAAACAAAAGTTAATGGCAACGGAAAGAGAAAGAAGGAAAAAAAGGAAAATGAAGAAAATGGACCTCGTCATATGCAAGAGACCTTGTTTTCCTTTTCGCCTTGAAAACGATAAAATACGATTCATTGGCAGAATCGATTTTAATAAAGCCGCTAATTATAGCTTATGGCAATCCAAGAAAACTTAACAAATTGCCCGTTTTGTCATAAGCTGGCAATAAAAATTCTACATATTCCATTTGTGTGTAACACATTTTCGAGCACATGCAGGGCCGGTGGCAAAACTACTACATACCAGAGGGAGCGTTTTGATGTTTTGTCTGGATGTTCAGAATGCGGTAGGACTATGAAAGATATTCAGAAAGCTTTTGACAGAGGTGAATCTAAGGAAATAACCTCAGACGAACACAAGAAACGCCTCGAAAGACTGAAGGCTGCCGGATTCGGGACTAAGCTCGTGACCACGAGGCGTTAGTCATGGATAGGGATAAGAAAAGAAAAGCCGAAGAGTGGCACGATGCCATATTTGAAATCATCAAGCGACATGGAGGAAAGGCGGATTACGATTCTTTTTATAATGAGATTCCTAACCTCCTTCATCTGAATAAGCGAGAGTTAAGACCTTCTACACCTAAAGCTAATCTTGAACTGGTATGGAGAGGAACACTGAGAGGATACTTAAGCGACATGATAAAGGCTGGCATCTTGACAAAGAGCGGGAAAATGAGGGAACGAATCTTTTCAATAAAAGGTTAGTTTACAATACAAAGCTAAAACGCCCGGAAGCTCGGTTAAGACTTCGCTTAAGACGAACCGACTTTAGTAGCAAACTTCATACTTTAGGAGCAAAAGTCACTTTAGTAGCAAAGCCGTTTAAACGCGAATAACCAACTAGTAAATATCCTCCAAGCTGGAATTCAGTTCTAAGGTCCGTCTGGGACTTGTGAACTCCGTGATCAAATCAAAGTTTAATTTTGGTTATCCAGCATTAATGAAAACATCTGCCAGAATCGATACCCTTAAAACTCTTTTCTCTGAAGTTTATGATATGAAAGGAAAGCGGCTTCAGCGACGTACTCGTAGTAAGAACGTGTAGCCAAACGAAGCAGCCTTAACGAATATGCTCTTGGTTATCCTGCCATCATGTGAGATGCTGCTTGATTTCTGATGCAATCTTCCCGAGGACTCTCGAATCCAACCCGCCGCGTTCGTCCTCTTGGGTCACGAAAAGGGTTTCCCCGAGGACGAAGCCATTACGCTCGTACCAGTTCTTCTTCCACTCCCAGCCCCGACGGTAGTCTTCGCAGTCGAGCATGCCCAGGTGCTCCCAGATGATGAGATCGCCCGCTGGCGTGATGAAGGAAAAGTCCGGCCGCAGCCTCCCGTCCTCCACGGTGCCTTCGCATACGCGCTCGTACTCGTATTCAATGCCCATCCGGAACAGCATGTTCGCAATCACAAGCTCGGACTTGCTGCGCACGAGATGTCCCTTTTCCGTTCTGTGGATTAGATGCTCTGCATGGGGGAACTCGAGTTCGTCTTCCCGCACTACTCCCTGGAACAGATTCGTATTCCGCTTGGCCGTTTCAGACTTCTCAGGGCGCGTAAGGTCGAAGAGCATCGTTGCGTCGTTGCCTTCGATGAGCAGGACTAGTTGGTCGCGCGATCTGGTGAGAGCCGTATATAGAAGCTCGCGCGATAGTAGCCGGCACGTCTTCGGAAGGATGACGAATACTTTGCGGAACTCGCTTCCCTGGGCTTTGTGGACTGTCAGCGCGTACGCAAGCTCCAGAGGGCCGGTTCCGCTCGGGAAGTTGCGGCCACAGTAACCGAAGCGAAAGCCAGGCCGCCCGGCAAAGACGACGTTCAGCCACCCGCGTGTGCCTGTGGCCATCAGTCCGACCTCTCCGTTCGCGAGGTAGTAGTCGTCGGAGGCACTGCCATCGTATGCTTTACGCCTTTCGTTTCGTGTCTGAATGACCTTGTCTTTGACGACTATCTCCTCATCGCCCAAGCTCGTGGTCCAGCGATTGCGCGCTGCTTTGAGCTCGCGGGCGCGAAATAGCTGCTGCACCCACCGATTTAGATCATGCACACCATACGAGTGCATTCTCACCGGGGAAAGTATCTGGAATCTCTCTGCGCCGTCTGGAGAGTCGAATGGAACCCAGCCGCGCTTATCTAGGCCGAGAGCCTCGTCGAAGCCGCTAATATCACGGGCGTCCTGAAGGCCAAGATGCTGTTTAAACGCCTGCATGAGGCGAGTATGCAATTCCTCGGGCGTCTTCCAGAACATCACCTCCAGGTCGTTGAGCCGCGCTCCGAGTTCAAGGTCGCTCAAAACCCTGTCGGCGTCCGCTGGTTGGGCTTCCCTCGTGAACCATGACGCAAGCCTCAGCGTGTCCGAGTCCCCTTGGTCCGTGGCTGACGTACGAACCTCGACAGTCAATCGCGAGAGCGCATCCGCCAGATTGTTGTTCCTTGCACTTCTCGCTGCGGAGGAGCGCACCGCCTCAAGAAAGGCAGCCAAGTCTGCAAACGGCCGTCCCACGCCAATGGGTGGGAGCTGATTGGGATCCCCAACCAGGATTAAGCGCTCTACATGCGCAAGGTCAAGCGCCTCCAGCACCGCAAACATGTCGTCCATCGTGAGCATCGAGCACTCGTCGATGACGACCGTCTTCTCTTTTCGGTACTTCTGCCTTCCGGTGAACAGTGGACGCTGGCGCTCGCCGTCGTATCGTCCGAGCCCGTACAGGAATTGGGCAATCGTCATTGCTTTGGCGTTGGTCGCCCGGGCGAGTCGCACGCGAGCCTTGCCAGTCGGTGCGAGCAACAAGATTCCGTCTTTAGAAAGCTCATGGCAAAGCATCAAGGCTCCGAGGATGGACGTTTTCCCGGTGCCGGCGCGCCCAACAAGAGCAGTGAGCCTCCTCGATGTGAGCCGTTCGAGGGCTTCTGCCTGTTCCCCGAGCGCGCGAACGTGGCGAGAGTTATCCTTTTCGAATCGACCACCGGCCTCAGTGATCGCCTCGACCAGATGCTTCCTCCAATCAGCCCTGATCAGAGGCAGGGTTTTTTTCACGCGCCCCTCAAGTATGGAGTGGAGGCGTTCCTCCCGGTGCTTCAGATCCGTGAGCTGGAGTGCCATCGTCGTACGACCGGCAGGGACGTCGGTCACAATATCCACTTGCTCGACGACGCCCCTAAGCCGAGCGCGGTTCGCCGTGAGCCAGTCTGTCCCAACGACTGGGGGGTGTGCCAAATCCAGACGGCTGACTGCCTTAAGAGTTTCGGCGCTGCTCAGCAGCGCGTCTCCGTTTTCGGCGGCCTGCCGGAGCACCGTGACTATAGCAGATCGAACGCGACGCGGATCGTTGAGCGACTCGATTCGGGACGGTGCAGGCACTGGATGCTTGGCCGCGATGGTGCTCTCCGGAAGCAGTCCTCGGTCAATCATGCCCAGTGACACAGGCGAGTCGTCCAGCTCTCCTAGATCGCTCTCGGCCAAGCGATACGGGTTATCCAAGATTTCTCGGTCACTCACCGGGACGATCGTAGTTTCATTCCGCCGTGAGGGGTCAAACCAACGTCGAGCCTGTGTTGGCGTCATGGCGAATCTGGAGAGAAGCTTCATAAGTGACCTACGCTCCTCTGGTAGGTTCACCCATGTTGTACGCATTGCTTTCAGATCAGCTTCGTACGCGGGTTGGGGCGGCTTGCGGTTGCCCCGAAGAATCGCATCCACGGTCGGCCAGGGATCCTCGTCGGAGCGAATCGTGCGGGAAGAAATCAGCTCAAGAGCAAGCGCCGTACCGAGCCGCATCCCCAAAGCTTCGAGTACCGACCCTAGCCCTGGGAATGCCCCACGGTCCTTCCACGTTGCCGCAATCTGAGCATTGAGCCACTCCTCACGCCTCTCCCATGGTCCCTTTGCAATCCCGTGAGCCCGAATGCGGCGCACGGCTTTGAGACACCGTACAAGTGTCGAGAGGACGATGTCCGGGGGCGCCAGTTCCGCAGCGTAAGAGAACACACGGATATGCGCCGGATCCGCTGCTACGGCAATCTCTTTCACCAGTTCCTGTCGCCTTTTGTCCTCCTTCGGATCGCCGGTAGGCTCCAGATAATCGTGGTAGGGGAATAAGAAGCCCTCTTCTCCTTCGGGACGGATGGAGTGCCGGAAGAGGCGATCCCACAAGAGGTAGGCAGGCTTCTCTCCATCGACCTCGTAGGCCTTCGCAGGAACAATGCCATCGATGCGGCCAACGCCTACGACTAGGCGTGAGATTGTATCCCCAAGAGGATGACCCTCCTTGCTGTAGAAAAAGACCAATGAGCGGTCGGGAACCAGCTTGCCGAAGAAGAGCTTCAGGATGGCTTCCTGCCGCGCCCGCCCGAATACCCAAGCCGTCGGGAACGGCGGCTCGTCGTCAGGTGGAAGGGGCTTCGGTTCGGCCGCATCGATGGCGTCTTGTTCGCGCCGAAGCGTCCAAGCGAAGGGCACGGCGAACGTCGAGAAAGGAGGCACCTTGACAAGGGTAGGCTTTAGGTGGCCGTGAGTGCTCGCAGCCTTAGTGATCTGCGCATACGGGTGCTCAAAGCGACGGGTCCACTCACTCGAGTTCATGAATGCGCCCGACTCCGCCTTGCAGGGAGGCAGGTCGTTGGGACCCAAATCGCCCCAAGGGCGGCCGGCGATCTTCTGTTCCTGCTCGTCATCACGTTCCTCTCGGATGCGGTCCAACGCCACGCAGAAGGAGTTGTGCGAAGGCGCAAGGCACACGGTACCGCGCCATTTATCATCATGCCACGCCACACGAACGGTTAGGTGAAACATCTAACTTCTCCTCGGCTCCACTCCCTAATGTCAAAGCTAGAGCCACCGCTGCTTACATTTAGAAGATAGCGTACACGGCTTATAAAAGGTTAATTTGTGCGGAAGGGGTTATTGTACAAAGCTCCTGAAAGGTCACGAATGATTCTTCGCTTCATTATCAACGTCAATTAAAACCAGATTGCCGTCCTGATCGAAAGACCAGTCTAAAAGTTGCCCCTTTTTCCACTTTTTCCTCATGACTTTGAGTTTCGGGACATACACGAAATAGTTGCCGTCCTTGGTTTCCTGGAGCTTTGCCATAAAATCTACCTCATTATTACCTTATGGTAACCATTGCTTTTATATATACCTTAGGACATAAAACAGTATAGGAGTTATCCGTTCATAGAGAGCGTCTGCCCCCGGCGCTAATGCGCAATGAGTAAGACAGTCCATGAAGGTAAATACGGGCTTTATAGACGAAAAGAAGGTAGGAAAACGGGAGTTTGCAGTTATTGCCTACGGGGGGTTAAATAAAACTCATCCAGATTAGCCATGCACCTAAAAGCATTAGGAAAATAGTACTAAGTGCTTGTTTCTTTTTGAATCTTTGTGCCTGTTTATGTATCTGTTCTGGAAATCCAACTTTCATAATTCCTTTGATTAATGTGGACCATCCTAAAAGTGTAATAACAATCCTCCAGTCAGCAACCCAAAGATTGTGTAAAATTACGGTGACTAATCCCATTAGTAAAGTGATATAGCCAGTAGAGATAACAAATGCTTTATTGTCTGTCATCTCTATTGTTTTACCTAATTGTCTTGTAATGATGAATAACAATCCAAAAATTAGAAAAAAACTGCCCAAAAACCTTGCGAAAAAAATTGAAATTTCCATCATACTTCTCACGCCCTAAAGCTCTAATCTATTCTTTATAATATATATTTATGAACACTATAAATATTTGCCGGTTTAACAACATTAGCACATAGCGGGTTCGAATGCTGGTTCGAATATCTTGCACAGCATTACAATCAGAATCCGGGCGCCTCTTCAGGAAATTGCTGCTGCGCGTAATCACCAACGAACTCCCTGATCCTGTAGTGCGACAGGAGGAAATCAGACCGGCTTATTCCTTTTCGATTGCGCTTGGCCCATTTCCCCATCTTTTCCGCAATGACACTTATAGCTTCGTCGGGAAGGATTCCGTCGTTTTCCAGGGCGCCGTACAAGAAATTGGCCCTTCCGTTATCACCGGGAGCGAAATACCAGCCCGGAAGTTTTTTTATCGAATCAGCAGCAGATTTGTAAAAGTTGTTGCAGGCCTCTATAATCCCGTCTATGATAGGCGGAGGGATCTCTTCGTCCTCGTTCAAATCCATTGTTGCCGTTACCTTATAAACGCCTGCCATAATAGGCTAGATGAATGATCCTTGGTTAATAAATCTGCCTTCCCCTTTTCCGAATAATCCTCCATCGACGATTCTGATATTCGCAGCATGACGCTTGTTGGGCATCGTAACAATTTAAGGGACCGCGACAAAATAAGATTAGATGTACGAGAAAGAGATAGACAGGATTCTGAAGAGCCTGCTGCAGGGAAAGGGAGCGGCCGGCAGCAACATCGACATAAACATCGAGAAACTGCTAACGTTTTCGCTGAAGCAGATTTCAGTCGGCTATGACTCGGCCCTTTACCTCGCCGGATTCAGGTCGGGGGCTTCCTTCGCGAAGGGGCTCGGAGTGCATGATTCGGAGAAGCTCAAGAAGAACATGGAGCAGATGTTCAGCAGGTCGGGCATGGGACTGGCCGAGATAACCGGCATGGCTCCTCTTACCATGAAGGTCGACAAGAGCTCGACGTGCTACGGGATACAGACGGCCGAGAAGCCCATCTGCTTCTTCAAGGCGGGTTTCTTCGCGGGAGCGGTGTCAGAGGTGCAGGGCAAGAAGGTAGCGTGCATAGAGACGAAGTGCCACGCGAAGGGGGACAAGCACTGCGAGTTCCAGATTAACGTGCAGTGAGGTGCGGGGGGCATGTTCGAAGCCATCACGGGTCCCATCATAAGGACTATTAATTCGACTAACGAGTTCATCTACAGCAGCCTGAAATTCCTTGACACCCCGGGCACATACATAATGTGGATAGTGATAGGCCTGATATACGTCCCTTTCTTCGTGCAGAACGTGTACGAGCAGTACGCGAACCCGCACGCCTATTACACCATGCCCCTGCTGAGAAAGGCCGTTATGGGAACCATATTCATCATAGCGTGGCTTGTGCTTGGCTATGCCAACTTCATAAGGTTCATCCCGGTTTCTTGAAGGATACAGGACCTATCATAATTTAAATATTAACTTGATTATATAAATTTAGACGGGCCTGTAGTCTAGTGGTTATGACGTCAAACCCATTGGGTGCGGATCCCTCACAACCTATTAGGCGAGAACGGTGAAGGTCCCCGGTTCAAATCCGGGCGGGCCCATTCCATATCTATTCTATAAGAACTGCGACATGACGAATCCGGCCAGTGCGAGGCCGAGAAGGGTGCCCCAAATCGTCTTGTCAAGCCTGAGCAGCTTCTCCCCGTCCAGGCCCCCGAACGGGATGAGGTTGAATATCGCCAGCCATCCGTTTATGAAGGCCATGTATGCGAAAAGGTACAATCCGGTTAGCGCCGAGGCCGCGACGCATACCCAAAGGAGAACGACGTTGAAGGTTATGCCTGCCATGGATATCTCGACCAGATCGCGCCTGCCGGGCCTCCTGAACATGTTCCCGGCGAAATATACGGCGCCGGGTGCTGCGAAGACTACGGACCCGTTCGTCGCCAGGGCGAACAGTATCGCCATCATGATCCCCTGGGGCCACATCCTGTACTCGGACCAGTATCCGTGCCTCATTGCGGCGTATTTG
>JAFGSV010000015.1 GCA_016934325.1 Candidatus Aenigmatarchaeota archaeon | reverse complement strand
CCGATGTCGATTGCGGCGGCTCTTGCGGCGGCTGCGGCCTGGGCGGGTCCTGCCTGGCCGATGCCGACTGCCTGAGCGGCAACTGCAATGGGGGTGTTTGTGCCGCAGCCCCCGTCTGCGGCGATGGGAGCTGCAATGGTTTTGAATCCTGCGTCAGCTGCCCCCCGGATTGCGGTGAATGCCCTATAGGGGATTTCTATTATGTCGATGTGAACACGGGATCCGATTCAAATCCAGGGACGTCAGTGCATCCATGGAAGACTATACAGAAGGCTGCTGACAGTTTGCTGGCGGGGGATACCGTACTGATTGCCCCCGGCATATACAGGGAAGGTATGATTGCCCCCGCGAACAGCGGTTCAGAGGGCAGCCCGATAACCTACAAGGCCCTGGATCCCAACAACCCCCCGATGATAGTGGGGACGGTCAGGCTGGATCCTGATGACTGGACGGTCCACGATGCCAATATCTACAAGACCACGATAGGCTGGGAGCCCAAGGCGCTGTATCTGGGCGATGTCCCGTTGTTCATCGCGCAGGAGCCCGACCAGATAAACCCCCATGACCAGATGGAAACCGATTATTTCATGAAGGTGCCCTATAACGAGAACAACGATTCGACGGACGAGAGCCATTATCAGCTGGTCGATTCAGGGTTCCTCACCCAGCCGGACGATTTCTGGGTAGGGGCCACCATGCTGCTGTTTGATGGTGACACCAATTCCGTTCTTGGGAGGGAGGTCCTCGATTTCATATCAAGCGAGAACAGGCTGGTCGTCGGGTATAACCAATGGGCACTGGTCGGGGACATCGCCAGGGACCTGGACAGGTACGCATTGAGGAATCACCTCAGCATCCTTGACAAGGAGGGGGAGTATTATATCGATGAAGGTAAGCTTGAAGTGACCGATTGGCAGGAGAATCCGGACCAGACACTGGATGTCACGGTCCATGCGAGTTCGGCTCCCGGGAACATACAGAGGATAATGTTCTTCCTGATCAATGAGACTTCAGGGGCAGAATTGACCGTGAACACTGACATGCAGGAATCGGAGACGCAGACTTTCACGATAGGCCTGGCAGGCAGGCCGAGAAACCTCATGATGATCTTCGCGAGCGTTGATTTGGCCGATGCTTATGACCTTTACGTATGGCCCTACGACGGCTATGTCATAGAAGATGTCGACATAAGCAAGGAGGAGAGCGCGTTCGATCTAAATGAATACAACAAGGACAATGACTACATCATATTCGACGGCCTCGAATTGAAGCATTACCAGGGGACGGCTCTTCCCTTTACGGCTGGTTTCGGGGAGGGCACCAACAGGAATGGTATTGTTAGGAATTGCGATATCCATCACAATATGCTGGATGGGGTCAGCTGCAGGTTCAGATGCGAAGGGCTGCTTGTCGAGAATTGCAAGCTGCACAACAATTATGGGCAGGGGATAAGCCTGATGGACGGCAACGATTACGTCATTCAGTACAATGACGTGTATGGAAATCTTGACAACGGCATATGGGTCGGCATGGGCGGTGCTCAGATCTATTATGTTGAGGATGTCGTGATCAGGGGGAATTTCGTCCATCACCAGGGCTCCGCAAGGACGCATCCCGATAATATCCAGCTGTACAAGACAAGGAATGTCGTCGTGGACGGGAATTACCTTCTGCAGGAGGGGCCGCTGCAAAACACGTGGTTCAGCGCGAACGGCCCGACCTACTTCATCAACAACATAGTCGTGGGCGGGCCCGCGGGAATTAACAGCGCGAACGAGAGCTACATATACAACAACGTGTTCTACGAGAGCATGGCGAGACTGGACGGTGGTCAGGACGACCCAGATTACTACGTGAGGCACTCTGATGTCAAGAACAACGTGTTCATAGACTGCATCCTGAGCATGCCTCCCGAACACTTGTGGGACAACGTCATAATCGACCACAACTTCTACAGCGTCACCGGCTTCTATTACAGCTATTGGGAAGACGTCGGCTTTGGCGATGGAAGCATATTGAACCCGTCTGCATCGGATCCCGCAAGCCTGTATGATTATTTCACAGAGTTGACCGATTTCAACCTCAGGCCGGACAGCGAGTTGATAGACGCGGGAACTGATGTCAGCGAAAATCTGCAAATGGCGGCTTTCCCCGATTTCGATTTCAATGTGGATCATGAAGGTCATCCGAGGCCCCAGGGCGCATCCTGGGATATCGGCGCCCATGAATATCCCTGAGCCGGCGCAGCTGATCTGTTCCGCCTGATCCAGCCCGAAGAGAATCTTTAAAAACAGGCCTGCTTTCCTCACCTGATGATTTCCGGAAGCTTACCGATGGAGTCGATTACCGCGTCGGGCCTGCATCCCTTCTTCGGGCTGTAGTTCCTCCACGGCGTGCTGACATGGTCCTTGGTTATGAACTGTATCGCAAGCATACCTGCCCTCTTCGCCGGGCAAATGTCGTTCAGGGGCTCGTCGCCCACGTACATGCTCCTGCCCGGGTCCGTGCCGAGCGCCTTGAGGATGTAGCTGAACACCCTGGGGTCGGGCTTCTCGATGCCGAGCTTCTCGCTCGACGTCACCGTGCCGAAATGGCTCCGCAAGCCTGTCCAGGAAAGGCACAGCTCTGTATCCCTCTGCCGTCCGTTGCCGAACACGATGAGACGCTTCCCCATGGCGCCCAGCTCCGCGATGGCCTTCTTAACCCCCTTTATCTGCCTGTCTGTCGTTATGACCGGCTTCAGGCCGCTCCTGTATATGATAATCAGCTGCGTGATGACGTCTTGCCTTTCATGTCCGCTGACCTTTAGCAGATCCATGCAGTACCTGAGAATGCCGGGTTCCTGGTAGAAATGGCTGATGAACGGGTAGTTGACCCTCTTATTTGCTTCGGACCAGGCATCGGTTATCTCGCCCGCGCTGAAAGTGTAGCCGGCCTGCGAGAACGCCCTCTTGAGCTCGAAGGCCTTCATCTTCAGGACCCTGTCGAAGGGGTCTGTTATCAGCGTGTTGCCGACGTCGAAAGCAATCCCGTCGACTGGGAAGGGCATGTAAATGTTTTTATGACAAATTTTAAATTACTGTCTTATGGTCATGGATCTGCTGAGCGTCTACGAGGCCCTTCTTGACCGCTTCGGGCGGCAGGGATGGTGGCCGATGTCGAACGGGTTCTCTCCGCCGGAATGGGAGGTCTGCCTGGGAGCCATACTCACGCAGAACACGAACTGGAGGAACGTGGAGCTTGCCCTTGCTAATCTTAGGGTGGCGAAAGTCACCGGCCCGCGAGAGGTGATGGAAACATCATTGCATGAGCTGGAGAGGCTCATAAGGCCGAGCGGCTTTTACAGTCAGAAGGCGGAAAGGCTCAGGCATTTCGCCGCTTTCGTGCTCGGGTTCGGTGGGTTTGAAAAGTTCTCCGCGGATGTCACCAGGCCTCAGCTGCTGGGGGTCAGCGGGCTCGGCCCGGAGACAGCGGATTCCATCCTACTCTATGCCCTCGGAAGGCCCGTCTTCGTGATCGACGCCTACACGCGCAGGGTCTTCAAGAGGCTGGGGATCGACGGCATGAATGGGTATGAGGAGTGGCGCGGGTTCTTCGAGGAGAACCTGCCAAGGGACGTGGATGTGTACAGGGAATTCCACGCCCTGATCGTAGAGCTCGCCAAGGCTGACTGCAGGAAGGACCCTTCTTGCGGAAGGTGCGTTCTCAGCTCGAAGTGTGCCAGGAGAAATCTGAAAAGTGACTGAAAATTCAACTATATAATACCTGGCCGCAACTCTCATATATGGTATCCCCGGCAAGGATGTGCCTGGTGTGCAAGGGATCGAGGAGGCTATGCGGCCTCTCGATATGCCCCGTCATGAGCAGGTTCTCGCTGAAGTCCAAGATAGGCCCGAGCCTGAAGGAGAGCTTCTTCGGCCAGACGACATCTGTCTTCATTGGCCACTACAACTATCCCAACGTCTTCGTCGGCCCGCTCGCTCCACTCACGAGCGAGAACATCTCGGTCATAGACGACCCCTCCAAATGGTTCGGGACCAGCTATTCGTCGCTGGTCGAGATGAGGTCGAGCCTTCTGAGGTCAAAGGAAGTCAGCAGCGTTTATTCCAGGGCACGGACAATATACGACATGCAGGAGATAGCGATGGCGAGCAGGCCGCCCGACGTGGAGATGCGCTTCAAGGGCAAGCCGGTCTACAGGGTGAGCTTCTCGGACGTCACCCAGCCGATGGGCCCCACCGCCAAGCTGCTCAGCTTCAGCCTGGGCCAGAACGTCAGGGTGCCCGCCCGGGTCGAAAAGGTGGTCTCGGACGACCTCAAGGCTAGGGATGCCAGCTTCCAGCTCTACTTGG
Organism: Candidatus Aenigmatarchaeota archaeon; assembly: GCA_016934325.1. GTDB lineage: Archaea > Aenigmatarchaeota > Aenigmatarchaeia > QMZP01 > JAFGSV01 > JAFGSV01. The sequence continues at coordinate 49,930 of JAFGSV010000015.1, read as the reverse complement.
CCGGCCAGGACGTGTACAAGATAAGCACCATACTCAGCTCGGGCGCCCTCGGGGTAAGGGAGAACAGGAAGCTCGTGCCGACCAGGTGGAGCATAACCGCGTCTCAGACCACGATAGCCGACATGCTGATCGGGGATGTCAAGAAGCTTAGGAGCGTCAACGATTTCACGGTTTTCTCCAGCGCGTATCTGGACAACCATTTCGTCGTGCTGCTCATGCCCGGGAACTGGGAGTTCGAGAACTTCGAGGCGTGGGCTCCTGGGACCCCCTGGTCCATGAACGCGAAGCGGACCGAGGTGCTCGGGGAATACGAGCCGCACGGCGGCAGGACAAGCTACGCCGAGCTGCAGGGCGGGGGGTTCTACGCCAGCAGGCTCGGGGTCGCCGAGGGCCTGCTCAAGATGCGGAGGCAGGCGAGGGTGGTCGTGTTCAGGGAGGTGCACGAGGGCTACGTCGTGCCCCTCGGCGTGTGGCAGGTGCTCGAGAACGTGAGGAACGCCTTCAGGCAGCGCGCCGAAAAGTTCGACACGAAGGAGGGGGCGCTGCGGCACGTCGATTCGCTGCTCAGGCTGCCGATATCGGATTACGTCAGGCAGAGCGTCCTGCTGAAGCAGAAGCGCCTAGAAGAATTTATGAAATAGCCCGGTGAGCCCGAGGGGCCCCCTGGCAGCCTTCTTGTATGCCCGGAATAGAACTATGGCCTCGAGTATGACTATGGGGGGCATTATTATCACGGCAACCGGAAGCAGGATGAAGGAGAGCAGGCAGACGCCCATGATAATGTCGAGCCATCCCGTCACCCTGGCCAGGTCGCCGAACCGCTTGCGCAGCCCCAGCAGCGCAGTGCCGAATACCGCCACTATCAGGCCCATGACTAGCCCGGAAACGAACGCGTAGATGACATTTATCGAGCCGGAGGAGGAAATGACGATGTTCAGCAGGCCGGAGACGGGGACCAGCCAGACCGCGACCATCGACACGTTGAGCATGAGCCGGTTCTTGAACCTCCGGCCGACCTCCATCCACCCGAGATAGGTGATCACGCCGAGGACCAGCTGGATTATCTGCACGGGATAGAGGATGGCGTCCGGCTGGAAGAATGCCAGGTACGCCTCGGCGAAATATGCAACCAGGTAAAGCAGGCTCGCGTATGCGGCATATAGGATTACAGACGGCCCTAGCGCCTTCATAAGCTTCTGTGAAATCCCTGTAATATAAAGCTTGACATGCGAAAATTAATCTTTTTATAGGCGCTTGGATAATTAGTTATTATGAGAGGCGGCTTGCAGGTAAGCGTCGGGTTCTTGATAATAATGGTCGTCAGCGCGCTCGTCCTGATATTCATCATGGGCTGGCTCGGGCAGCTCTTCCCCCAGCTGACGAGGATAGGGGAGTACGCTACCGCCCAGGCGGAGCAGCAGATGATGAACGAGTTCGCCGAGACCACGGACGTCATACTGGCGACCATACCCTACAAGGAGAAGTTCAGCCCGGGATCCGAGGTGTACTTCAAGATAGGGGTCAAGAAGACGGAAGAGGTTGACGAATTCGACTTCTTCTCGCTGTGCGTCGGGACCATGGAGTCCACCACGTGCAAGACGCCGAGCGAGCTGAGCCCGATCCAGATCGGAAACAGCGGCATCGAGTTCAAGTTCACCCCAATCACGAAGATAGAGAATAGGGGAGCGATAGACCTGCTCACGGCGATAATGACGATACCCGCGACGGTCCAGCCCGGCATCTACGGATTCAAGATATATGTCTGCCCGGCCCAGACCGAGATGCAGACATGCTCGGGGCTCAGGAACAGCTACGGTGAATTCGACTTCATAGTTGAAGTCAAGTGAGCCGGGCCATCCTTCTGGGCGATGCAAAAGGAAACGGCCTAATAATATATTCCTCCCGCCCCAAGATTCTATTATGAACATCGGGCTGATTTTCGGCGTCATAGTCGCGATGCTGCTGATGGGGATGATAATCGTCTTCGGCTACCAGCAGATAACCAACATGCAGCTGCTGCAGGAGCAGGCCCAGATCAAGAAGTCCATAGAGGGTCTGGCGGCGGCCGTGGAGAGGGTCCACAGCCTCAGCGGCGAGACTAGCGAGCCGTTCACGTTGACCTTCCCCGCCAGCGTGGGCAAGGTCTGCTTCCTGCCGGCTTACAGGGGCGAGAGGGTGAGCGTCAAGAAGTCCAGGCTCATCACGGACCTCAGGAACGTCATAGAAGGGACGTCCCAGGAGAGGTTCCAGCTTTCCAGCCTACTGCTCGAGATGAGGATAGCGCCGAACCCGGACGGCTTCGGTGAGATCGACAAGAACCAGACCCTGCTCGTCTTCTTCCAGGGGACCCCGGTCCCAATGTTCGAGACCATCCCGCACCTCGAGCCGACCAAGAAGGATGGCCCGGGGGGGCCCGAGATCCTGTGCGTCGAGCCGCGCACGAAGGTATGGCTGCAGAGGGGTTTCGACGAGAACGGGGCATGGGTCGACGTCGAGGCATCCTGAAAAATATAAAGCGCGGGCAATAAGAACATATTATGATCAGCGTCTTCCAGATATTCCGCGTCCTGATGGGCGTCATCGTCTTCATCTTCGTCCTGACGTTCTTCCTCAGGGTATCTGATATGTACTCGTCGACCCAGGAGCGGGGAAGCCTGCTTGAGACCGTCAACGCCTTCGACCACGCCGCGATGCAGGTGTACACAAGCGGCAACCCCACCACCTTCCCCGGCTTCGAGGGGTTCGAGACACTCGTCTACGAGGCGCCCAAGATCAAGCACGATGCGGGGCAGAAGACGCTGAGCGTTCCGGTCTTCTTCGTTCCTGGCACCGGGGAAATCATGCTCGAGAGGCGCTGCCTCGATTTCGGCTGGTACCGGTGGTGCATGGTCCTCGCGTTCCCCAAGGGAACCAAGGTCCTCTTCACCCCGATCGAAAATACCCAGCAGACAAGGGATCTGATCGTGGAGCTGGTGGATAACCTGCCCTCTACCATCGAGTTCGGCATATGCGACGGCAACGGCGCCAGGACCGCTGACAAGGAGGGTTTCCTATCTTACATCGCAGGCTCCGCGGGCACGGAGTACCAGCCGTGCGATGTCCAGCTGCCGGAACATTACAGGCTGGTGACAATCAACTCGACCTGGTTGAAGCAGACGCAGGAAAACCAGGCCGTCTTCCACACGATCATAGAGCCCTCCTCGGGGATTGTCTACGATGCCGCCACGGGTAGGAGCGACCAGCCAAGGCCTTACCACGACTGGATGGACATCGCCGTGTTCATTACCGGGGGCCACAGGGCGCTCGACTACAAGCAGGCCGTCTTCACTCTGGAGCTCGAAGCCGCCACCGGCATAATGCATCAGCGCACGGTCCTCGTGTCCCAGAAGACGAAGGAGCTCAACAGGCAGCCATGCCTCGAGTGCTCTACGCCCCTGCCCGAGGCATGCGGATGGACGGACTACAGGGGCATGGGTCACGAGAGCCAGATATACAAGGACTTCATATCGTCGCTGCTGGCCCTCAAGGGCGCTATGGGCGGGAGCTATCACAGCCAGCTCGATGGCACCGTGATCAGGTACGATGAGCTGAAGAGCCGGGGGTGCGAATGATGCTAGGGCAGGCCAGCATAGCGGAATACCTCGTCCTGGTGCTGATGATAGTCTTCATAGCGTTCATGGCCCTGCTTATGATATTCGGGTTCCAGTTCTTCAGCGTTGGGTCGGAACAGACCAAGAGCCTCGAGAGGAGGTCGCTTTTCCTGCTCGAGTCGGCGATATCGACCACCGCCCTGAACAACCTGCAGTACCAGCAGGGCTCTGTGCTGGACGATTCGAAGCTTACCGCTGCCACATGCGAAGACCTGGAGACGCTGCTCGGCAAGGGGTGGTATGCGGAGGTCAGGGCGATCCCGGATGATTCGGTATGCGATGACATGCCGAGATACCTGATGAATGCGTGCCTGAAGAACCTGAGGCTCGCGGCGGGGACGTCCTGCACGACCCAGAACTATCCGGACTGCAACGTCTGGGAGTTCTGCCAGAAGAACGAGAGGGACCGGATGATGTACAGGTCCATACCTGTGAACATATATAGGAAGATGAACGGCACGCTGCAGCTCGGCGTGCTCACGATAGGGGTACAGGCGGTTGGTTAGATGATTGGGCAGTCAAGCATGATAGCGATCGTCATCGCGATACTGATGATGGTATTCATAATGATATTCATGCTCTCCTCGTTGCTGGGCTCTCAGGCCGGCGCCTCCCTGAGGAGCGAGTACAGGAACCTCTTCGCCCACAACATGCTCTTGTCGCTTCTGAGGACCGACACGAAATGCGGCTCGTTCTCTGATGTCATGAAGGGGGCTTACTTCGGCGGGGGCAAATGCGACAGCACGCCATTCCTTTCCGACCAGCTCCCGAGCCAGATATCCGCGATGCTGAACGGGACGGGACATACCGATTACGACTGGTTCCTCGAGGCCAGCCCGAAGAACTTCCAGGGGACCACCCTGGAGTTCGGAAATCCCGCCGTCATGGAAGCTATGGACAGGTGGGACGCGAGGACCATGATAACATGGGAAGGGTACCAGTTGGAAGTTAAAATATATGTTAGGGTAAAATAATAGTATGGCTTCTAAAGCTCAGGCTGAGTTCGCGCTGCTGCTGGGTCTTCTCGTGATCGCGATCGTCGTTGCGCTGTACGCTTTCTCATCGGTCGTCCCCCCTTCCCCCGGGTCCACCGCGCTGACCGGGGAGCAGAAGGCCGTCGACAGCTATATGAAGGACGCCGTCCGCAGGGCCTCCGTCCAGACTCTCGGCAAGATGTACAACCAGGGGGGATACGTCGACGCAAGGGGCGTCGAGGGCATCTCGTACGGAGGGGGGAGCATCCCCTACTGGCAGAAGTGCGCCTCTACGAACGTGCCGGACGTGGAGCTGAACTTCGAGTCCGGAGTGAGGAATGTTCTGCTGGGCAGCCTGCCCGACAGGACTGACATAGCCGGCAAGGCGGTGACCTTCGACAAGTCCCAGCTGGCGGTGGACGCAAGACTTTACGACAACAGCATGTCGCTCAGCGTCAGGGTGCCCACCAGCGTTGAAGGGCAGCCGATGCCGCAGCCCTACACCCTCGACGTATCGAACAGCCTGGGCAGGATCTACGATTTCGCGAAGGACTTCGCGAGCTTCCAGGCGACGTACAGGGCCCTGGACTACAACCTTCTCAGGCTCATACCAAGGTCAAATCCTGAATCGTGCTGGCTGCCGAGCCAAGGAGTCAGATTCGAATCTACCTTCAGCAAGAGCTGGACCGAGCTGAGGAACTGCATGGAGGAGCTCATAGTGCATAACCTCGCCCACACTTACGAATGGCAGCAGCCGACCTTGACCGGAAACGCGCTCCCGAAGAACATGCACGGGGAATCGTGGATATTCGAGGTAGTGAAGCCCGACGGCACGTGGGGGCAGTACAAGGAGCTCGAGATCGAGTTCAGCTACGGGGGCGAGGACGGCAGGCTGACGAGGAACGACCCGGACCTGCTCTTCGGCACCTCCCCGGACCCCGTCCAGGAGTCGGGGGAGAGCTTCTCCCTGATGGGGGGCACGATCGGCCCCATGCTCTCATACGACGTCAAGTATCACGTATCGTATCCCGTGGTCGTCAGCGTCTGGGATCCCCTTTTCGAGCGCTCCTTCCGTTTCACGACCTTCGTGAACATAAGGGGGAGCCAGATATCCGGGGATTGCACTCTCGCTCCACCAAATCCTGATAATTACAATCAGAGATGTATAATTGATGCCACCGAGGATATGGAATTGGCTGTGATCGACCACAATGGGGACCGCCTTTCCGGCGTAGATGCCTGGTACGACGGGTGCGGCCCATATAGGGTGTTCAACGGCGACCTGCAGGCCAGCGTTCCCGAAGCGGTCAATTCCAGGCTGAGGCTGCTCGACGAATTCAGCGGCAGCGAATACGCCGTCTGCGTCGACTCCGGCGACCTTGACGGAAAGACCGTGACACTGCCGATAAAGAAGGCCTACCTAGTAAACTTCTACGAGGTCGGGGTACTGAGGAATCCTTACAGGATAAGCGCCATCAGGAAATCGGACAGCGTCAACATCACCGCGATGTTCACGAGGCCCGGGAATCCCTGCATGAATTCGTCCAGGGAGATTGCGTCCAATTACGCTATGTACGGGGGGATCGAGGATACAGGACGGGCAAGCCTTTATCCGACAGAGCGGTACGGGGTCGTCGTGGTATCCGATCGCGGGACAATTCAGATGCAAGGCTTCGTCGCAGACGGGGATGGCAGCAGCATAAACGTGTACGCGCCAAGCCTTGACGGGTTCGCCGATTCCGAGGCGCAGGCCATCCAGGACCTCTATAGCAGCTGCGGCATGGAACCTGTATCCGAAGAGTATTACGGAAGCAAGGTGGGGTGCTCATCATGATGAGGGGCGTTATCAAAGCCATTCAGGTGCTGGCCGTGTTCTGCGCCTACCTCATCATGAGCATTCCGGTTATATCAGCTTCGCAGGTCAGCATCTTCATGCCCGGGGGCCAGACCGTCGTATTCTCGATGGAACCTTCGGAAAAGGTGCTGAGGAACGTGACGATCGTCCATGAGCCCTCCGATCACCAGTGGGAGAACGTACAGATAAAGATAGAGATAGTGGGAAGGGACCCGAGCTATTCCGTCAAGAAGATATACCTCTTCAAGTGCAGGAACAGCAGCCCGACCAGCTGCTCTAATCTCGAGCCGGTGGAGGCGAAGAACTACCTCTCGGGGCAGAAGGGCACCTTCTTCTGGAACGACGTGTCCGAAAAGACGATCGCCGGCTTCATGTCATTCGTCCAGCTTGAGCACGCCGGCAAGACCATATGGGTGGGCTTCTGGGACGAGGTCGAAAGGGTTGAGATGAAGAGCTTCGTCCACACGAGCTACGAAGTCGATACCATCACGGCATACATGAAGCCGGGCGCTGAGGCGGAATGGATAAAGAACTACATGGAGAAATACTACATGATCCCGATGACCCTTGTGGAAAGGGCCACCCTCGGCGTCGTTGACACCAAGCTGACCAGCAAGATGTACAAGCTCAGCGCGGACGCTGCTGACCTCGAGGTCCCGGAGTTCGACACCCAGACGGATCAGGGGAATGACGTGTCATCGCTGGGAAAGGACTTCATGTTCGTCTTCGGGAAGGGGAGCACCGCCTCCGCATTCACTTTCTATTCCGGGACACCGTATACCTGCGGTAACGGCGTATGCGAGACGTCAATGGGGGAGAACGAGCAGACCTGCTGCGTGGATTGCCAATGCCCCGGCAGCAAGGAATGCTCGGTTACGGTCGAATTCCCTAACGGCGCATGCCACCAGTGCGGCGACGGCATGATCGAGCCGACCGAAGACTCGTCGAGCTGCTGCGCCGATGCAGGCTGTCCGGCGGGATACTCGTGCGACACGACCCGCAACAAGCCTGGCGGGACGTGCGCCCTTCCCGATTGCGGCAATGCCCTGTGCGACGTCCCCGAGGAGGATGCCGGGAACTGCTGCATCGACTGCGGGTCCGATTCCGCATGCAGGATCGAGTTCGGGCCGGGATACTACTGCAACAGCGAGCTGATAAGCTGCATCGAGCCGACGTGCGGGAACGGCGTGTGCGAGCCGGGGGAGGACTATTCCAACTGCTGCGCAGACTGCGGCGGATGCCCGTCCGGGGAGTTCTGCAATGTCGAAATCGCCGAGGACGGCGTTTGCATGCCGACGACGTGCGGGAACGGCGTGTGCGAGCCGGGGGAGGACTATTCCAACTGCTGCCTCGACTGCGACAGCTGCCCGCTCGACCCGTCGAACTACGAGCAGCAGACGTGCAGCCTGAACAAATGCCACTTGTGCGGGAACGGCGTTTACGAGCAGCCCGCCGAGAGCGAGAGGACCTGCTGCCAGGATTCCGGCTGCTCGAATGAGGATGAGTTCTGCTCGCTCACGGGGAGATGCACTACCGAGGGCGGCATCGGGTTCAGCGTCCTCGTAATTCCCGAGGACGTCGACTGCACGCTCGAGGACCCGATAACGCTGAGGATAAGCCTCGAAAACAGGCCGAAGTACTTCGATTACTTTCGGTCCGCTTACTACGATTACGCCGGATACCAGAGGAGGATGATATGCCAGGAGATAGGGGATGTTTATGAATGCGAGATACCGGTGAGGGGCCCCGACTCGTATCCGGGCTGCTTCGACTTGGGCGAGCAGGAGATCAACATCACCATCAACCTGTACTACTTCAGGGACAAGCTTGCCGAGGAGGAATGGGATAGCAGCATGGCCACTCTGCGGGGCGCCGCGATGGTGAACATCGACAAGGCGAGGTCCAGGGTATGCGACAGGGACGGGTCATGCGAGCTTGAGATAGGCGAGACCGCGGAATCGTGCTGCTGGGACTGCGGATGCGGCGGCCGCCTAATATGCACGGCCGCCGGGTGCTCCGGCGAACGCTCGATAACCATGAGGGTCGACGAAAGCTCATTGCCCACCAAGCAGCAGGTCGACTGCTCGACCGGCGCTGGCAGGATCACCTTCGCCGCGGACGTGCTGAACGTCCCGTATTCCGCTGACGACCTCTTCCAGGTCGTCAACTGGGTGCTTCATTACGACGGCAGGAACTTCACGAGCGGGACGCTGCCGGGATTCTCCTGCGAGCCGGAGGCCGGCACCGGGCAGATGCTGACGGGGAGGGTGGTATGCGAAATTCCGGTTTCACTGTTCCCGGCATGCCCGTACGACCCGCCCGCGGACATCGGCCTGGACCTGTACGTGCTTGGGGGAGGCCTGTCCCAGTTCTACGGGTCCTATTCCGGTAAGAGGCTGAACGACACGTTCCGGCTGGATTACATGCAGGGGGTGCCGAACTGCGGGGACGGAGTGATAGACGACGGGGAGACCAGCCTGAACTGCTGCCTGGACGCGGGCTGCCCGGCCGGCAGGCTCTGCTCGCTGTATTCGGGCTGCATAGACGAAAGCCAGCTCGACCTGTCCGTCTCGCTGAGCCCCAGCACCTTCAACTGCTCGGATAGCTCATTGGATATCGTTTTCTCCGCCGCCATCGATCCCAAGCCGATCTCAATGCTGGGGTTCGACCACACGTACATGAACAGGACGAGGATCGACCATTACTGCTATCCCGGCCTGCAGAGCGATTACGTCCTTGAGTGCTCCATACCCACCGTCGACCTGCCGTACTGCTGGACGAACGGCCTGAAGACCGTGACCTTCGATACGTCCGTGCTCTACAAGGGCGTAGATGAAACCAATCGCGTGGATTTCTCAAAGCCCGTCAGATTCAACGTCATCGACGTCAGGAAGAGGGAATGCGACATGGACGGTGTGTGCGAGTACGATATCGGGGAGATACCGGGCCAGTGCTGCTCGGATTGCGGGTGCAACGGCGGCTACCTGTGCAACTTCGAAAACGAGTGCGTGTTCCAATCGGACCTGACGCTCACGACGGATTATGAACCGGAGGTCGACTGCAGCGGCGAGAGCGGGTATTATTTCACGTTCGATGCCGAGATACCGAACCAGCCGCACGGGACCACATCGGTGGATTGGTCCATACGGCTCGGAGCCGAAACGTACGGGTCCGACATATTCACCTGCGGTATCCTGGATAGCGAGAACAAGTACCGGTGCGACATCTCCATCTACAACCTGCCGCTCTGCCACACGCAGGCGACTAAGACCATGGCGCTCATGGCCAACATAAGCTACGTGGACGCCCTCGGGTATCTTAACAGCGTTGCGGTCGAAAGCGGCATAACGCTTGAACCGAGCAACTGGCTCGATTCGTGCACGAATCCCATAACAGGGGGCAATCCCTCATGCCAGCCCGCGCTCGGGGAGACCCAGACGACATGCTGCCAGGACTGCGGGTGCGACAGCTTCGGCCCCAATCACGTCTGCACGGCGGGCGGCTGCCAGCCGAAGTCGGCCGTCTCGCTCACGTTGGAGCCGGCAAGCATCAGAACGGAATGCACCCTGCTTCCGGAGGAGGCTGACGTCGATGACGAAGGCGGGAGCGTCACCAAATATCTATGCCAGTTCAGGAAGCCGTTCGAGATCGAGGCCCACGTTGATAACATGCCCGTTCACACATCGGACCCGATCGACCTCTTCTATTATTTCAATGGTGATAAGGACGGGAAGGTCCATGACAGGATCATGTCCGTGGAGGAAACCACATGGGGATGGAGGCTGAAGGTCCAGCCCAATCCCCTTGAATCGAGCAGCAGGAACATCAGGACGAGCCAGCTGATCGGCATCGGGTTCTCGCTCATAGCGGCCGACCAGGGGAACGAGATAGTCATCCCGCTTGAAGGCGAGAACGACATATCGCTGACCTACAACGTGAAGGAGAGCGACCACCTGGTCTCAATCGAGAACAGGATCAAGGAATACACGGAGCAGATGGATAAGCTTGCCGGTTATATGGAGATAATATTCTTCATATTCGGTTTCTGCACCCCGTGTTTCGGAGACCAGTACATGGGGTATCAAATCGCAATGACTGACCTATTTGGCTCTGAAATAGCTCTTGCATACCTAGTAGCAGCTTTGATCGCCTCCGCGCTCGGCTATTGGGCCGCAAGCGAAACGGATTTTGCCGCCGCCTATGCTTGGGGTCTTGGAGCCGGCTTAACCCTTTATTTCATCACCTGCCCATCTTGCGGTTCGGTTTGTCCCAATATTACCCCGCTCTGCTTGATAGTATGCATTGGAGCTGCCTTGGCAATGCTACTGATAATGAACAAGATGGATGATGCAACAATGCAGGCAGAGTCCGATATACAGCAGGACATAGCCCTTGCGAAAGCCGATGTGGGGGATGACCTGTCGTTCTACTACCAGGGTGGTTGATATGACTAATGGGAAGGAAATCGCCGTATTCTCGATCATTCTTCTGGTTTTCGTTCCGGGCGTTGCGGCCCGGTCCACCACGTTCCTGTCGATGAACCCGGACGCCGAGTACTGCATCTCCGTCGTTTTCGGCGACAACGGCCGAGGGGAGTACACGCTCACCATCGATGATCCGGATTATCCGAGGAGCGTGTGGGTCGACACCCACAGAGCGAGCTTCACCTCGGGGCCCAGCAACCCGGTGATAGTTCCCGTGTGCTTCACGACAAAGGGCAGGAGGGTCGGGGAGGAGGCCATGCTGCGCATGAACCTCGAGACCCCGGAGCGTCTGCTGACCTTCGACTACGGGATATGCGTGAGCGAGCACGAGGACGCCGACGTCGTAGAGTCGAGCGACGACCCCTGCGATGCCTCGAACTCCCATACAGACGTCTTCAATGCCGACCTGCTTGAATCGGAGAAGTTCGCGATCCCGGGGGAGAGGGTCACCTTCACGCTGCTGCTGTCCTCGGAGTTCGACATGAGGGTGCTGCTTGACAAGGAGAGCGGGCCGAAGATGAACATAACGAGCACAGTCGTGGATATGCCTGCCGAACAGACCGTTGGTATCGTCATCGATTCCCCGCTTGAGCCCGGCGATTACCCCTTCACCATAGCCGCGAGGGCCGAGGACTGCGACGACCCGTCATGCCTCAAGAGGCTGGCCGGGGTGCTGCACGTGTCCCAGGTTTCCAGCCTCGAAGGCTTCCGCATAGAGCTCTCCCCGAGGAACAAGAACGTCGCCGGGATCCAGGCCGCGAGATTCTACATAACGATCCACAACTTCGATGCGGAGCAGCTGTTCGGCGTGAGCCTGGCCATGGACCAATCGCTCAAGACAGACTTCAATTCCCAAGATGTCAGGGTGAGCAGGGACAAGAGCGCCCAGATAGAGTTCACGGTGATACCGGGCAGCAGCGAGCACAGGCTGTATATAATCAGGGCGGAGGCCGAGGCCGAAGACGGGGGGAAGAAGTCCGCCGATTCCTTCCTGACAGTCGAGGAGCCCGTGTCGGACGCTGACAGGTACGTTGAGAGCGACCCAAAGCTCAAGCCGGATGCCGATGGCTACGCCGAAAGCTACAGGGCGAGCCCGAGCCTCGAGGAATGGCAAGAAATTCAGGACTTGGGTAGCACGTCCGGTGAAGATGACGAGCAACCCGCCGCCGCCCAGCCGGGGCCGCTGAACTGGATATTGATAGCGGCCGCCGTGTTTGCGATCGCGGCCATAATATTCTTAATCTACAAGAGGACCGTCGTGGCCCGCGGACCCGAGGAAACGTTCTATTGAAAAACTGAATGAACGCGGATTTCCCGGCTGGGCAAGCCTTATCAGATTTATTAAACTGACATCCTGAAAAATATATTTATAGAATCCTATGTTAATTATATTAACAGGAGTGCGTCATGCCTAGAAAAGCCCAGAAAGCCCAGGCTGAGTTTGCATTGATTCTCGGATTGCTGATAATAGCCATCGTGGTTGGCATGTACTCCTTCTCGACATTGTCTCCCCCCTCAGTCCTTCCCTCCGCGCTGACCGAGGAGCAGAAGGCGGTGGCCAGCTACGTCGGGGACATGATAAGGAGCGCAGCGACAAGCACGATCTCGGAGCTTTACAGGAATGGTGGATACCTTTCAAGCTCCACGCCTCCCATGGGAACCGTCAGCCACCAGGCGCTTGGAAGCAACATAGCGTTGTGGCAGACCTGCGGCAACTACGCCATCCCGGACATGGAGCAGGAGTTCTCGAACGGCATCAGGGGCTACTTCCAGAGGAACATGCCTGATTCCCAGGCCATAAGCGGCTACACGGCTGTATTCGGCAAGCAGGCCATGACGGTCGACACCGCATTCTACGACAACAAGATAACCCTGACGGTCAACATGCCGACCACGGTCCAGGGGCAGTCGCTGCCCCAGCCATATGTGGTCGACGTCGCTACCAAGATGGGCAGGATATACGATTTCTCCCAGAACTTCGCCAGGATGCAGGCGGACTGCAGGGTGCTTGACAACCACCTGCTCGTGTCCCTCATGCAGTCGAACGAGAATTCGAGGCCGTGCTGGCTGCCGATCGTTGGGAACGCGCAGAGGTCTTACACTTTCACATGGAGCAACCTGAGGGACTGCATGGAATCCCACATAAAATATTCCCTTTCTAACACGGTTATGGGGAAGGAGCTGCCCGTGGATGATGATGGGAAGATCATGAAATGGGGGATAGAGATGTTCCCTGTTCCCGCAGTCATAGACTACAGCGCCGTGCCGGCGGAGGTGGGAGTCTGCTCCGGAGGCGCGGAGGCGAACAGCAAGAAATACGATGACCTGTTCGTGACCTACTACTTCGGCGATGACGATGGCCTCGACAGGAGCGAGTTCGCCGCGCCAGAGCACCTTAGTCTCCAGCCCGAGGTTGGGCCGTTCATGAGATTCATGCAGGGGATAAGGGTCAATCAATACACCCAGCCCTACAGCGTCAAGTATCCCGTAATCGTCAATGTCTGGGATGAATCCGTGAGGAAGAGCTTCAAGTTTGCCACATATGTCTTCATCGACAATCTCGACCTGGGACAGTGCAATGCCATTCCCGGCATCGCATCGGCCGTGCAGAGCGAGTACTCGGCCACTTATGACGATACCTGCGTGAGCGGTGCCACGGAGGATGCGAACATTCTGGTGACCTACGATGACGGGTCCGACGTTGTCGGGGCTACCGTCACATTCCACATGTGCGAGCTAGGAACGACGGGGAGGGGCCTGCCCATCCAAACGAAGGTGCCCCCGGTATGGGGAGCCCTGAGGGTCAGGGATGGTCAGAACGAGTACACGGAATGCCGCATGTACACCGCCCTCAGGAACCTCGTTGTAACTATCCCGAAAAGCAAGCGCTTCGTTTTCAATTTCTACACCGTCGGAGTCAGCAAGTCCGGTTCCACTTACACTATAGATTCCGTGTCGCCCGCGACCGAGAGGATCGATGTCGGGATGTCGATGAAAGGGGACCTATGCGATCCACCCGAACCCGAGATAATCGTGAACATGGACGATAGCAGCCGGATCGTGTCGGAGCTGACCGTGGCCAACCTGCCGGTCGTCGAATACGGCGTCAGCGTCGAAACATACGATGGCCAGGTGGTGGGAGGCTTCGTAAACATGACGGGATTCAAGCCGACCGGTTCTGAGCTGTACGTGTACTCCCCTAAACTAGATGGCTTCAGTGAGGCTGACCTGGATGGGGTCCAGGGACTGTTCGAAAGCTGCGGTATTGACCCGATATCGACGGCCGAATATCCAAGCAAGGTGGGATGCTCATGGACAGGATAGAGAGGCTGCTGCTGCAATCGGTAGCCGTGCTCTGCACGTACCTGGTCCTGAGCATAAGCACCGCATCGGCCATAGAGATTTCCATCTACCAGCAGATACTGAGCGGCACCACTGTCACGACCACCGGGGAGAAGGAGGATATCTCCCTCGATCCGGGTGTCCTTGTCGAGAAGAAGTTCGATTTCGTCCACGACCCGTCTGACTTCAAATGGGAAAAGGTGCAGGTGAAAATCGAGGTCGTTGGCAAGGACCCGCTGTACCCGATCAAGAAGATATACCTCTTCAAGTGCAAGGACACCAACCCGCTAGACTGCGTAGATTACGAGCCGGTGGAGGCTGACAGCTACCTGTCAGGGGACAAGGGGACGTTCAACTGGAAGGACGTTTCGAGGAGCAATTCCGCCAACTTCCTCACCATGATCAAGTTCAGCCACGACGGCGTCGACTTCTGGGTGGGTTACTGGGACGAGGCCACGAGGTCCGGCATACAGACGTTCGAGCACCATGATTACGACATGTCGCATATCGATGTCTACACCGAGCCGGGGATACAGGCGTCCTGGATCAAGGACTTCATAGGGACCTACTACATGATACCCGCGAACTGGATGGACAAGGCGGCCCTCGGCAACGTTGACGGGAAGGCGACCAGCGAGATATACGAGATCGTAGCTGACAAGTCCGATATAGACATTCCCTATTTCGAGAAGTACAAGCCAGCGACCAGGATCATAGACCAGGTCACCAAGGATTTCATGCTCGCCTTCGGCAGGGGCAGCATTTCCAACCCCGTCACCTTCTATTCGAACCCGCTGCCGGACTGCGGGGACGGCGCATGCGACCTGGGGGAGAACGCGGCCAACTGCTGCCTGGACTGCGGCTGCCCGTCTTCCGGGCAGCTATGCTCGGCGAACAGCGATCACCCGAACGGTCTCTGCCACGTGTGCGGGGACTCGGTGGTGGATCCGGTCGAGAACGGGACCAACTGCTGCATAGACGCCGGATGCCCGCTGGGGCTCGACTGCGACCCGAACATGAACATACCCTACGGCAAGTGCGTGTCGCCCGAATGCGGCAACGGCAACTGCGAGCCGTCCGAGGATTCCAGGACGTGCCCCGTCGATTGCCATGACGCCCCAGGGAAGGGATGCGAGGACGTGTACGGTTACGGTTATTATTACAGCAGCCAGCTGCAGGAATGCATACTGGCCGTTTGCGGACAGAAGGGATGCGAGGGCAGCGAGGACTCATCGAACTGCTGCCTGGACTGCGGCGGATGCCCGTCGGGGCAGTACTGCAACACCGACCAGGTCCCTAACGGCGTCTGCATGCCGCCGACCTGCGGGAACGGCAGGTGCGAGCCGGGCGAGGGCTATTCGAGCTGCTGCCTGGACTGCGACAACTGCCCAGCGGACCCGTACACCGGCGAGCTGCAGACATGCACCCAGAACATCTGCCACCTGTGCGGTAACGGGGTCATAGAGAGCCCGGTCGAGACGCCCGTGACATGCTGCCAGGACACCGGATGCACGGACGGCTACTGCTCTGTCAGCGGGAGCTGCAAGACCGAATCCGAGATCGGGATGAACGTCAAGATGCTGCCCGATTCCGTAGACTGCACCCAGGCCGGCGAGGTGGACATAAGGTTCACGTTCAAGAAGGGCCCCGCGTTCTTCAACTCCTTCGAATCGATCTCCTACACCTACCAGAACAGCAGGTACAGGCTGACCCAGTGCATCCAGCAGGGCGACATCTACATGTGCAAGCTGTACCTGACCGGCCCGGAGACCTTCCCCGGATGCTTCCAGGAGGGCATCCAGGACGTCGACTTCAGCGTTCTGTTCACATACTACGACGACAGGGCGGCGAAGAAGTCGAACGACCTCAAGTACAAGGACCTGACCGTGCCGTTCTCCTTCGAGGTGATCAAGGCCAGGCAGAGGGCCTGCAACAAGAACGGAGCCTGCGAGCCCGGTGTAGGGGAGACCCCCGAGACGTGCTGCTGGGACTGCCAGTGCGAGGGCGGGGCGATCTGCACCGCGTCCGGATGCAAGGACGAACTCGAGATCTCCCTTGCCGTGAACCCCGAGGACTTGCCGGCCAGGAACAACATAGACTGCTCCCCCAGGAACGGCATGCAGCCTAACGGCGATTTCAAGTTCAGGGCCCATGTCCAGAACGTCCCCGAGAGCGCGTACGAGATGTTCAACGTGCTGAACTGGAAGCTCGAGTACAACGGGAAGACCTACACCGCCCAGAACATACCTGGTTTCACCTGCAGCCCGGTGGTTACGGAATACGGGCACCACACGGGCGACGTAGAGTGCACGGTCCCCGTTTCCATGTTCCCGGCATGCCCGAATCCGCCGCCTGCAGACATGACGCTGACGCTCAACATTCTGGGAGGCGGGCTGGGCAACCACTACGCCCCCTACGAGGGCAAGGCTGTCTCTGCCAGCTTCTCTCTCGATTACGTCCAGGGCCTGCCGCTATGCGGCAACGGCGAGCCGAACCCGGAGCTCGGCGAGACGACCGACAGCTGCTGCAGGGACATGGGATGCCCCGGCAACAAGGTCTGCACCCTGTATTCGGGATGTGTCGACCAGAGCCAGGTCGACATCGCAGTTAGCGTGAATCCCGCCAACATAGACTGCAGCCGGGTTCCCGTCGCACAGAGGGGACGCAAGCAGGTGATATTGCTCGCAGAACTGACCAAGAAGCCGTACTCGCCGGCCACCGGCGGAGTCGAGTTCGGAGACGCCTATCTTGACGACAGCAGGATAGAGGAGATGGGCGGCATATGCGAGCCGGTCGTCAACAGCACGCAGTACAGCGTCTACGCATGGAGGTGCTCGATACCCGTCGACGACTTCAACCCGTTCTGCTGGGCGGCGGGATCATACACCCCCAACTTCGAGAACACCATAACGTGGCAGGACAGCAGCGGGAACAGGATTACCAAGAGGATAATAAAGCCCGTCTCGTTCTCTGTCCAGATACCGAGGGACAGGCAGTGCGTTCCAGACGGCTTCCAGGACCCTGAGCTGGGGGAGATAATCGACCAGTGCTGCCCGGACGCCGGGTGCAGCGGCGACAGGGTCTGCACGCTCGACGTGGAATGCGTCGACCCGACCCAGATCGCGCTAGTGGTCGACGACGTGGGCCCCGATTCGCTTGACTGCTCCGCGAAGGCCAACGCGGATAACAAGGTGACGGTTACAGTCCATCTTGACAACATGCCGTACAACACGCACTTCATAGAATGGTTCATGGAATATGCCGGTAACACTTTCACGGAGCAGTACTTCACGTGCTCCCCGCTGACCTATGGCGAACTGCAGTCGAGCTCGTACAAGTGCGAGATACCGGTCTATTACTTCCCCGCGTGCGCCGAGGAGGGGAGCCACACCCTCAACCTCAAGGCTAGGATAACGCACGGCGACTACCGGGGGAAGGTGCTGCAGAACGAGGTCAGCGACAATTTCGTGGTGGTGGTGGGCAAGAAGGGCTTGCCGAACTGCGGCAACAGCGTGTGCGACACCAGCCTCGGCGAGACATCGAACAACTGCTGCCAGGACTGCGGATGTACCAACAAGGAGGACGTTTGCACCATCGAGGGCGCCTGCTATCCGGAAAGCCAGATAACTATGACAGTTGAGCCGGTCGGCCTGAACACCAACTGCCAGCTTGCCCCCTGGGACATGGACACCTTCAAGATCCTCTCATACCAGTGCGTCTTCCAGGACCAAATCAAGCTCAGGGCTCACCTGAGCCACAAGCCCTGGATGTCCAGTGTAATCTCCACCTCATACGTATGGGACAAGGGTGAGGCATTCTCTGACGCGATTTCCCCGGGGGAGGACATAGCGGACGGATGGAACCTCTATGCGATGCTCAATCCCGATGGATCATACACGATTTCGGCGTTCGCAGGCGACAAGCATGTGAGCCGGCACGACATTAAGTCCATCAGCCTTACGGTCCAGGTCCCGAGTCACACAGGCGATTACGAGAGGGTGATAAAGGTGGACAGCATCAACGACGTCAAGGTTACCGTCAACGAGATGAAGAACGAGAACCTGCTCGAACTCGAGAAGTCCCTGAAGGACGCCAAGGAGGCCATGGAGAAGGCCAGGAGGATGGTCTGCACCATCGTTTCGATTCTTGCGATCTGCACCATATGCTCCCTCATGGCGGGCGGGGTCGTCGATAAAGCGGCCGACGACGTAGGGAAGGATGCCGCATCCAGCGCGACTGAGCAGGAGGCATACGATGCCGGCCTGAATAAGTTTTCGAATGTCGACGCAAACAGTCCAGCATACAAGAACCGACTGGCCCAATATGGTGGGGCGGGTCATGAAAGGGATATGTTCATTGGTGAGGGGAGGAAATCCATCGGGGCCGATGCCAGGCAGAAATGGCTTAACCAGCAGCAGGGCCCAATGAACCAGCAGGGAAGAGGCAACATCCCCATGGGGGTCTTCAGCAGCATGATGAGCGCTACGGCCGGACTCGGGAAATGGGGCTCTTCTGCGGCAGGCGTCCTCGCGGGGCTTGCCTTCATATGGGTCGCTTCTGATATGCTGGAATGCGAGGATAAGATGGTTGATGCCATCGGGGTGGCAATCGGCATATGCGGAGCCCTCGCCCTGTTCGGAGGGTCGGCTGGCGCCAAGTTCCTTGCCGGCATGACCAAGGTGTGCAACTTGCTGAGCTTGGCTTTGCAGCTTCTCATGATGATCACGCAGATCCAGGACATGTCCATGAAGTACCAGGCATGCCAGATGGAGGCGGAATCGCAGCTCGCCAGACAGCCCGGCGACACTGAGACGGGATACGAGAGGTCCAGGAGGATATCCGAATACTACAGGAAGCTGGCTGCATGCCACCAAGGGCTGGGAAGCGACCTGGCGACCCAAATGCAGAGCTGGGCCGACTTCTCGTATAACCTCGATATGTCCTCGGGGGGGAGAAGCTCTTACATCCAAGCGGATCCGGCGTTCGGCAGCACGGTCGGGCCCGGAAGCACCATCAACATGAACTACGCTTTCCCGCCAACCGGCAGCCAGGGGACGTATGGCCAGGTCTCGCTGAGCTTCAACTATTACTATCAGGTCAGCGGCGGCAGCCTTCCGACCCAGGTTGCCATGCGCGCGATCAGGCTCTCGCAGAGCAGGGGCTCGATCAATTGCGATGTCACGAGCGACGGGCTCACCTGCACCAGCGGCGGACAGGTAGCCACCCTCAACACGGGAAGGTGCGAGAACTTCGTGACCGGTGCGACCTGGTGGGACAGGACCACATCCCCGTCCGAGGTATGCAAGGGGGCCATCTTGAAGGGGACCTTCAGCGTATCATGGCAGCCATGCACGATCGATTGCAACGGCGATTTCAGGTACGATTCCTCATACACAGGCACCTCTGGCCCGCCGACGGTGACAACGACGCCCACGACAGTCCAGGCCCGCGGCTGCTGCCAATACACATCCGGCACTTGCTACACGGCACCGAATACAAATGCGGGCTTCGAGTCGGAGTGCGAAAAGACGCTTCCGCCGCCTGAAGTCGGCCCGCCCGAACCACCACTGGGCAAATACATGCCCGAAACGATCTGCTACGAGAACAAATGCCTGACGCCCCAGGAATACTGCACGTCCAAGAATGGCAAGTGGTACAGCAGCGGCCTTTGCTTCGAGGGGGAGCCCAGGCCGGACGGCGTGATAGGCGACTGGAAATGCTGCAAACAGGGCAAATATTTTGATGATGCTGTGGCATATTGCCGAAGCCTTTCGGGAGAGTGGTGCACAGGCGACCAGATATGCATACAGCCCAATCAGAACGGTGTTATACCGCCCCAATTCAAGAAAGCCGAGTACGGTATGACATTATCCGTGATGCTAGCGGGTATATCTGGGTCAAATGCACTGGGCGCATCAGATGTATGGCGGTGCTGCAATCCGTCATTCTGCGCCACTGCCCAGACGTACTGCACGGAGAGCACGGACAAGGGCGGACTGGGAGGCAAGTGGTGCGCTCCCGACCAAACGTGCCTGCTGCCGCATCCCACGCCTTCGCAGCTGGCGGGTACTGCCCAGTGGAAATGCTGCAAGACGGAATGTCAACCAGGAACATAAACAGCATGAGATTATATAGATAATGTGATAGTATGATGAAAAGCAAGGATGCTAAAGGGATTGGATCCGGGATCAGGGCTTTGACTATCCTGCTGGCCCTGATAATTTCCATTTCCATGTCAGCAGGGAATGCCGCGGCGGCGACATACTTCTCCATGAAGCCGGATAACGAGCTGTGCACTACAATCCTGTTCGGCCAGAATGGAAGGGGGGAGTATACCCTGTACGCTCAGGAGCCCCCGGCAGGAGGCGAATGGATCGACAACCACTTCACGAGCTTCGTGGCCGGCCCCGAGAACCTTGTCGTCGTTCCGCTCTGCTTCAGCGCCAAGGGAAGGAAGCTGGGCGACCAGGCCAACATACACGTCACTGTGGATACCCCCGAGGGCAACGTCAGCTATGATTACGGCATCTGCGTGGGCAAGTACGACGACGTGGACGTCCTCGACGGCTCCGCCGGCGGCAACGCCTGCGATGCGATGGCGGGACACACCGACATATTCAGCGCTTCCTTCGTACAGCCGGATCAATACGCGGACCCTGGAGAGGCCGTCTCGTTCATGCTGCTGCTGGATTCGAGCCTCCCGCTGACGCTCGAGATAGCGAAGGGGACCCAAGAGATGAGCATCGTAGCGAGCAAGTCGAGCGTGGCCGCTGGCGGCGGCCAGCAGGAGGTCGAGCTGAAGGTCGTGGCACCGGGCACCGTGGGTGACTATGACTTCATCGTTGTCGTCTCCGCCCAGGGATGCGAGATAAGCGACTGCCAGCGAGCCGTCAGGGGCGTCCTGCACGTCAGGCAGGCCTCGGATGCGCCTCAGTCCGGATTCTTCGCCTGGCTCACGCCCGAGACAAAGAGCATCATGGGCCAGCAGACGACCATGTACGTGCTCAAGTTCCAGAACTACGGGGAAGGTCAGGAGCTGTCAGCGTCCGTTGCCCTGGAATACGGCCTCGAATCCGACTTCTCGCCATACTCGGTCTTCCTCGCCAAGGGGGAGAGCAGGAGCATAACGTTCACGGTCAGGCCCACTACGGCCGACATAAACACATACAAGCTTACGGCGGTGGTCACTGGCGCGGACGGCGGAAAGAGGTCGGCGGATGCATGGCTCACGGTCGACGAGATGGTGGCGGACGCCGACAAGCTAGACCAGGATGGCTTCATTGCGGACTACGAGGCCAGCGGCGGGGCGAGCCTGGAGGACTGGGAAGAGCTGAGGTCCGTGACGGGGGCGGTCCCCGGAAGCGACGGGCGCACCCCCGGCGCCACAACGGCCCCGGCGGAAACCAACTACGTGCTGTGGATCGTGACGGCCGTGGTGATAGTCATCATAGCCGTTCTCATACTGTTCATCTACAAGAGGATGAGCGTGGAGGGCGAGGGCGGCTGGGAGAGCCTCGGCATCTGATCCCCTCTCCATGACTGGTTTTGTGGTTTGGGATATTCATGGAAAAATTGCCGTGCGCAGGGCATCAATTTTAATAGATTCGGTGCGGAATAATTATATATGGACACATTCATTGGCTCTCTGATAATAATAGCCATAGTCCTCATCATACTGCTGGCGGTGTCCGCATACTACCCCTACTACCCCGAGGGCCTGCCCCCCGAAATGAGAATCATACACGAGTTCAGCGCGGGGACGATCGGGTATTCTGATAACTACGTCTCGAGGTCGCAGGACTACGGCAGCTTCGGCGTGGGCCTGCCGCAGCTCGAGACCCTGAAGGCCGTGCCGAGGATGGAGATAACGGCTGGCCTGTTCGGCTCGGCCAGCGAGCAGTTCACCGTCTACGTCCCCGAGCACATAGTCGAATGGCTCAAGGGCGGCGAGATAACCTTCACCGTGGAGGGTTCCAACCAGTACGGGAACCTCATGATCGCTTGGAACGGCGACGTCGTCTACGACAAGAAGATCGCCAGGGGCGCCGAGGCCGTGACCCTGTACCCCGGCAGCATCAAGCAGGAGAACACGCTGCAGGTATCCGCCCAGGGGCCGGGCATGCTCTTCTGGGCCGCCACCGTCTACAACATCAAGGACTTCGAGGTAAACGCTGAATACGGCCCGGCGAAGTTCGTCAGCTTCTCGGTTTCCCAGGACGAGCTCGAGTCGCTCGACAGGTTCGACCTGAGCTGGTTCACGGCCAGCAAGAGGGGTAACCTGGTCGTCAAGGTCAACGGCGAGGAGATCTTCAGCGGCGTCCCGGAGAGGCAGCAGAGGGTAGAGTTCACGGATACCGGCATGACGACGGCCTCCATCATACCCGGCACGAACAGGCTGGCGTTCATGGCCGTCAACGGCTCATACGAGCTGCAGGACGTTATCATGAAGACCTATGTCTCCAAGGACCAGAGGGTCATGAAGGAGAAGTTCGACGTGACGGATCCACAGCTCAACTCGCTGAAGGCTAAAGGCGGCGTCGTGAGGATGTACGTGGAAGACATAGATAGGACGGGGGACCTGCTCGTGAAGATCAACGAGCAGAGCGCGGGCTCCACCTACGCGACCGAGGGATGGAACAGCATCCCCTTCGACGCTGACCTGCTCGAGAGGGGCACCAACTGGCTGCAGATAAGCGGGACTGGCACCTTCGACGTGGGCGACGTCAGCGTCGAGCTCGCATGAATTGTTCTTCCATCCTAACCCGTTCCTCCTTGTTCCTGATTTTAACAGATTGTCATCGATGAAAGGATTTATACAATTTACGGGTAAATAGTTAATAGGGGATATCATTGTACAGGTATGGGATGCTATCCAAATGCATTGCCTGCGTTTATTCTCTGAAAAATATAGCTGGGAGACTGGAATATGGCTGAAGATGGCGGGGACGCCAATATCATAAGGACAGGTTATTGCCCCACGTGCGGAAGGACTTTCGGCAGGGAGATGCATACTCTCAGGAGACTGGGCAATACCAGTCAATTCGCCTGCGACCATTGCGGCGGGGAATTCATCGAGACAGAACGTGGCATGCTGCCCCTCAATCCGATAATAAACGTGGAGAGGGCGCCGACAGAGCTCTGCCCCGTCTGCGGGCAAAGAATATCGGTGGAAGGTTTCAATAACGGGGCGATTCACAGGCTTGCTTGCCATAACCCGAGGTGCAGGGGAAGGGAGTTTGTAGTACCTACAGGGGGGAGGATTATCAAGCCTTGGTTCATGGACCTCAACGAGAGGGATTACAAGCACTGGCTGGATGTAAGAAAGGCGAAGAAGCTCGAGCAGCTGGAAATACTGAAGAACCTGCCTCGGCTGCAGAACAGGCGACTGCAGAGCATGAGGGAGGATGAAATCAAGAGGATGGAGAGCGTCATCAATTCCCATGGCTTCACCGACGCCTATGCGAAGAGGCTCGGCATTTCAGAGGACGCATTGAGGAATTCCGGGTTCGATCCCGATGAACCGAAAAATATGCTGTCCGGGGATGATCTGAACAAATACAGGCAGTCTTTGGGCAAGAAGTTGAAGAAGGGGGAAGAGTTCCTCACGGAGGAAGGGAGGGCGGCACTTGCTTCAAAAGAAGCATATGAGGCCGGCTTTGACAAACCGGAAGAGTGGGGTCGCTACCTCGGAGGAAAATACGGCGGAGACTATGGAAGACGAAAGGGAGGAAGAATTGGGAGGAGATATGGAAGGGCGGGAAAATTCTTATATGGCATGGAGAAATACACAGAGAAATCTACTTTCAGTCTGGTTCTTGCGCTTATTGGAATCGTGGCTGGCGCCATCCTTGGCTGGCCGTTCCTGGTCGCGTTCACCTGCTGGGCAGCGAGGAACATATTGCCAAGCCCAAAAAAGACCAAATTGGTCGATGACTGGAAGGATTACCGGTTGGGTAGCCTTTTCGCGAGCGGCGAAGGCTTCGACAACAGGTATTCTACGGGTATATCTGCCACGAAATCCTTGCTGAAGATAGCGATGCTCTTCTTCTTCGGGTGGGGCTTCTTCACGCTGGACGTGCCGTTCAGGGGCATCCTCCTGCTGGTTTTCGCCTTCATGGCATACTTCAGCCTGCCCGCTGAGTTCAGCACCGACGAGCCGTACAAGTTCGTCGAGGGCCTTATAAGGGTCCCGGTGGCGCTGCTGCTGTTCTACATATTCTCCTCCGTTTTCGAGTCGCTTGAGCTTGGCGTCCTGTCCCTCGCCTTCTTCCTAATCCTTCCCATTGCGGCTGAGAAAGAGAACCTCGCAAGGGCCATAGGGCATATGGGCAGCGGTATCACTGCCAACTATGAGATGTTCGACAAGATCCTCTTCATCATACTGATGGGCATAGGCTTATGGACGGTGCTCGGCGGGGCTGGCATGAACCTAGACGTCGCCACACTAGCGGGAAGCATCTTCCTGCCCTTCTGGATAATCGCGCTGATAGGTGGTGTCTTCTCGCCGGCGCAGACCAGGCCCTACACGGGGATACTGGTGCTTATACTCGTGTTTGTCTTTTATGCGGGAGGGGCTGGGGAGCAGATTGTCGGGTACGGCTTCTTCGGTGAATGGTGGCCCGCGGTTCACAACGCCTTCGGTACCGTGACCGCGCCATTGGGAGACCTCTTCAGCACGCTGGGAGAGACCTTCGGGCAGACTTGGACCCTCTTCACCAACCCCATGGGATTCGCGAAGGGTATCATGGAAGGTTCCTATGAGCCGAATCCCCATGGTCCAACTGGGTCATTCGGCGTCGAGATTGACAGCCTCAGCGTTCCTGCCATTTATCCGGGGATGACCACCATGCTCACCTTCAGCGTCAAGAACGTCGGCCCTGAGAAGGGCAAGAACGTGAGGGTCTGGGTCGACGTCCCCGATGACTTAAAAGATTCAATAACCATCGGTCCTGACGGCGGCGTCTTCGAGACCAAGGAGATGGAGAAGGAATACATTATCCCGCTGTTCTTCACCATGGACACGGACTGCGACAGATTGAAGGAAGGCGGAGGCCTCAGGCTTACGGACAGGAACAAGTACATAAGGGTCAACGTCAGCGTCGAGTACGATTACGAGGTCAGCGCCTGGATGCCCATCACGATCATAAGCGAGCAGGAGTGGAGGGAGAGGTCCCAGAAGGGCACCTTCTCATTGTCCAAGGTCGGGTCCCACATCTCGACCTCCCCTGTCAAGCTCTCATTAGGCTCTTTCGACCAGCCGCTCATCGGAGGCGAGAGCAGGCGCTACTATCTGGGATTCAACCTCACGTCCGCCGAGGGCAGGGATTCGGCAATCATGTGGGATTCCGTAAACGTCACGTTCGACATGCCGGCCGAGCTGATGAAATACGGCGACAAGGTCATGACGCCCATATGCAACCCGGTGCCAACAAAGACCGGGCCCTCGTACGTGTGGAACGAGTTCGAGAAATACCCGGCTTCGGCAATCTTCTGCTATTTCCCATCGACCCCGAATCCCGTCAGTCCCAGCGTCACGTATTACGTGAGGGCGCATGCCACGTTCAGGTTCAGGAAGTGGGAAACCAAGGACACCCTGTTCGCCTTCAGCGACGTATGCACTGATATCACCATACCGCCCGCGGCAATCGTTGCAGACAGCGCATGCTGCTCGAACATTAAGACCGGCCGCAACGTGAAGGGGGATTATATCGGGGGTACCGGGGAAGGAAACCCCTGTGAAAACGGGTGGGGCGGCTGCAGGAAGCATGTTCCGGAAGACTGCGCAAGCGGGCTCGAGTGCAGAGCCGTAGAAGGTATATCCGGGGACATATGCTGCAAGACGGGTTCTGAAAATGATGCGCAATGCAGGGACACGTTCGTCAATGTGTTCAGCAAGGGCCAGTTGTACGACATGTACTGTTCTCCAACGCCCGCGACTTAAGGCTGGCTCCCGCATTTCCTTGATATCCCGGCTATCAATCGCAGGGAATTCCGAACGCTTCGCTCTGGTCCTCAATCCTCTTTTCGAACAGGTCCAGCACTTCGTTATATCTCTGCTGCCTTATTTTCTGCGAGCATTCCGCGAACTCGTTGATATACTTCTTCTCGACAGCGCTGAGGGATTCCCAGTACCTGTCAATGAAGAACCTAGCGAACGATACGTTTTCAGGTGACATCCCGTCGATCTCCATCCTCCGTATCAGCTCCAGGCCGCAATCGAATCCGGACGCTTGGTAATGGATTCCTCCGGGGATTTCAGGGACGATTTGCACGAAATTGGGGTCGTCGCAAGCCACGAACAATAACTGTTTCTCTATGTTCGTGCCCGGCTCTTTGTCGTAGAACGCGGTCACGGGCAAAGGCAGTTTCCCTTGCCCGATCTCCTTCCATGACCTGGGATTGAACTTGGCGCCGCTTTTCAATATGAACTTGTATCCCCCATTGCTCACTTCCCTCCACAATCTGATGAATTCGTCCTGCCTTGTTTTGTCCCTATTTATCAAGACAACGGGGTATGCGTTTCCATCCTCCGCCATCGCTTCAAACTTTATCGCCTCGCCGCTGTACAAGAAGCTGCCACTCCCGAAATCCTGCTCGAGATGAACCTCCCTCCTTCTCGGATTGGTGATGTCGAGTGGCTCGTTCATGGGATAAGACAGCGCCTTGTCCTGCGCTGCCTGCCGTTCCCTTTCTTGAATCTTTGACCTGTACTCGATGAGCTCTTTCATCGTTTGCCCGTTTTGTCGGGCTTCCCTTACGTAACCGCCGGATGGGAATGCGGAAATATAATTCTCAGCAATATGACCGCCTTCCCCCAATCCCACAACGGCAATCGCCACGGCCGCGGCTTTCTTCAATGGACCATTAATCATATCGCCCACTCTCCTGTATCCGAAGATTCGATAACCAGTTCGCCATGCCCCGAGCTGTCATGTGATTTCTGCTCAGGCATGTCCGACCACCTACTCGTTCTGCAAGATTTCGGCGCTGTTTTGACTTGCCTTTTCAAGCGTTGCCTCTATGTCTTTGAGGCCGCCTTCCCTAACGGCCCCTGTTTCATCGATCAGGCCTATTATCTGGGTGTTCAAGTACGCGCTGACATGCCGCTCGTATTCATCGAGGAAACCCCTGCACGCGTGGTCCACATCACATGTGAAGCCGCCATCTTCCGCCATTTCTCTGTCGAGGAACCTTTCGAACACAGCGCCCCTGGGAGCAGCCTTTACTATGTCCCTCAGCCCCTCATCGTAATCGAAAAAGAATGATACCTTGTCGATGAACTGCTCGAACCCGGGATCTTCCACGCCCATGTCTTTGCCCCTTTCGGCTTCCTTTTGAACGTTCTCATAAATGCTCCTTGCCAAGCTCCTCTTTTCCGCTTCCTTCATCCCGGGCTTGTACAGCCCTGCGACATCCTTTGCTCTGCCGGTAACATATGTGTCAAAAGCGTCCTGGGCATCAGACCTTGCCTTTCTCGCATGCGGAACGGCAATCTCTCTTTGCACATCCTCGAGATTTTCGCTGAATTCACTAACATCATCAGCGGTTTCAAAATCATTCTGCCCAAAGGCCGCTGCGTAAGAGCTGACCTCGTCCCCGTATCTTGAAACCATAGCTAAAACATCTTTTGTGGGGTCCGCCCTTAGCTCATCCACGAATTTGGCCCTCAGTTCGGTCTTCTTATTGTCAAACTGGGTTTTCAGCTTGGCTTCAGCATCGCTCTTATCATAATGGCTGCATATGCTATAGCCAACCGATAAAATCGTTGCCATTGCAGCAAGCACACCCACTGGTACCATATATCCGCGCTTCTTTTTTGCCGGGGGCTCTGGCGGTCCAGTGCCACCATTAGTTGCCGTTTCTATTGCCATGATAACACCATATTATGCCGTTTTTCAAGATAATTATGATGCAAAGTTTTATAAACCTTTCGCTATTTACCACTACAAGATGATTAATTTATTGTATTATTATTTTCAATATAAAATAAAATGCGAACGTCAGCGCCATTCATCCCCATTGGCTCTGCTATGACTATACGCCGACCAGCAGCCTCGCAAGGTTCCTGCTCGCGGGGGCGAGGCCCAGAATGAGGACCACGAGGAGCAGGAAGTTCCTGAAATCCTTGTCTTCTATGTACTTATTGAGGAAGTAAAGGACGGGGATTACAACGACCAGCTTGAGCAGGAACATGACCTGGGGCCCAATGAACGGCATGAGCATCCTTGACAGGAAGTGCTGCTCCGTGTATCCGCTCCCACCCATGGTGCTGAAGGCAGCAATGGCGAAAAAGGTCGCGGTCGCGTCGAAGAGGTGGGCCGACAATATGGCCGAGTTCCTGTTCGTGAAGACCGTCTTCATGGCTTCCCGTATCCTCTTGTCAGCCTTCTTGAGCAGCTTGGTGCCGTTGAGCCTGACCATGCCGAAGAATAAAGCCGCCCAGGCCAGGGAGACAGCTCCTATGTAAAAAAGGGGCTCCAGCGTGTTCACGGGCAGCATCGCCCCGTTGAGGATGAACATGGCTAGGCCCAGTATGAAAAGCGTCTTCCAGTACGGGGCTTCCGCGTATTTCTGCACGGCCAGCGCGACGAGCAGTGAGATGAGCGCCAGCGCGAAAGTGACGAAGTAGGATCCCGGGGTCGGGAACCATGCGATAACATGGGAGTCTGCCGCGGCCAGGAAGTGGTTCCCGGTCATGCCGAGCACGTAATCGTAGGCGTTCTGCTGCATGATGTGCATGTGCTCAGCGAAAGTGCCGAAGAAGCCGGCCTGCGTGTTGCTCATTGAGTAGACGTAGTCCCGCAGCGTCCTGGTGACCCCGGCGAACGCAATGAAGGGGATGAGAGAGATGTACAGCTTGCCGTCTATTTGTATTTTGAGGAGCAAGAGCAGCCTGAACACCCCGTATCCCCCGGCGACGAGTATGATGCCGTAGACGATGCTGTTCAGCGGGTTGAACCAGCCGTTCCTGATTATAGGCAGCAGGAAATACTGGTAAAAGGCGTCCATATAGAATAAACTCATCGCAAATATATATTTGTTTACAGGTTATTAATTACTATGAGGAAATTAACGCCTCTCGCGCTCATTCTGGTGCTTCTCGGCTCAGGATGCACCGTGCCCATCCTCAACATCGAAATCCCCGGGCTTCCGGACATCCCCGGATTCGGAGGGCCGACCGTCGTGCAGTACGAGCACGACATCGTCATCATAGAGAGCCTCGAGGCCGTCCCCGCCGAGATAGATGCCGGCCAGTCGACGAATATCGTCGCCTATATCAAGAACATAGGCGTCAGGACCATCGAGAAGCCCATTAAGGTCAATCTGTACGACTACTGCAAGGGGCTATTCGCCACGCCAAAGGTCATGTGCGGCGGCGGCAGCCCCAATGACGGCACCGAGTGCGAGATAAAGAGGATGCTTCCAAAAGAGATCGTTCGGATTTCATGGACGCTCGAGCAGGAAGACAAGAACAAGGTCAAGCTGAGGACCATATGCCCCCCAGACGGGATGAAGGTCTCGGTTGAGTACGAGTACGCCACGACCAGCCTGAGCACCATCTCCTTCATAAGCAAGGACGAGCTTGAAAGGACGCTCGAGGCGAGGACGCTGATGTCCACGGATTCGTACATCGTGGTAGGCCAGGGGCCGATCAAGCCTTACCTGACTGTCGAGGACGAGCAGCCCGTTCCCGTTTACCAGGACGCGAGGACCATGCTCCAGCTCGTCATAAAGAACATGGGCTCGGGCCAGCTGAGCTCAAAATTCACGACGGAGGACAACAACGAATTCGTCGGGTTGCCCGCCCCCAACAGCATAATAGTCACGGGCATAGGGAGGGGGGAGCTGGAACCGCTCGACGCTGATTGCAGGCTGGAGGGGAACGTCAAGGAGAACGTGAGGCTTATCGGGAAGGAATCGCCTCCGTATCAATGCAGGATAGACCTCACCAACCTCATGAACGATATAACCAAGACAGGGACCCGGCATCTCGAGGTCGAGGTGAAATACAAGTACATGTTCACAAAGTCTGTCCAGGTGGTGGTGAATCCGAAGTTCACGGCATGATTGGGCGTCAATAATGCCAAAAAACATCGGGTTATTTTAGTCGGTGCGCAGTAATAAAATTTATAAAGTTATTGAACCAAGTATTAAAGGAGTGATGATGAGCAAGTCAAAAAACCCCAAGGGCCTTGAGTGGCTGCTGATTCTTCCAATCGCCATTTTATTGGTGTCTGGATGCCTGAACCTGGGCGGAGGTTCGTCAATCTCCGGGAACGGCATCGTCATAACCACCTTCGAGCCGAGCCTGAGGAGCATAGAATCGAACGATGACGTGCTGGTCCACCTCGAGGTCCAGAACCAGGGCGACGTCATAGGAACGGCCGCTGCCAAGCTCATAGGGATATACCCGCAGGACTGGGGTGTCTTCCAGACGGACCAGCTGCTCGACGAGCTGAGGCCCGCCGATGTCGAGAGGGGCACCGAGGGCCAGAAAGCCACCGCTGACTGGAGATTGACCGCGCCCCCGCTGAAGAGGGGCGAGAGGAGGACCTACGAGCCCATGGTAAGGGTTTTCTATTCATACGAGACGAAGGTCACCAAGCCCATCACCTTCGTCACGTCCGACGAGCTGAGGAGGATCGTGCAGAACGGTCAGTCGCTGAACTCCGATCCGGCCATCGTCAGCGCCGGTCCATTGACGGTGACCGTCAGGACGGGCGAGTTCGTCAGGACCAAGGACAACTGGCAGCAGTCATACTTCCCGGTGCAGATAGACATTACCAACACGGGCGGCGGTCTCATCGCTGGAGAGAACTACCCGATCGGGATAGACATAGAGCCACCGGCCGGCACCATGTTCAAGGGGGACTGCCCTCCGAGGTCTCAGACCGAGTGGGGAGGCTCGTTCTACGACATGAACCTCCCCGTAGGGCTGTCGAGGCCGATTTCGCCTTACACGATCGTGATGTGGAACGGCAGGGACGCCACCGTGACCTGCGAGCTCAAGGTCATCACGCCGCCCGACTACAGGCAGGATAGAGACCTTACGATAACGCTGGAATACATCTACTACACCGACCAGAGCACAACCATCGACGTCGTGGGGACCGAGGAATGGGGCTACTACTGAGCCCCTCGTTTTCTGATTCGTGCCTGAAGCCAAGCAATATCGAAGCGATATAAAAGCCTTGGCCCTCATTATAATAATATGGGAACTGGCGGTCGAGTGCTGGGAACCATCCTGCTGCTGATAACCGCAATCGTATTGTCATCGGGCTGCGTCATCCCGGGGTTCGGCATAACGCCCGTAACGGGAAACGGGGTCATCATAACGGAATGGAAGCCTGACTTTCCCAAGGTGTACTCCGGGGAGAAGGTCACCTTCTATGCGAATGTCAATAACGCCGGCTCATTCGACGCCATGAACGTGCATTTCCAACTGTTCGACCTGGACGGCTGGGATGAAATCGAGCCTGTCGGGTTTGACTGCCAGAGCAGCGGCACGAGCCTCCTGGCGGCGAATCCGCAGTACGGCACGAGGGGAGAGGAGAAGACGTGCTCCTGGACAGCTGTATCCCCCAGTATCGAAAGGGGCCTTCACATGGTTTACAGCCCAAAGGTCATGGTCTGCTACGACTATCTCTCGACCGCGACGCTGAGGACACCCAGCATATCCAGGGCGGAGCTTAAGAGGCTGCAGGATGCGGGGGACGGCCTGCCGTCGCAAGGCACAATGTCCAGCGGCAGCCCGCTGTCCGTCTCGGCATCGACGCCATCGCCCATCATAATGACGGCCAGCCATGTGACCTTCCCAGTCAAGATATCCGTGACCAACGGGGGCGGCGGCATGTTCTGCATCGCCGGGGAGAAGAGCACCTGCACAAACAGCGACAAGATGAACAAGGTGACTCTGGACGTGATATCGTCCACGGCCATCGTCGTGGATTGCCCCGACGAGCTGGTCTTCCTGGGCAACAAGGGCGAGGTGACGTGCGACTTGAGGATTATATCGGGGGCCGATACCCTGGTCGAGAACGACATCGACATAAGCGCCAGGTACAGGTACTGCGTGGATGCGTCCACGAGCATAGAGGTCCAGGGGATGTGATGGCCGTTCTCCGGCCTGATGCGATTCTTCACGTGGATGGGCTCGGAGGGATGCTCAGCGGCCATGAATGCCCTTTACAGCACTGCTCCTTCAGAGCCGCTTTTGAACCCTCGACCTTCAGCTTCTACGTTTACCGGGCTTTCCGCACCCGGCAGCCTTATAAGACTGGCGCTCTAGCCAAGCTGAGCTACGAGCCCTGTGCCCTTGTATTATTCTTATTGGGCTAAGAAATATAATTATTTATCGTTTTTAAAGATAACATCTCCTATTTCATCACATGGGCAGGGAATCGATGATTGGCAGCATGCAGAAGTGCCTCACCGAGGGGGGGTACAGGGTCTCCGTGGCTTCGGGGTGCTTCGACCTGCTTGCGAGGAAGGAACATTCCCTGGCGCTCAAGGTCCTGCTCAACGTCGACTCCTTCACCCACAGCGAGGCGAACGACCTCAAGGCGATATCATATTTCCTGGACACATGGCCGTTCCTGGTCGGCGAGAGGGCCAGCAGGTACGAGCTCGAGGAATCGGTGGTTTACGAGAGGTTCGGGATCGCCGCCATGTCTCCCGTCACGTTCACCCGCTTCGTCGAGGGAGTCATGCCAGGCGTGAAGAGCAGGAGGGGCGGATTCTCCGTCAGGGCGGACGGGCGCGCCTTCCGGAATGCTTTGGAAACAACGGGGATGTCGGTTTCCGGCCTTGCTGCCTCGTCCGGCATCGCCGAGAAGACCATCTACAAGTGCGCGAATGGCGGCAGCATCGACGTCGGGACCAGGGATGGGATCGAGAAGGCCGTTCGAGTGCCGGTGAGCGGCGATCTGAGCATTGAAAGGTTCAACGGATTCCTGCAGCGGGAGCCGCGCTCCAGCTTCAAGAAGTCCCTGTCCGCGCATCTGGAGAGGCTTGGCTTCATGTTCTCTTTCCTGTCAAGGTCCCCGTTCAACCTGGTCATGAAGGAGCGGGAATCCATCGTATCCGTGGCAGGCAACGACAAGAAGAGGCTGCTGCCCCACGCATGCATGCTCGAGGAGCTCGAGAGGGGCTTCGGCCTGAGCCCAGTCTTCATAACGGCCCACGGGCATGACAAGAGCATGGAGGGCATCCCCACGATCAGCCTGAGGGAGGTCGGCAGCATGAGATCAAGCGGCGAGTTCATGGAGATCATGGATGGAAGGCAGGGCAAGTGAGGGCCCTGGGCCGTTTCCTGTTTCGTGCCAGGAAGATGACGCGAAGCGGTTCATAAGGTTCGTCAAGGATTTACCGCCGAACACATAACTTTTTAAACCCGATGAGCATAACTAATCTTACTCATGAAAATGAGTGTCATATGTATTTAAAAATAAAATCTTGATAGGAAGGTGGTTATATGGTAAATCTTGGTCAACTTGGACAGGCAGGCATGCAGCCTATTCTGATATTGCCTGAGGGCACCCTCAGGTCAAAGGGCAAGGATGCCCAGACGAACAACATCGCGGCGGCGAAGGCCGTGGCGGATACGGTCAAGACGACTTTGGGCCCGAAGGGCATGGACAAGATGCTCGTCGACTCGCTCGGGGACATAACGATAACGAACGATGGCGTCACCATCCTCGAAGAGATGCAGATCGAGCATCCGGCCGCGAAGATGATGGTGGAGGTCGCGAAGGCCCAGAACGAGGCCGTGGGCGACGGGACCACCACCGCTGTCGTGCTTGCGGGAGAGCTGCTCAAGAAGGCGGGCGAGATGCTGGAGCAGGACATCCATCCGATAATTGTCACAAGGGGCTACAAGCTTGCCAAGCAGAAGGCGCTCGAGACGCTGCAGAGGGTCGCAAGCAACGTCGGGATCGAGGACGAAAAGAGCCTCAAGCAGATCGCCAACACTGCCATGACTGGGAAGTCTGCCGAGATTGCATCCGAATACCTTTCGGATCTCACCGTAAAGGCTGTCAGGCGGGTCTCCGAGCCGGATGGCGGGAAGGTTGCCGTGGACACCGAGAACATAAAGATCGAGAAGAAGCACGGCGGATCCATCACGGACACCGTCCTCATAGAGGGCATCCTGATAGACAAGGAGGTCGTGCACAGCGGGATGCCGAGGTTCGTGAAGAACGCCAAGATCGCCCTCATAGACTCCGCGATAGAGGTCAAGGAGCTCGAGGGCGACGCCAAGATAAGCATCGATTCCCCCGAGAAGATGCAGGCCTTCATGAACGAGGAGGAGAAGATGCTCAGGGGCATGGTCGAGAAGATCGCACAGGTGGGCGCGAATGTTGTCCTCTGCCAGAAGGGAATCGACGACTTGGCCCAGCACTTCCTCGCGAAGAGGGGCATACTGGCCGCCAGGAGGGTGAAGAAGTCAGACATGGAGAAGCTCGCAAGAGCCACGGGGGCAAAGATCGCCAGCAACATCAACGAGATCAGCAAGGACGATCTCGGGTTCGCCGGGAACGTGGAGGAGAGGAAGGTCGGCACCGACAAGATGGTCTTCGTCGAGCGATGCAAGGAACCGAAGGCCGTCACCATCCTCATAAGGGGCGGCACCGAGCACGTGGTCGACGAGATCGAGAGGGCCATAGAGGACGCGGTGAAGGATGTCGCAGCGGCCTTGGAGCTCGGCAAGATGGTCCCTGGCGGAGGCTCATCCGAGATCGAGGTTGCCAGGGCCCTCAGGAAGTACGCCGAGTCCTTCAGCGGCAGGGAGCAGCTGGCAATACAGGCGTTCGCAAACTCGATTGAGGTCATCCCGAGGTGCCTGGCCGAGAATGCGGGGATGGACCCCATCGACAAGTTGGCCATGCTGAGGTCCGAGCACGAGAAGGGAAAGGTCCACAGCGGGCTTGACGTCTTCTCGGGAAAGGTCGTTGACATGATGAGGGAAGGCGTCATTGAGCCTCTCAAGATTAAGCTGCAGGCCGTGAAGTCCGCGACCGAGGCCGCCGAGATGATACTGAGGATAGACGACCTAATAGCCTCAAGCGGCTCGGGAGACAAGATGGGCGGGGGAATGCCTCCCGGCGGAGGCATGCCGCCAGGCGGGATGCCGGATTACTAGGGACCGCCCGATGCTGTTCTGAAACCGGGGAATGCGCATAGGCTAAGCGCTATCATTCGGGAAAAACTTTATATTGTAAAGATAACAATTATAATAACATGAGCGATGAAGAATACGAGGTAATTCCGACTTCTCCGATACGAAGGATAGAGAAGAGGCTGGAGAGGGTCGAAGACACCTCAAGCACTTCGCAGGTCCAGAAGCTGATGGAGCAGGTCATAGAACTCATCAAGAGCAACCAGAGGATAATCGATGACGTCGTCAAGGCGAACGCCGAGCTGAGGGACGAGCTGGCAAAGGTCCCGGGCAAGATCGACAAGCTCCTGGGGACGATGACCGATTTCATGGAAATTCTAAAAGAGGCCTCCCAGGAAGAGGCCGGCGGAGCTGCTATTGGGCCTGAGGTAATGAAGCCGTTGGCGGACAAGCTCGGAGAGCTTGTTGAGCAGAACAAGAAGTCCCTCGAGTCCAGCGGGACCATGCTCACGGCGCTCGAGACTATAGACAAGAGGCTCAAGAGGCTGTACCTCGGCATCTCGGGGATGTACAGAAGATGAGTCTCGGAGGCTTGTCCCGGGAGTGGCAATCGCTTCGAAGAGGTTTATAGAATGAAAAAGGGTATAACGCCTGTAATCGCAATCATCGTGCTGCTGCTCATCACCGTCGCGCTCGCGGGCGCTACGTGGACGTACCTGTCGTCGTACTGGGAGGGCATAGTGGGCAAGAACGTCCAGGTCATGGATTCCTACTGCGTCGCAGGGAACACGGGCGTCGTCCTCGTGCGCAACACGGGTACCAGGATGATAGGCACCTCGGAGATGACCGTCATCAACACAAGCGACGGGAACCCCCCCACTGGCGGCGTCTGGCTCGACCTCAACGGCTCCGCGATAACCAAGGTGGACCCGGGGATAGTCGTCAAGTACAGCATGAGCTGCAACGGGCTTTGCCTCTTCAGGTTCCTGGTGGGCGGAAGGAGCATGACGGCTTCCGTTCAGTGCTGAGCCGCCCAATGCCAACCGTGGTTTTTTATATCCGGTCGGTGAAATTATTGATTATGGAAGGTTTTATGCGCAAGGCGCAGGTCCAGGCGATTTCCCTCGTCCTGATATCGGGCATCGTGATCTCCCTGGCCGGCGCCGCCTATTTCTGGGGCAGGCCGCTGATAGAGAAGAGGACTGCCATAACCGACATAGCTTCCGCGGAATCGTTCATCCTGCAGCTCAACGACGAGATAGTGGACGTCGCAAGGAACAAGGGGGAGAAATCCCTGAACATTCCGGCAATCCCCGGGTCTTCGCTGCTGGTGAACGCGAGCGGGAACGAGATCATCTACAGTTTCATCACCAGCCAGCCCATGCTCAAGCTTGGCGACAAGAGGATGCCCGTGCCCATCGAGACAGAGCATATCGAGGTAGTCGGCACGTACGGCGAGTCCCCCAGGATCATAACCCTCGAGAGCATCGTCTACGAGTCGCAGTACATGATGACGCTCAGGCTGAAATACCGCCAGCTGAACACGGAGACGATCCCGGTCAAGGGGTACAAGATCGTCCTGAGGTCCGCGGGCAAGACGGGGAACAACAAGGTCAGCGTGTCCTATGCGGGGACGGAGACCGCTACCATCGATGACGCGGAGACTACAATCACCAACATAGACGTGAAGATAGCATGATGGTCCGACTGCGCTGCCCGGCCTCCCTTCGAGATGCAGCCCGGCTGCACTGTTTCTTCATCTTGAGAAAATAAAGCATATAACTCAATAAATTAATACATTCCTCATGGGAAAGGCGCAATCGATAATCTTCGAGCAGGTGCTCCTCTTCATGATATCCGTCGCGATTTTCATAATATGCTTCGCGCTCTTCCAGATCTATGAGAACCATTACAGCTTCGTCGCGCTAAATGACCAGATCAAGGCGGTCAGGGACATGATCACCGCCCAGGTGATCCAGCTCGTGAAGCACGAGGGGATGGACGTCAGTGCGTCACTGAGTATTCCAAAGAGGATAAGCGGGGAGTACTATGACATCCGCTTCATCGGCACAGGGCTCAATGTTTCCCTAGCCGTCTCAAAGATCGCGGCGACGTCGGATCTTTTCCGGCTGGGCGAAAGGTTCAGCTTCAGTGGAAATTCGACAAGCGCTAAAGGTGAAATTATAATTTATAAGAGAGGCAATAATATAATATTAGAGTGATGCCGGCAGCTGGCCGTCAGGTGCCGGCCGGGTGCCAGATCTTACGGCGAGGTTTTTATGCGCTTGAATCTGCCCAAGATAAAGAAAAAGAATGTCAGCCTTTCTTCTCTCAACGCCAGGCGCATAGCCAAGACGTTCATGAAGGGCATCATCGCCATGCGCGAGAAGCAGATGAAGGCAGATACCGAGAAGGCGAGGCAGATTGGAATCGACCAGCTCATGGGCCTGCCCTTCCCGCTCTCGCAGGCCCTCAGCATCCAGCTGCAGGGCAAGGGCGGCGTCATCACCGGGGACCAGGCTGCCGCGGACGCGGCGAAGAAGGGCGAGGTCAAGGAGTTCGATTACAAGGGGATCGCACTGCCCCACGGCATGACCCACCTGAAGGGAATCAGCTTCGGATTGCCCATGGAAACGAGGGAGCTGCGCGACGTCAACATCAAGTATCCCCTGGTCCCACAGAATCCGAAGAAGGGCGAGTTCGTCTACGCCTATGCGCATATAGCTTGGGACGAGAGCGTGGGAAGCCTCGTCTACAACGTCGTCGAGCCCAGGCTTTCCGCCCAGGACAAGGAGGCTACGGAGAAGATAAAGAGGGAGATAGAGGAGAGGCTTGACGTGAACTTCTCCAAGCTCGGGGCCATCAAGGCCAAGGAGCTGCTGAGGAAGGAGATCCAGAAATCCATATCGGAGATGCCTTCTGTTGACCCATCGAAGATTTCCATAATACAGTACCACATAGAGAAGGACATCATAGGGCTGGGCCTGATAACGCCGCTCATGCACGACCCCGAGATCGAGGACATATCGTGCGACGGCGAGAAGATCCCCATCTACATCTACCACAGGAATCCCAAATTCGGGTCCATGAGGACGAACGTCTGGTTCGAGAGCAAGACCGACCTCGACGAGTATGTCCTGAAGCTCGCCCAGAAGAGCGGCAAGTCCATCTCCATCGCCGAGCCGCTGCTCGACGCGGCTTTGCCGGACGGGAGCAGGGTCCAGTGCACCATGGGCACGGACATAGCCAGGAGGGGGTCCAACTTCACCATCAGGAAGTTCACCTTCTACCCTCTCACGCCGACGCACATGCAGGACTACGGCACGCTGAACAGCCTGCAGCTGGCCTACATGTGGCTGGCGATCGAGCACGGCAAGTCCATACTCATATCGGGAGGGACGGCCACCGGCAAGACGTCGCTGCTGAACGCGCTTTCGCTGTTCATAAAGCCCGACCTGAAGATACTTTCCATCGAGGACACCCCAGAGCTCAGGCTGCCCCACACTCACTGGGTCCCCGAGGTGGCGAGGTCTCCCCTTTCAGTCAAGGGCAAGATAGGGGAGGTGACACTGTTCGATCTGCTGAAATCCAGCCTGAGGCAGAGGCCCGATTATCTCGTCGTGGGGGAGGTCAGGGGCAAGGAGGCCTTCGTGATGTTCCAGCAGATAGCCACGGGCCACCCCTCGATATCGACGATCCACGCGGCGTCGTTCCCCCAGCTGGTCGACAGGCTGGTGACGCCGCCGATCTCCTTGCCCCCGGCGCTGATCGAGAACGTCGACATAATCATTTTCCTTGCGAGGGTCAGGGTTAGGGGCAGGGAGAGGAGAAGGGCGGTTGAGATAAGGGAGGTAGTGGGAATAAAGGATGACAGGCCTTATGCGGTCAAGGTCTTTGAATGGGTCCCCATAAAGGACGACTTCGTCCCGAAGGATGATTCGAAGGTCCTGGAGGACATCGCCAGGATGGGCGGCATGAACCATGAGAGCGTCCAGATGGAGCTGCTCAGGAGGAAGAGGATTCTCGAATGGCTGAAGGACACGAGGGTGTACGATTATCAGGAGTTCAGCAGGGTCATCAGCGATTACTACACCAACCCCGAGAGGGTCACGAACCTGGTTGAAGAGCCCATGGAGGAATAGCATGTTTATCGAGATGTCCGTCAGGCTGTTCGGTGGCATAATCGAACCGTATCTCGACTACTTCGACCCGCTGGAGGTGAAGCTGAAGAGCGCCAGCATAAAGCTGAGCCTGAAGGAATACCTGTCCATAACGCTCCTTTCGTCCCTGCTCGCTTTCATCATCTCATTGCCCGCGATATCCCTCATCTTCTCATTGTTCACGGCCAGGGCCATATTCTCCTACACGCTCGGAATAATCGTCTCTTTCCTGCTCTCGGGCGGGTCATTCGTCATGTTCTACTATTACCCGAGCATGAAAGCCAAGAGCCTGCAGACGAGGATCGACCAGGACCTACCGTTCGCCATAGCGTCCATGACAGCGGCTGCCAGCTCGGGGACCCATCCCATGGAGATATTCAAGATGCTCACCGTCAGGAAGGGCGTGATAGGGGAGGATTCGAACAGGATATACAGGGACGTCAAGATGTTCGGAACCGACATATCTTCCGCGCTCGCCAAGGTCGCGAACAGGACGCCTTCCCTGACCTGGTCGGAACTGCTGTGGGGGATGATATCGGTGATAACGACAGGGGGCGACGTCTACAACTACCTGACCGAGAAGACCAGCGTCAGCATGCAGCAGTACAAGAGGATGCTGGATTCCTATTCGAACCAGATAAACTTCTACACGGAAATCTACATAACCCTGATCATCGTGGGAACGCTGTTCTTCATAGTCCTTTCATCGGTCATGTCGCCCCTGGTGGGCGGGGACATACTGCTCGTGCAGACCTTCCTGGTCTTCTTTTTCGTCCCCATCACGTCCATGGGATTCATTGTACTGCTTAAGGGGCTCTCGCCTTTGAAGTGAGGGGTTGTTGGAAATGAAACTGGGTGTAAGGGAGAAGACGCTGATATTGCCGATAGGTATAGGGGCCTTGGTCGTGGCAGTGTCCATGCTATTCGTTGCGGACCCGGGAGTGGTGGGCAACTCCCTCATAATATCCTTGTTCATAGCGGTCATCCCCTATTTCCTATACAGGTACTCGCAGTATGCGTGGCTGAAGAGCATCGAGCGGCAGTTCCCCAACTTCATCAGGGACCTCGCCGATTCCAAGAGGTCCGGCATGACCCTCGAATCCGCCATCGACCTGGCGTCGAGGACCAACTACGGGAAGCTTTCCGGGCTCATAAGGACCATGTCGAACAAGCTGTCCTGGGGGGTTCCCTTCATGAGGGTGCTTGAGATATTCGAGAAGAAGGTCAAGGACTCTCCTTCCATCAAGGAGGTCATAAACATAATCAAGGAGTCATACAAATCGGGCGGCAACGTCGTAGCCACGCTCGACTCTGCCGCGAAGAACATGAACATGCTGAGGGAGGCGGAGGAGCAGAGGAGGAGCGTCACCAACCAGCATGTTATGATAACGTACGGCATATTCTTCCTCTTCTTCGGCATCATCATAATGATAATATACATCCTGGTTCCCATGATGGGCTCCGCCACGATGACCGCCGGCACATCGGATCTGGGCGGCATGGGATTCACATCCTTCTCGAACCCGTGCAGCACCCTGCAGATACCTTTCCCGTGCGGGCTCTTCGGGCTGACCTGCTCCATGCTGGACGTCGAATCGGATTCCATGGCATGCTATTACGTGGCGCTGTTCTTCTACGTTCTCGTCATACAGGGCATATTCTCCGGGCTGATAGCCGGGCAGCTGGGTGAGAACTCCGTCGTCGCCGGCACCAAGCATTCCATAATAATGTCATCGAGCGCGGTCTTCGTCTTCATATTTTTGGCAAAGCTCGGTATGTTCCCTACGTGAATGGCCGGGCTCGGTATTGGGTGGTGACCATGAAAGGCCAGCTTGTGTTCGAGTTCGTGATCGCGGCTTTCATACTCTTCGGCATAATACTGTTCTCGATAAACAACCTCGCCTCTTACATGAACCTGTACCACACGAACTACCTGTCCAACTTCCAAGAGGGCAGGGCGATGCAGATAAGCGAGATCCTGCTCAACGACCCCAAGACGGGGATAGTCGATGAATGGCCGGTGCTGAACGAAGCCAAGATGGGCTATTTCAATACCACCTGCAGCAGCGATTACATCAACCTGCTCATGAACTTCAGCATGATAGAGGACCTTCCCTACCCGAGCCTCCATCACATGCGCGTCATCGTCAACGCCACGGACGGCCAGGTGTTCGTGAGGTGCGGGCGCGAGCCACCTTCGAACATTACGACGGCGACGGTGACGAGATTCGGCTTCATCCCCCCTCCCACGGACAAGGTAGCCATCATAGAGGTAAGGGTCTGGTAGGCGGCAGCGAACCCTAATTAATAACAATTGCCCATATATATTATAGGTGGTGATTTCATGAGGATAGTCCTTGTGGGCGGAGGGAAGATCGGGAAGAAGCTTGCCGAGATGCTCTCCAAGGAGAAGAACGACGTCATACTGATTGAGAAGGATGAGAAGAGGGCCGAGGAGCTGGCCGAGGAGCTCGAGGCGCTCGTCCTGCACGGGGACGCCACCGAGAAGAAGATGCTGAAGGACGCCGACATGGAGAAATGCGAAGCCCTCGTGACCGTCACCGGGGACGACAAGACGAACCTCATGGTATGCCAGATAGCGAAGTCCCTCAACGTGCCGAAGGTGATCGCCAGGATCAACGATTCGAGCAACGAGGAGTTCTTCGAGAAGCAGGGCGTCACGTCCCTCGTGAACACCACAACGTCCGCGATCATGAGCTTCAAGACCGCGCTCGCCAAGGATGGGAGGCAGGTCATAGGCATGCTGGGGGGCAACCAGGGGGAGATAATCGAGGCCTACGTGAATCCGGGGTCCAAGATCATAGGAAGGAGCGTCGAATCCCTGGCGAATGACAAGATGTCGGTCGCCGCCATGATAAGGAAGGGCAAGCTTGCCCTGCCCAAGCCCAAGGCGAAGGTCAGGGAGAAGGATTCCGTCATAGTCTGCATACCCGCCGGTTCCAGGAAGAGGCTGGAGAGGCTGCTTAAGGATTGATGAGCATGTACATGGAGATGTTGCCTCCGCTTGCCGGAATCCTGGCCTTGCTTTTCGCCGGGCTAATGGCAATGAGGATCAAGAAGTTCGACAGGGGAAACCCGAGGATGAGGGAGATATCCGGCCTCATATACGAGGGTGCCGTTAGCTACATGAAATCCCAGTACAGGATAATCACCATCTTCGTCATCGCGGTCGCCGCAATCCTCGCCGTCATCCCGCAGATAGGCCTGAACACTGCCATTGCTTTCGTGCTTGGTGCTCTTCTGTCTGGGGTGGCGGGAAACATCGGGATGAGGGTCGCCACTTCCGCTAACAGCAGGACGGCACACGGCTGCCAGAAGAGCCTCAATTCTGGCCTCAGGATAGCATTCAGCAGCGGGGCGGTCATGGGGATGTGCGTCGCCGGCCTGGGCCTGCTGGGCATCGTCGGCGCGTATTACATATTCAACGACACCGGCATATTGTTCGGGTTCGGTTTCGGCGCCAGCTCTATAGCCCTGTTCGCCAGGGTGGGCGGCGGGATATTCACCAAAGGCGCCGATGTCGGGGCGGACCTCGTGGGCAAGATCGAGGCCGGCATACCCGAGGACGACCCGAGGAATCCCGCTGTGATAGCTGACAACGTGGGCGACAACGTCGGTGACGTCGCCGGGATGGGGGCCGACCTCTTCGAGAGCTATGTGGATTCCATAATAGCCGCGATGGTCATAGGAATGGTTGCGTTCGGATTGTCTGGCCTGTGGCTGCCAATGGTCCTGGCGGGCGTCGGTATACTGGCCAGCATCATTGGGACTTTCTTTGTAAGGACCGGTGATAACAGGAAGATGCCCAGCATCGCCCTGAACAAGGGGATATTCTCCGCGGCCTTGATAATGGCGATCGTGGCCTATTACGTCATCGGGGCCGTCATGGGTCCCAACAGCATGGGTGTCTACTGGTCCATGCTCAGCGGCCTCATAACGGGCATAGTGATAGGGCTGGTCACACAGTTTTACACGAGCGCTGACTATGGACCGACAAGATCCATAGCCGAATCCGCCCAGACCGGTGCCGGAACCAATGTAATAACGGGCCTCGCTGTTGGCATGAAGAGCAGCCTCATACCGGTCCTTGCCGTATGCATGGCCATATTCGTCTCTTACCAGCTCGCCGGGCTTTTCGGTATAGCCATCGCGGCGGTCGGGATGCTATCCACACTGGGGATAACCCTCGCCGCCGACACGTACGGCTCTGTCGCCGACAATGCGGCGGGGATCGCGGAGATGGCTGACATGGGGCCGGATATCAGGAAGCGGGCGGAGAGGCTGGACGCCATGGGAAACACCACAGCGGCGATAG
This sequence comes from Candidatus Aenigmatarchaeota archaeon, assembly GCA_016934325.1. Lineage (GTDB taxonomy): Archaea > Aenigmatarchaeota > Aenigmatarchaeia > QMZP01 > JAFGSV01 > JAFGSV01. The sequence goes on along the minus strand of JAFGSV010000015.1, from coordinate 6,011 downwards.
GGAAGGGGTTCGCGATTGGCTCCGCCGCACTGACCTCTTTAGCGCTTTTTTCCGTGTACGGCACCGTTGTCGGCATTGACAGCATTAGCATAACGAACCCAGATGTGGTGATAGGGCTCTTCATAGGGGCCCTGCTGCCCTTCCTTTTCGCGAGCTTCACGATGAGGTCCGTCGGAAAAACGGCTAGCAAGATCGTCTATGAGGTGAGGAGGCAGTTCAGGGACAAGAAAATCATGAGCGGCAAGGTGAAGCCCGATTATGAAAGCTGCATAAGCATAGCTACGTCGGCCGCCGTGAGGGAGATGGTCGTGCCAGGGGTCCTTGCAGTCGTCGCTCCGCTCATAGTCGGCGTGCTGCTCGGGGCCGAGGCGCTCGGCGGCATGCTCGCGGGGGCCATCGCGACAAGCTTCCTGCTGGCCCTGATGATGGCCAACGCGGGGGGCGCGTGGGACAACGCCAAGAAATACATAGAGGGCGGAAGGCTCGGGGGTAAGGGCTCGGAAGCCCACAAGGCCGCGGTCGTGGGGGACACCGTCGGGGATCCCTTCAAGGACACGAGCGGGCCCTCGCTGAACATACTGATAAAGCTCATGTCCATAGTCGCGCTGGTCTTTGCGCCCCTTTTGCTGTGAGAACCGTGCCCGGCATACGATTTAAAGATTTTCTTGGATAAATATCATCATGTACCGCTTGGCGGGCGACACGGACCACGCTTACAGGACCAGATTCGGGGCTGCATGGAAGGAGAATTGGCAAACGATAAATTTCATGTGGCGCAATAATCCGGGCGTTCCGATGCTCGGGAAAGCCGCCGCCGTTTTATTAACTGCCGCCAGCATCGTCACCGTTCCGCACGATTATTTATTTAATATTGAAAGGGTTCCTCAGCAGGAAGATGCTTCTTACCGGATTTAAATCTGTTCGTGACATTAACTCCTTATGAAAATAATGATATGCGGGAGCATGTCCTTCGCCAGGGAGATGCTGGAGGCCAAGGGGAAGCTGGAGGGTTTGGGTCACGAGGTCTTGCTCACAAGCGACGCTGAGGCGTGCGTGGATAACCCGGGCTTGAACATGGACCGGGAGCACTGTCATGAGAAGCAGATAGACAAGGAATGCTTCGACAAGGTGGCCGAGAGCGACGCCATTCTCGTCGTGAACTACCCGAAGGACGGCATTGAAGGCTATGTGGGCGGCGCGACCCTCATGGAGATAGGGATTGCCAGGCACATGGACAAGAAGATATTCCTTCTTCACGACCCCCCGAGAGAGGAGAAGCTGAGATATGCCTTCGAGATTGGGCTCACCAATCCCATTGTTCTGAATGGCCGGATTGATAGAATCGGTCAGACGTAATTCGCGAAAACATTTTCAAAACGTTGCTGGGGCAGGCGAGAGCTTCTTGATTGCGCTGGAAAGCCAGTTCCTTGCCATTTCCTCGTCAAACTCGCCGAAACCATGGTTATGCAAATCTTCAAGGTATCTCTGAAATGTTGCTATTCTGGTTAAATCGCCTTTGCAGCACGCCTCGCGGTCGGCTGCATTGAGATATTGCATGTATCCCAAAGGGTATCTGGCCGAGGTCATAATGGATGTTTCTTTTCTTGATTTATAATGTTAACTAGCCCTTCTTCACAGTCTTATGCAATACCTTGACGCACTCGGGGTTCATGAGGGTCGTAAGGTTGCCTAGCTCGCTGTCTCCCTTGACGATTCCCCTGAGTATCCTCCTCATGATCTTCCCCGAGCGGGTCTTGGGGACGTCGCTGACGAAGTAGATGAATGACGGCCTCGCCGTCGGGCCTATGGCCTTGTCGACGTGCTTTACAAGCTCCTTCTTCAGCTCTTCGCTGGCCTTCGACTCGTCCTTGAGCACCACGAAAGCCACGGGGACCTCGCCCTTTATCTCGTCCGGCTTCGGGACCACGGCCGATTCCCTGACGAGACTGTGCTCGTTCAGCGCGTTCTCAAGCTCGGCCGTGGAGAGCCGGTGGCCGGCCACCTTCATGACATCGTCCACCCTTCCCGTCAGCCTTATTGTACCGTCCTTCCTTCGCTTGGCCCCGTCGCTCGTGTCGTAGTATCCCGGGAATCTCGACCAGTATGTCTCGAAGTATTTCTTCGGGTTCCTGTGGACGCCCCTCAGCATCCCGGGGGCGTAGGGCGGCTTCTGGACCAGGAACCCGGTCTCGCCCGTCCCCACCTCATCCCCCTGGCTGTCCAGCATCGCGTGCCGTGTTCCGGGGAAGCTCAACCCGGCCACCGTGGGGATGAACGGCCCTATGCCCGGCAGGGTGTTGATGAGGGTCCCTCCGGTCTCGGTCTGCCACCACGTGTCTATCACGGGGCATCTCCCCTGCCCTATCTTGTTGAAATACCATAGCCAGGCTTCCTCGTCTATGGGCTCCCCGACGGTGCCGAGTATCCTGAGCGAGTCCAGCCTGTGCTTCCTGATCCACTTGTCGCCGAACTTTATGAACATCCTTATGGCGGTCGGCGCGGTGTAGAAGACCGTGACGCCGTTGTCGGCGACCACCTTCCACCACCTCCCCGGGTCCGGGTAATCCGGGGCTCCCTCGAACATGAGCATCGTCGCCCCGTTGAGCAGCGGGCCGTAGCATCCGTATGTATGCCCCGTGACCCAGCCTATATCGGCGGTGCACCAGAACACGTCGTCGTCATGCAGGTCGAAGTCCCATTTCGTCGTCCAGTAGGCCTGTGTGAGGTACCCGCCCGTGTCATGGATTATGCCTTTCGGCTTCCCCGTGGTCCCGCTCGTGTACAGTATGAAGAGGGTCTCGTTGCTCTCGACGAATTGCGGCTCGCAGTAATCAGGCTCCCTCTTGATCGCCTCATGGAACCACATGTCCTTCCTCTTGTTCCATGGTATCTTCCTTCCCGTCCTCTTCACCACTATGACGTGCCTGACGCCCGTCCCCTTCACGCCTATGTCCGCGCTCTCCTTCAGCGTCTTCGGCTCGCCCCTCCTGTAGTAGCCGTCCGCCGTGATGAGAACCTTGGCCTCCGCATCGATGAGCCTGTCTTTAAGGGATTCCCCGCTGAAGGCCGAGAAGACAACGCTGTGTATCGCGCCTATCCTCGCGCACGCGAGAAGGGACGTTATGACCTCGGGAACCATCGGCAGGTATATGCCCACCCTGTCGCCCTTCCTGACGCCGAGCCTGCGCAGGGAGTTGGCAAGCCTGTTGACGTCCCTGTGCAGCTCTTCATAAGATATTCTCTTGGTGGTTTCATCAGGCAGCTCGGGCACCCAGATGAGGGCAGTCTTGCCCCCCCTGCCGCTCCTTATGTGCCTGTCCAGGGTGTTGTAGCTTGCGTTGATCCTCCCGCCCAGGAACCACTTGAAGGCACCGGGCTTCTTCTTTTCCTCGTAGGCATTTATCCACTTCTTCTTCCATTCCAGTCCCTCCTCGGCTCTCGCGGCCCAGAAGGCGACCTGGTCCCTTGCGGCCTTGCCATAGATGCCCGGATCGGAAACCCAGGCCCTCTTCTTCATGGCTTCCGATGGCCAGAACACGCCCTTGCGCCTCTTGTCCTTCGTTACCCATTTAACCGCTTTAATATGTGCCATATGCGCCCCCGCGCAGAATTATTATTATTGCCTGTCATTTTTAATAAATGTTTCCAGAATGAGGATGCTCGGATTTCATTGCTGCCTTTCCTTCCACAACCTCAGAAGGTCGAGGAAGTCCTTGAACCTCACCACGACGAAGGGCGGCGTCCTCTTGAAGTTGAATACGAGAAAGTCCTGGCCGCCGTTGTGAAGCTCCATTATCTCGCTCTCCGGGAACGAGACGTATTTCTTCGCCTTGGTCGTCTTGGCCTTGCAGAAGAAGCGCTCCTCGACTATTAGGTCGGCGTTAGGGATGTCTCTCTCGCCTTCGGGGCGCTGCCTCCCCGAGAGGGCTATCCTCCTCGCCTCGAAACCGGCATCCCTCAGCTTATCCTTTATCAAATGCTCGAATCTTCTGCCCCTGGCGTAGCTCATAAAACCAATAAATCTAATTGGGGCCGTTTGCTTAAAAACGCTTCCGCGGAGCCATCCATTTCAAAAGGTTATAAATCCGTTAGACGATTATCGAAGTATGGATAAGGTGGTTGACGAACTCGAGCTGAAGAAGGCGGGACTGGCCAAGGACGTGATTGGGGAGATCGCCATGTCGAGCGATCCGGGCAAGACCATAAAGAAGTGGAGGGCCCTGTTCAGGGTGTCCCAGAAGGAGCTCTCGAAGGAGCTTGGCGTGACCTCCTCCGTGATATCGGACTACGAGTCCGGCAGGAGGCGATCACCCGGGATTCTGTTCCTTAAGAAATACGTCGAGGCGCTGATGAACATAGAGGGGAGGAGGGGCGGAGAAGTCCTAAAGGGCTTCCTGCACATGACGGAGAGCCGGTCCGCCTCATCCGCGATCGCTGACATCAGGGAGTTCGAGAAGGGCGTGGGCCTGGATGAGTTCTGCAGGTGCATAGGGGCCCAGATCATAAAGTCTGCTGAGCATCCCGATGAAGATCTCTATGGATATACTGTCATCGATTCCGTGAAGGCGATCACCGAGCTCTCCTTCTCGGAACTGTCGAAGCTCTACGGGGTCACGACGAGGAGGGCGCTGATCTTCACGAACATAACGACCGGCAAGGGCCCTATGATAGCTATCAAGGTGGCCAACCTCAAGCCCGCCCTGGTGATACTGCACAATATCCCGCTATCCGAGGTCAGCGACGTCGCCAAGAACATCGCCGGCATAGAGGGCATTCCCCTGGCGATCTGCGAGAACGTGACGCTCGAGGAGATGGTCGAGCAGCTGAAGAAGCTGGGATAAGGCTCAGGCGCCCGTTCTTCTCACGTGGCACTCCGCCTTTCTCTTCCCCAGCTCGACTATGCCATAGTATCCGTCGAAGGCAGGGCCTGGATAGAAAACAGTCGACCCGCCAACCATGTCGGTGCCTCTGTTCTCGTGAATGTGTGCCGTTATTGTGAGCACCGGCTTCTTGCTGAGGATGACGTCCCTTATCGCGGCTGAACCGACGTGCGTCTTCGGCTTGACCATGTCCAGGGTCGTTCCTTTTGGCGGGGAATGTGAGATCAGAACCCACTGTCCGGTAACCTTCTTCAACACCCTACCCAGGACCTCAGCGGTCTCCTCCTCGGGCGGCTCGAGCAGCGTGTTGAACGGCGTGACGGCGCCGCCCCAACCAGCGAACACAACGCCAGCGACCTTCTTTGTCCTCCCGTGCAAATTGACGCCGTAATCGTCGAACACGTCCAGAATGTCGTACGGGTCGTGGTTCCCCGGCACGCACAGCAGGGGCTTGTTCGGTATGAGCAGCTTCTGAATGACCATGTCGGCCACGTCCAGCTGGGAGAAGTTCGGCGGGATGTCGAACATGTCAGTGAAGTCGCCAGGCGCGATAACGGCGTCGAAAGCCGTGCCTGCTATCGAATCCATTATGTCCTGCAGCTTCTCGTACTTTCCATGGACGTCGGCGACCACCAATAATCTCATACCAGCACCAATAATATTAATTGCTGCATAACGTTTTAAAGTTTGTTGATTGCGTCCCGTTCTAAAAATAGCAATTCACAAAACACATCCGGATTAATGTCATAAACGGCACGATATTCGGATTGGCTTGAAAAAAACATTAGTTCCGAAGGTAAATTTATAATATAGAAACGTTACTATTTTCATGAAAAAAAGCAAAGAAAATGTTACTCTTAGCACAGAGGAAAAGAGAAAATATCCCATGCCGACCGAAAGGGACTACGAAATACTTTCGAAAATAAAGAAATTGGAAAAGCTGAGATTAACAAAGGAAGACAGGGAATTGGTCAATTTCATAAGAACCCAGTTAGAGGATGACTGGAGAACACCGCTAATTAGAGCTCTGAATAAACTCCTGCGGAAATACTAGAGGCCGCCTTCATGTTAAAAAAGCTGGTTGCCAATTTCTGACATTCGGATGTACTTAACACCCACTCCATTGTTTCT
>JAFGSV010000014.1 GCA_016934325.1 Candidatus Aenigmatarchaeota archaeon | reverse complement strand
GTGCTCCACGATCTTCCTGTCCTCCTTCGCGTTCGGGACGTCCCGCAGGGTGAACTTCAGGTCGAACCTGCTGAGCAGGGTCGGCGGTATGTTCACCTGCTCGTGGACCGAACGCATGGGATCGAACCTGCTGAACTTCGGGTTCCCGCCCGCGAGGATCGAGGTCTTTGCCGGCAGGGTGGCGACTATGCTGGCCTTCGCAATGGAAATAGAGTTGTGACACACTATTCCATTGGCCATGAAGGTCCGGGTCGGGTTGACCGTGACGTCATACACCCATTCGCCCTCGTTCCTGATTGTGCGGACGCTCTTTACCTTCGCGAATTCGAAGGGCATCGCCAGGATATCCTTGAGTTCCTTGATTTCCTCATCTGCGCATCTCTTCATTTCACCCAGTATCCCACGGCATATGGATATGGATCTGGAAAGCATTTCCTTCTCTCCCTTGACGACCTTGTGATACCATAGATGCTGCTGAATGATCCCCATCTTCCTTGCAATCTCGCTTCTGCTTATCCTGAAGGACCTCCTTACCTTGAAATAATCCTCGTACGTTCTTGCATCATTGAGGTCCTCGATTCCCTTCTCTATCTTCTCTTCCCTTTCCTGGAAAGACAGCAGGATTCTTCCCAGCAGCTTCCTTGATACGGAATCCCTCTTCCTGACATCGCTCAATACGTAACCGGATATGTCCTTGTCGCTCAGCCTCAGGGATTTCTTCACCGCTTCTATCCTGCCCATTATGCCTGGTACATGGTCCCATTTGCTGGATTTCGTATCCTTCATGACGAGCTTTGCCAGCAGCCCCCTGTTCCTGGCGCCCAGGAATCCTATCTTTTCAGCAAACCTCCTAACATTAGCGGCTCCGGATATCTGGACCTTGTAGGCTCGCCTCTTCCTCTTCGAAAGGCCCCTGTCGGTATAGACGCCGGAGAAGACCCCTGCCCTTAGGAGCAGATGCTGAACCTGATCGGCAAGCTCCCTGCTCGTCGACGTCAGGCTCACGGTGCCGTAGTCGTAATTCACGGTCCCTTCCGAGCTGAAAAGGCCCGAAAGCAGGGCATTTGTCTCCTTTTCCGGGCACCTTAAAAAAACGGCGGGGATGGATTTCTCAAAGGACTTTCCTACCAAACCCGTACCGAGGCCGTGAAGGAAAAGATAAAGGGGCCTTGATATCAGCCTCAGTGTGACGACATTGCCCCTTATCTGCTCCATGGCACTTGTCGCGAAAAGCCGTTCGACCAGCTTCCTGTAACGCGCGAGTATATGCACGTCCGAGTTTGTGAAGCCTATCCCGTTCCTGACCCCCCTGTTCGTTTCCCTATTCCCCTCGCCCAGCAAATAGCCGATGAACTCGCAGAAATCCCCGGAAGTCTTTTTTGGTATCTCTATCCGTTTGAACTTCCTGTTTGACGGAGGTCCGCGAAGAGATTGGGACCTGCCTTTGAACCTTATGCTGCTGGGAAGAAACAGGTAGTCGGATCTTTTAAGGTCCTTGACCTCCTTCAGGACCCTCTTCCCTGACTTGAACACGAACACCGGGTGAGACTTGGTGATCTTGAGCTCATGCCCGGTTGAAAGGGTAACGTGCACAAGCTCCTTCTCCTTGTGCTTTCCCACGACCGTTATGCCGTCAAAGAAATTCTTCTTGAAATCCGTCGACATGAGCTTAAGCCTTTTCTTGTCCACAGGCTTCGCAATCCTGTCCCCCGGCATGCCGGCTATCCGGCTTTCCACGACATCGCCTATCTTCTGATAGCTGCCGTCATGCGTCATTATCATCGTCCCTTGCTCGTAACAGCCCTGCTCCAGCGCCTCGTGCATCGCCACCTGGTCGTCGGGGTTCATCTTCTCGAACTCGTCGATCGCGAGCAGGCCCTTGTTGGTGAGCACCATGGCGCCGGCCTCGAGCACCCAGCCCCCCATGAACTGCTCGTCCTTGATGACCGTTGCCGTGAGCCCCGCGGCCGTCACTCCCTTGCCGCTCACGTACCTGCCCCTCGGCACTATCTCGGGCACGAGCTTGAGCAGCTGCGATTTCCCCGAAGCGGGGTCCCCTATGATCAGTATGTGTATGTCGCCCCTGAAATGGGTCCCGTCAGGCAGGGTCCTAGGCACCCCTCCGAAGAGCTGCATCACGACGGATTCCTTTATGTGCCTGAGCCCGAACAGCGATGGCGCAATGGAATCCACGAACTTCTCGTATATGTTGGGATCGCTGGCCAGCTTCCTGATCTCCGCCTCGTCCTCCTTCGTCACCTTCAGCTTCTCCCAGCTGGACTCCGTGGGCTCCAGGTGGTTGGCCTCAAGATAGAAATCAAGCTTGACCGAACCCATCTTCCCCTTGGGGACATCCTTGAGGATGCCAATCATCTTGAGCCTGTTGCCGGGGTCCGACATCCTCCTGCTATCGGGCGACACGAGGTCCTCGGTGAGCAGGACGTTGACCTGGGACGGCTTCTCGCCCTCCGTCAGCTCGAAAGGCTCCTCTATGGTCGCCCATCTGGTGTCTATCATGACCTTGCCGGCCTCCGTGAACCTCTTGCCCTCGCATCCCTTACCGTCGACCACGTTGACGCACCTGAACGGCTTGGAGACGAAGGTGCCCTTGACGGGGTACCTGATGACGGAGCCGCAATCCTCGCACTTCCAGTCGATGGCCATTATCTCCGGCCTTATCTCGGATGCCCTCCTGATGATGCCCTCGACGCTGATGAACTTGCCTATGTGCTTGGACCTGAGGTCGCTGATGCTGATCACGGCTGTCTCCGGCAGGTTGGAGAACCTGATCTTCACCCTGGCCGGGAGGTCTATGCCGTTCACCGCCTCCTCGGCGACGTGCATCAAGAGATCCGGCTTCTCCAGGAGCATCGAGGACATGTCCTCCATCCTCCTGTCCAGCTTCTCGAAATCCACCACGAGGGGGGTCTCCTCCTCCGCCGCCTTGTAGATCTCCTTGTTGTAGTCCTCATTCAGAAACAGCCTGAACTTCTCCACCGCTTCCGGTTTCACGTCGTCGGTACCGTCGGCATTCCGGGCCATAAGGATTAGAATAATGCCAAAATTTAAATATGCGATTTTTAAGTCACTTTTCAAATCATATTCATGCAAAAAGCAAAGGGAAATGCCATGAAGAAAGCCATCGGCGTCTTCGGCTCAGCTGTGGGCGGGTCCAGCGATGAGAACGTCAGGAAGGCGAGGGCGCTGGGCAGGGCCATTGCGTCGAAGGGGTGCGTGCTGGTCACGGGCGCATGCACGGGCCTGCCCCTCGAAGCCGCATTGGCGGCCAAGAGGGCGGGAGGGCTGGTTGTCGGTTTCTCGCCCGCGGGCTCCCAACGCGAGCATCTCGGGAAGTACAAGTATCCCCTGGAAGGGTTCGATTTCATCGCTTACCCCGGCAGCGGCTACAAGGGCAGGAACGTCATCGCGGTCAGGTCATGCGACGCCGCGGTCTTCATCGCGGGCGGCATGGGGACCCTGAACGAGTTCACCATAGCGTTCGACGAAGGAAAGCGGATCGGGATACTCACGGGGAGCGGCGGCATCACGGACATGGTCGCGGACATAGCGAAGAAGGCCATCAGGGACACGGGCGCGTCAGTCATATACGATGATGACCCAGGGCGGCTCCTGCAGAAATTGCTGAAGAGCGGCTGAATTCCCGTCGACATTCATCGATTCAGCATCAATGCATTACTATGCTTCTGATCATTCTATCCTGGCTATTGAATTAGATAACACAAGGGGGCTTTTCCATGAATGTCTTTCTTGCATATATTTATTTTCTGACAGAAGCCCGACCAGATGAAGACCCATTTCGGGTAACTTGGCATGGTTGTCAGCCAGCATATATTCCTTCAAGTTCTCATGAATAACGTTCTTGTCTTCCGTATTCAAATCCCGAAACTTCCTCACCATATCTTGTACATCAGTGCGATCCATGGCGCAAAGAAGGGAGACCTCATACTTGTCAGGTTCATTCGCCAATGCCTGCTTCCTCTCGAGATTTGTTCCGACCAGCCTGTAAGAGGTCTCATCTATGTCAAAGATTGACATTCCTCTATACGTGCTCAAATCTCTAGGATCAGGCATGCGAACAACTCTCCCGAATATCCCATCCTTAACATTAATTCTATTGGGAAAATTTAATAAACGTTCTTAAAATCCAGAAATCCATATAGTCTAACAGAGTAGCATGAGCAAGGTGCCCGCCAATCTGACAATCGGTCTTTTCGGTAAGAAGCTTAGGAATCCGCTCATACTCGCGTCGGGGTTCCTCGGGGTGACCAAGTCTTCCCTGAAGAACGTCGCGCAAAACGGGGCTGGGGCCGTGACGATCAAGTCCATCAGCAGGGAGCCCAGGCAGGGCCACAAACCGCCCGTCGTCCTGACCAACGGGGATGTCATGATCAACGCCGTCGGGTATTCGAACCCGGGCATTGAGGAAGCGAAGAGGGAGTTCTCGGGACTCGGCGATGTCGGGGTGCCCGTCATCGCAAGCATCATAGGTGAGGATGCACGCGAGCTCGGATACATGGCCAAGAACTTCCTTTCCCGGGAGTTCGCCGCCGTCGAGGTGCCGCTCTCATGCCCGCACACGCCGGGATACGGCCTGCTTGCGGGACAGGGAACTCCCGAGGCCACCCTCGAGATAACGAAGGCCGTGAAGGGCAGCACGAGCCTTCCTGTGATAATCAAGATATCGGCAAACGTGCAGTCCATCGGGGAGGTCGCCAAGGCTGCAGTGAAGGGAGGGGCGGACGCGATAAACGTAACCAACACCATAGGGCCCGGGATGTTTATCGACGTCCAGGCGAGGAAGCCTGTACTGGGGTTCGGCGTCGGCGGATTGTCCGGGCCCGCGATAAAGCCCATTGCCGTGAGGTGCGTCTTCGATGTCTATGAGGCCGTCAGGGGCTCGGGGATACCGATAATAGGCACGGGCGGAGTGACGACAGGGCAGGACGCGGTCGAGCTTATAATGGCCGGGGCTTCCGCCGTCGGCATAGGCTCGGCGATCCATTTCCGGGGCATCGAGGTATTCAGGCAAGTCTGCGGAGAAATGGCCGGATTCATGGAGAGCGAGGGCTTCTCCGGTATCAAGGAGATGGTGGGGATCGCTCATGATTAAGGCCATAATAATGGACTGGAGCGGGGTGCTCAGCGACGACCTCGGCCTCGTCTACAGGATAGCCAAGAAGATATTCAGGGAAATCGGCCATGAGTTCATGAGCATCGACAAGTTCAGGGAGAAGTTCGACCTCCCCTACATGGATTTCTACCGCTCGCTCGGGGTGAGCATTGAGAAGGAAAGGCTCGATGCCATGTACCAGCGGCTTTACGCCAGGAGCAGGAATAAGGCTGCACCGTTCCCCTACGCCAAGAGGACGCTGAGTTGGCTGAAGAAGCGGGGCATAAAGCTCGCGGTTTTCAGCTCGCATCCGCAGGGATTCCTAGACAGGGATATCGCCGACCACGGAATGGGGGCTTTCTTCTCCTATGCCTTGGGCTCCGTCCACGACAAGAGGAGCATGATAACCGATCTCGTTGAGAATCTGGGCTTCAGTAAGGACGAGACGCTGCTGGTGGGGGACATGGCCCATGACATCGAGACCGGGAACCTCGCCGGCCTGCCGACGGCCGCGGTCCTGTCGGGCTACCACTCGAGGCAGAAGCTGCTGGAGAAGGAGCCGAATTTCATGCTTAATGACATAAGGGACCTCAAGTTCATAGTGGAGGGATGCTACGCATGAATCATCATGAGTATGAGCAAAAGCCGCCGGAAAGGCCCCGGATGCACGGCATAGAGGATGTCATTGAAGAGGCGCTCGACACGAACACGTATTGGTTCAAAGGCGAGCCGGGCGCGAAGCCGGGCCAGTTCGTCATGCTCTGGGTCCCGGGTGCGGGGCAGAAGCCTTTCGGCATATCTTACCAGGAGAAGGGCAGGTTCGCCGTCACGGTCCGGAAGGTCGGGCCCTTCACGGAGGAGCTGTTCGGCATGAAGGCAGGTGATCGTGTAGGTATCCAGGGGCCTTACGGGCGGGCCTTCTCGTGCAAGGGGAAGAGGGTCGCCCTCGTCGGAGGGGGGTACGGCACGGCTCCCCTCGGCTTCCTCGCGGAGGTCATGTCGGCGGGAGGGAGCAAGGTCTTCGTCTCGACGGGGGCGGCGAGCAGCCGTTATCTGATGTTCAGGGAAAGGTTCAGGCACGCGAAAATCAAGGCGGTCTTCTCCACCGACGACGGCTCTTTCGGCCACCGGGGCTTCTGCACGGACTGCCTGACCGGCCTGCTCGAAACCGAGAGGATCGACCGCGTCTACTCGTGCGGTCCCGAGGCCATGCTGAGGGAGGTCGCCAGGATATGCTCCGAGCAGGGCGTCGACGCCGAGTTCTCCCTGGAGAGGTACCTGAAATGCGGATTCGGCGTCTGCGGGTCCTGCTCCCTGGACGGGACGGGATGGAGGGTATGCAAGGAGGGGCCCGTCTTCACCCTGCAGGAGCTCGGCATGATAACGGAGTTCGGGAAATACAAGAGGGACGGGAGCGGGAGGAGGATGAGCATATGAGCATGCTCGTCGTTTACGGGAAGACCGTGGTAGCAGCGCCCGGCAAGGTCTTCTCGAACGCGTTCATCGAGATACACAACGGCAGGATATACAGGATAACGTACTTCGGCAAGGAGCCCGACATAGAGGCCGACATAGTGATGCCGGGGTTCATAGACCCTCATGCCCACTGCAGGGACTGGAAGCAGTCGCGCAAGGAGACGCTCAAGTCCGCCGGAGAGGCGGCGGTGCACGGCGGCATAACGCAGGTCCACGACATGCCGAACACGGTTCCCCCGATAATGGGGGAGGACGACGTGAAAAGGAGGCTGGAGGCAGCGGAGAGGAGCAGGATACCGGTCAGGTACATGCTCTACGTGGGGCTGAGCTCCGGCCGCAGCCAGGTCAGGGAAGCGGCAGACTGCGTCCTGAAGTATCCCCAGGTCGCCGGCCTCAAGCTCTATGCGGGCGAATCCGTCGGCGGGCTCGCCGTGGCCGATCCCGTCAAGCAGCTCGAGGTCTACAGGGCCCTCGCGAGCAGCAAGTATCACGGCGTCCTGTTAGTCCACTGCGAGAAGGTGTCGGAGTTCTCGGATGGCATATGGAGCGTGAACAACCCACAGACCTGGTGCGACATAAGGCCTCCCAAGGCGGAGATTGAGTCCGTCAGGGACCAGCTAGGCTTCGCCGTGAAGGCGGGGTTCAAGGGGCGTCTCCACTTCTGCCACGTAACGGTGCCGGAATCTGTGGAGCTTATCAGGGCCGCGCCGAAGACGCTGCGCGTCAGCTGCGGGGTTACCCCACACCACCTGCTGCTTTCGTCCGAGATAATGAAGAGGAAGTCGAGGGGGCTCTATTACAAGGTCAACCCTCCCCTGCGCACCGAGCAGGCGGTGCTGGGGCTCGTCAGGAAGCTGCTGACCGGGAGCATAGACTGGATCGAGACGGACCATGCACCGCACACGATCAACGAGAAGCTCAGCGCCCCCTTCGCGTCGGGCCTGCCCGAGCTGGACACGTTCTCCAATTTCATCGCGGCACTCGGCCGGCATTACGGCGTCCCCTGGGATGACGTATTGAAGCTCACGTCCCTTAACGCTGTCAAGGCCTTCGGCCTGCCGAGCAGGGAGATAAAACCGGGGAATGCCGCGAACATGACTCTGATCGACATGAACCCGGAGACCATAGAGAGGGAGGACCTCAAGACGAACTGCGGCTGGAGCCCCTACGAGGGGATGACATTCCCCGGCAGGTGCCGGGCGGTGATAATCGACGGGGAGCCGCTGGTCCTGAAAGATGGCGTAAGCATCCGGTCCCGCCGGCAGTAGCCAGCATAAGACGAACACAACCCCCAATCATGGTTCATAAATTGCATTCATGTGCCATTTAAAAATGGAAACGACAATATTATACAAAATCAAGCATTGCATCAAGCTTGAGCGGGGGCCTGTGGTCTAGTTGGTTATGACATCGCCTTGACGTGGCGGGGATCGCCGGTTCGAATCCGGCCGGGCCCACTCCGTTTCTCTATCCCCTACCGTGTCTCGTTTATTTTAATGCATGAGGCGAAATTAAATATGGAGTGGTGATATGCGTATTCTGAGGGACGATGCGGAAAGGGTGCTCAAGAAGCAAGGCCTCGATGCCGGCCTGCTCGAGAAGCCGCCGAGGCCGGAGATGGGGGACCTCGCGTTCCCATGCTTCGGGCTGGCAAAGAAGAT
>JAFGSV010000013.1 GCA_016934325.1 Candidatus Aenigmatarchaeota archaeon | reverse complement strand
CTTCGGTGCTTAGCCTCTCGAATCCGGTCTTCCGCACGACGGCGATCTCCAGGTCCTCGATGCCAGCATCACGCTCGCCTGCCCTGAGCGCCTTCAGGATGAGCCTGATCCCGGCCGAGATGTCCATGTCTTCCTTGTAATCCCTCTCAAGGACCTTCCTGGCCTTCTCCGCTCCCCTTCCTATCGCCTGGGCCTTCCACTCGATCATGGTCCCCGAAGGGTCCGTCTCGTAGAGCTCTGGGCGCTGGTTGATCCCGCCCACCAGCAGTCCGACCCCGTAGGGCCTGACGCCGGCGTACTGGGTAACCATGTGCTTCCTGTCGCATATGTGCCTGGTCAGCGAAGAAACGGAAATGGGCTCCCCGTAGGTTATCCTGTTTATCTGCCCCTTGACTCTGCTGAACTCCACGAGGTCCCTCGCGTCGCTCAGCAGCCCCGAACTGACAAGGCCAATATGGGCATCTATCTCGAATATCTTCTTATAGGATTCTGAAACACCGAGGGGGGCGGTCGTCTTGGTCGCGCCCAGCACCACGGCATCCTTCAGCCTGATGCCGATGGACGTGCTTCCCCTCTTCACAGCCTCCCTGGCATACTCCACCTGCAAAAGCCTTCCGTCAGGTGAGAAGACCACTATGGTCCTGTCGTATGCCATGTAGTTAGCGCCCGAAGGTATCGGTTGCATAAAGCCTCCTTTTTTGATAATGATATGCGTTTCTCATCTTCCAGCAATGAGATATTATTCCTTTTAGTGATATAAAAAGGTTAGTCAGATATTTATGCTTTTGCGTCAGGCGTATTCGCAACTCCGCTCCGAAAAGGTCCGTCATCAGCAGATAACGTGCCCGATCGATTCCACGACGGGCGTGGAAACAATCGATTTTCGTCGAAAATCGGCGGCATACCATTTATATGCCCATTTGGTCATTTTTGAGTATGGAAGCCGGAAAGAAGGACCGTATCATAGTCATTTGCATCGACAGGGACAACGACCTTGGGGCGAAGGCCGAGATAGAAGGGCCTGTCATGGGAAAGGCGGATGTCATAGAAGCGGCCACGAAGCTCGGGCTCAAGGACCCCGGGGACACCGATTTCAACAGCATGTTCGAGGCCGTGAGGGTCTACGATGAGCTCAGGAAGCAGTATGATTCCGAGGTAGCCGTGCTGACGGGGGACAGGGAGGTCGGAATCAAGTCGGACAAGAACATATCGGAGCAGCTCGACAAGGTCCTTAAGCATTTCAGGGCCAACCTGGCGGTTCTGGTCTCGGACGGCAGCGAGGACGAGCAGACCATACCCGTCATCCAGTCGGTCATCCCCATACTCTCGGTCAGGAGGGTGGTTGTCAAGCAGTCGGAGCAGCTCGAATCATCGTATTACAAGGTCAAGGACTTCATCAAGGAGTCCCTGGAGGATCCCAAGATGTCGAGGCTGGTGTTCGGGCTGCCGGCCATCGCACTGCTGCTCATATCCATATTCGGCGCCGAAGGATGGAGGGCCATCATGGGCATATTCGGGGCCTATCTGGTCATAAAGGGGTTCAGGCTGGAGAGCTACCTCAAGGGGGCGGCGGACGAGCTCAGCGACGCGTTCACGAGGAAGCGCTTCGCTTTCTTCCTGTACGTGCTGGGCATCATATTCGCGGGGCTCGCGGCATACAGGGGGTACACGAGCATGTCGGACTGGCTGGTCGTGGGGGTATTCGAGACCGCGGCGGCATTCCTGTCCGCTTCGGTGTACTACTTCTGGCTGGCTGGCACGGTCGCCTGGGTGGGCAAGGGCGTCAGCAGCAAGGCGAGGTCGGCGAGGAGGATAGCGTCCATTCCGGTCTTCGGGCTGGCGGTCACCCTGGTCATACACAGCGGCGCGAACCTGATCCTGGCGCCGGACACCCCGATATACAACTTCATAATCTCGATAGTCGTGGGATTCGTGCTTCTATTCGCCGCGGTCTATATCGAGAAGAAATGAGACAGAGCTTGGGAACTGTGATAAAAAAGAAAGTGGGGTTGATGGGAGTTCCATCCGACCTCGGATATCCGCCGTCCAAAGCCGATTTTGAACCCACGTGAGCGGGTTTCTTCTTATCATCTGGGCATCAAAAAACCCGTCAATGCTCCAGGCATGATGTCTGGAGCCCGCCAGGATAGCCAAACTACCTCACAACCCCTTGCTATAAGATAATGAATGCACCTTTTTAAATTATACTGACCATCTGACCAGAAATCAGCTTATGCCCTTTATCTCCCTGAACTTGACCCTCTTCTTGTACCTCTTCCTGTACTTCTTCTTGTCCTTGTTCTCGAAAACCTCGAGCCTCTCATATCCGCCGGCCATATCATAATCTTGCGCATCGTGCTTATATTGTTTCATGAGCGGCCGATGCTGGAGAAGATGTGCAGATTGCGGGTTATTCGCCCTTTGCAAGTTTTATTAGGCGCTCCGAGCAAGATATTATCATGAGGGCCGGAATCAAGCACATCATCGGCGTCGTCATCCTTCTCGTCGTATTCCTGCTCGTCCTGATCGTCCTGGTGTGCAGCGTCAGCAACGATATGGATATATGCTCGACTTTCCAGCCCTTCCTGGATTTCGTCGACAATTTCATCTACACGGGATGATGATCGAAGGGAATTGAAGAAAAAAGAACAAGCCCCGGGAGGGAATCCCGAACGGAAGAAGCCTGACGACAGCTTCCCCGATCTCTCGAACCCTCGACCTACCGGTATCCTGCGCTCACAGCCGAAAATGACTCGCAATACCGCCAACCTGGCTGATACAAGCCGATCGCTCTGATCCAACTGAGCTACCGAGGCTTCAAGTATTATATCCTCATCTGCCTTTTAATATCTTTAGAATCCCGGATACCCCGTCGTAAAGGTCCTGGATGGTCCCGTTGTTGCCAATGACGAAATCGGCGATCCCCATAGTCTCCGCGATCACACGCTCGGTCGGCCTCTTCTCGATCTGCAGGAAACCATCGAAGCTGAGGCCGGCCTCTCCCTTCGTCCCCCTCTTCATCACGCGCTCGTATCTGTGCCTGTCATCGCAGACGATGGCCACGAGCCTGAAGCCTTCCCCGAAGTTCCTTCTGAAGACCCCGACCTCCTCCGGGAACCTTATCCCGGAAATCACGAAATCGTGGACGCTGTTCCTCTTGATGATGACGGAAAGCTTGTCGGCCCAAACGCCGTTGTGGCTCTTCTTCCTCCCGTCCATGGCTATGTCTATCAGGTTCTCCCTGGTGACGGGCAGTCCCCGGTTCGCGAGGATGGGAGCGAGCACGTCCCTGGTGAAATCCAGCATCCTGAAGCCGTACATGGTCTCAAGGAACTTCGATGCCGTGTCCTTTCCGCTCCCCCTCTTGCCCGTGAACCCAATAATGGCCATACTTAGTTTTGTGATCATCTGATTATATTTCTGACCCTGTCTGATGCCATATCTTACCATATCATATATGATTTCTGACCGCCCCGAACATCCGGTGGGCCGTTCAGATTGCCAGAAAGCAGCTGCACGAACCCGTCAAATATAAACCATCGGAATATAATATAAATTGTGCGCCATGAAAGTGAAAGACATAATGATCAAGGACGTAGTGTCCGTGAGACCCGAGGACTCGTTCCATGAGATAGTCGAACTCTTCGCCGAGAAGAAGATAAGCGGAGCGCCCGTTGCCATCGGGGACAAGCCTGTCGGCATGGTCAGCGAATCCGACATAATGAAATACATCCTCAACAAGAACCTCGTCTCACTGCTGGAGAGCGAAAGCACGGAGATGAAGGACAAGGCTTCCCTGCAGGCCAGGGATTTCATGTCCAAGGAGGTAATATTCGTCAAGCCCGGGGATGACCTGAGCAAGGTCATCAAAATCATGAACGAGAAGGACATAAACAGGGTCCCTGTCGTGGAAAAGGGCAAGCTCACGGGGATAATAACGAGGGCGGACGTCGTGAGCGTGATATCGGAGTATCTCAGCGAGCACCCCATACCTAGGAAGAAGGAGCACGAGATAGACGAGCCCAAGCTTGAGACCGATATCGACAAGCTGCTGGTCATGGTGAAGGAGAGGGGCTCCCTGAAGTTCTCGGTCGCGGCCAAGGAATTCCAGGTCACGACGGACAGGATAGAGGAGTGGGGAAAGATCCTGGAGGAATACAAGCTCGTGAAGCTGCATTATCCTCCCATCGGCGACCCGACCATAAAGATTTTCAAGGAGAAGAAGCATGCAAAGAAAGGTTAAGGCCCCCAGCATACGGGTGCAGGACAAGGACAGGGATGAGAAGCCCAAGGTCGACATCAAGGAGATGATGAATGTGCCCGGCAAGGACGAGGTCAGGGCCGTGCCCCTTGCGGCCCAGCAGGCCGTCCAGCCGGCCGCGCCCGGAAAGGTCCTTGAGAGCTACGAGCTCGAATCTGACGGGGTGCCGGCGACCGTGACGATATCGATGGAGCCGAGCGAGTTCGTCCCTATCTACAAGATTGAGTGCCCCGAGGTCGAGTCCGCCACGCAGGCCGTGCTCGATGACGTGCGTGAGAAGATGATAGAGCAGACGGTGATCCCGTTCGGCGAGGTGCTGAACCCGGACGAGATGAAGAACCTGCAGGAGAAGTTCTACAGGAAGGCGTTCTCCCTCATAAGCGAGGAGCTGCCCCATCTTTCCATCAAGAAGCAGAGGACCCTGGCGGGGATACTCATGCACAACTCTCTCGGGCTGGGGATCATAGAGATGCTGCTGCAGGACCAGAACCTGGAGGAGCTCGTCATAAACTCAAGCAAAGAATCGATATGGGCATATCACATCAAGCTGGGGTGGGTCAAGACGAACATATACATGCCCAGCGAGACCAGCACCTACAACTACGCGGCGCTGATCGGCAGGAGGGTCGGGACGCAGATAACGAACCTCAACCCGCTCATGGACGCTTACATGGCCTCGGGAGACAGGTCCAACGCGACCCTCTTCCCAATATCTTCACACGGGAACACCCTGACCATAAGGAAGTTCGCCAGAAGGCCATGGGCCATTACGGATTTCATAAGGGAGAAGACCCTGACGGCCGACGTCGCCGCCTTCCTTTGGCTGGCGATACAGTACGAGCTGAACATAGTCGTGGCAGGCGGCACGGCTAGCGGCAAGACCAGCCTGCTCAACGTGCTGACCAGCTTCATACCCCCGAACCACAGGGTGATCTCCATAGAGGAGACCAGGGAGCTGCAGCTGCCCAACTTCATGCACTGGGTCCCGCTGACGACGAGGCCGCCTAACCCGGAGGGCAAGGGGGAGGTGAGCATGCTGGACCTGATGGTCAATTCCCTGAGGATGAGGCCGGACAGGATACTCGTGGGGGAGATCAGGAGGAGCAGGGAGGCCGAGGTGCTCTTCGAGGCGATCCACACGGGGCACTCGGTCTACTCCACCCTGCACGCGAACACCGCCGAGGAGACCTTCAGGAGGCTGGTGAACCCGCCCATCGACATCCCCCCGACGATGCTGGCTTCGCTCCAGCTGATAGCCGTCATGCACAGGGACAGGAGGAGGAGCATCAGGAGGGTGCTCGAGATAGGCGAGCTCATAGCGTCAGGCGGCATGGGGGACATAAGGATAGAGCTTAACACGATATTCAGGTGGATCCCTTCCAAGGACCAGATAATGCAATGGGGGAAATCGCACCGCGTCCTGAATGACATAAGGCTGTTCACGGGCATGGACGACGATGAGCTCGGCAAGAACCTGCTCGGCAAGAGGAAGATCCTGGAATACATGGTCAAGAACAACATGAACGACATAAACCAGGTCGGGAAGCTCGTGTCGGAGTACTACATCGACCCGGAAGCCGTCCTCAAGAAGGTCGGGCACAAATAGACGGGCTGCGAGTAACAATCCGGGTTTCTGATTCCTCCCGGCAATCCGTCACTTGAACATGTCGCTCATGAACTTTATCCCCAGCATCAGGCCGAATATGACGATGAAGGTGCCGAGGACCATGTAGAAGGCCATGTTAAGCATGGGCGCGAGGAAATCCCTCAGGATCCACACGACTGACGTTAGCGCAAGCAGGATTACCAGGACGATGGCGAGCGGTGCCTTATGCATGCGTTTCACTTTTCCATTTATTTATATGAGACTCCGATAATATATTAACATGGTCGATAATAAGCTCGTCGAATACATAAAGGAGAACCTCCAGAAGGGGCACAGCCTGCAGGAGATAAGGAAGTTCGTGGTAAACTACGGCTGGTCAGAAAAGGATTTCGACCAGGCGGTGCTGCTGGCGTCGGGCTCCTTGGAGAAGAAGCCCGAGAAGAAGGAAGCGCCCCAGGAGGGTGCAGGGGAGACGCTCGCGGGGAAGAAGAAGGGGCACAAGAGGGTCATAATCGCCCTGGTCATCCTCGTGATAGTTATCTTCATTTTCCTGTTCGTGGTCACGGACATGCTGGACTTCTTCGCTGACTATTACCCGGACAACCTCCTGCCCATCAACCTATCGATATTCTCGTGACAGAAGCGTCATGCGATCCTTTAATAAATCCTGACGCTCACAATTATTCCTCATGAAGGTGTTCATTGCCACGAACATCGTCGGAGCCTTCGCGTTCGACGACAAGAGGAAGCTCGTGCACTACGTCCTCTTCAGGGCGGATCCGGGACTGATAGCGGAGAGGCTCAGCCAGGTCAAGAAGGGCGAGCTCGTCCCAGAGGAGGAGTCTCTGCTCAAGGACCTGATGCGGTCGGGATACAAGCAGGTCGTTTGGGACAAGAAGATCGACTTCCCCGGCATTAGATGCATGTACGAGCCGGAGAACACGGGGAAAGAAGCCCTGCAGCAGGATTTCAGGCGCCTGGCCCTCGACCTGGGCTGGGCGGGGTCCGAGGCGGAGCTGAACAAGCTGCTCAGCGACGTAAACGTGCATCTTACCAAGGACCAGCTGAGGCGCCCCAAGAAGGACAGGATCCTCATGCACGCCATTGGCGTGGTCGACGAGCTTGACAGGGTCATAAACACCCTGTCGGAGAGGATGAGGGAGTGGTACGGCCTTCATTTCCCCGAGGCGGACAAGCTCATCCAGTCGCACGAGCAGCTGGCAAGGATCATCCATCAGCAGGGGGGCAGGGACGAAATCAAGGACAAGAAGCTGAGCAGGTATTCCGCCGTCTCCGCCGGGATGCCCTTCACCGAGCATGACATTTCGGCAGTGAGGGAGTACGCGAAGTGCGTCAGCGACCTCTACAAGACCAGGGAATACGTCGCCGAGTACATAAGGACCGGGAGCCGGGAAGTGTTTCCAAACCTCTCGGCCATCGCAGGTCCCCTTATCGCCGCGAGGCTCGTTTCGCATGCCGGGGGGCTTGAGAAGCTCGCAAAGATGTCCTCGAGCACGATACAGCTGCTCGGCGCTGAGAAGGCTCTTTTCAGGCACCTCAGGGGAAGGGGCAAGGCTCCCAAGTTCGGTGTAATATTCGCCCATCCCAGCATTCAGAAGGCCCCGAGGGACGAGAAGGGCAGGGTGGCGAGGCTGCTGGCCTCCAAGCTCACGATGGCGGCAAGGGCGGATTTCTATACGGGGAAAGACATAAGCGGCAGGCTCGTGGCCGACATGAAAGCGAAGATGAAGAAGAAGGGCGGCGGCAAATCCTCCGGCAGAGCCGGGAATGGCATGGGCAAGAAGAGCGGCAAGCCACGGGGCAAGAGAGGCGCCAGGAAATGATCGGGTGCCTGATTACAAAATGATTTATTGTTTTCCCCCATGTAAGAATATGGGGAAGGTCAAAAGAGGCTATTGCGTTGAAATTGGCCGGAGATACTCGCTGGATATAACCAGGTATGGTCCCGGCCTCAGGCCCTACGGAATCATAGAAGGTTTTCCTGTCATTATCGGTGACAAGGAAAACAAACAAGTGATAGAGAACCCATTCAGCATCCAGCCCGGCGACAGGGTAATCGTTGAAGTCAGAGACATCGGGAAAGATGTGGCGTTCGCCAAGGTAGAACATCATTGCGGACCATTCATACATCAGGGCGACCGGGGCAATGTGACGCTTTCGGGGCAATGCTCCAGCGATGCGAGGGACGCCCTCAGCTTACCGGAGAGGGGAGGCGGCTACTGCGGCGTCTTCACGATCGTGAAGAGGGTCGATCACAGGAATTCTCTCTGTGGCGGGAAACCAAAAGAATGCTACGTCAGGATCGGCGCATTGAGGCACGGAAAGGATAATAGGTACTTTGCGATCACGAACGTTCTGGATGAGTCGGAGGAAAGGCAACTGTCAAGAGATATCTATGTATCCCAATGGCCGCCACCGAAATTCGCCGAATCTGATGAACCTTTGCCTGAGGAAGACGGTATCCCGGTATTCGAAGGCGTGAAAGGGATGAAGATAGGGGTGCCTAAGTACGCCGGAGGCATCCTGTTCTTCGGCGATGGCGGTTCAAAAAGCATAGTCACCGAAAGGCATAAAAACATAGACATATCGTATAGGGAACCTGCGGATGCGGTCGATTATTTCTATGAGATGCTGCTGGAAGATGATTTCAGGGCAGCCCTCGCAACGGAAAACAGCATGGATTCCTTGAAAGAGGCGATTGAGAAATCGGAACACGGCCTTGTCTGGGAGGACTTGCCAGCATAGCGATATATCAATAGAATTCAATGCCTGATCACCCGAATGAAATTACCGGTTCGTCCCGGGACCAGTTCTTCATTCCTGGCAGTATTCGCAGACCCATCCCTCATCGGTCCATTCCACGCCTTCCACGGTCTCTCCGCACTTGTCGCATACGAAAAGATCGCTCGTGTTCGTGTGGCTGGGCCTGTGCTTCCCCCTGTTAATCCTGCTGAAGCAGAAAGAGCATATGAACTCATTGACGTGCTTGCCCTTTTCCGGCTGCACGTGCCTCTCCCATATGGGCTCGTGGCATATCTGGCATCTCCTCATATGGAAGACTCCGACGTCGCTTTCATCTCTGATGTGGGATATGTGGGATTCCATGAGATATAGATAACATTAATATTTAAATACTTTTCCATACTACAACAAAGACTTGGGGGATTATGTTTGAATATTTTTATAAATAAAAATAATATAGCCTGATGTTACCGGTTAATGAATATGGTAAAATGGAATATATTTCCATATTGATTATGGGATGTAAAAAACTGGTTTGCATTTCTACTCATATGCTATATATATTTTCATATTTGTGCAATGGAGAAAACAATTTATAGCATTGAAATG
>JAFGSV010000012.1 GCA_016934325.1 Candidatus Aenigmatarchaeota archaeon | reverse complement strand
CAGGCAGATAAGGGGCGGCACGGGCATCAAGGTCAGCGACATCATGGTGAGGAAGCCCCTGGTCGCGCAGGATTCGCACTCCGTCGCCGATATCGCCAAGATGCTTGGGCTCGGCGGGTTCAGGAGGCTGCCCGTCGTCAACAAGGGCCTGCTGGTGGGGATGATCACCCCCAGGGACATACTGAGGTTCCTGCTCGCGAACAGGCTTGCCGACAGGCTGCCCGAGCAGAGGCAGCCGGTGAAGAGGATCATGGAGAAGAACGTCGTATCAATACAGGCCGGCCAGGACGCCCACGAGGCGGTCAGGATAATGATCGGCCGGAAGATCGGGGGCCTGCCTGTCATGGAGCACCAGGAGATGGTGGGGATAGTCACCGAAAGGGACGTCGTGGACGCCGTCGGTTTCTGATCCTTCTATTCCATCTATTTCCCGTCGTCCATCCCGCTGCAATGGATGGAACCAGTGAAGATTCCCGGATAGAGCTCGAAGGTAGCGCGATCCCCCACTTTGGCAGTATCGTCCCACTTATTATCCGAAATCGGGAATTCTATTTCGCTATTGGGGTCATCGTCCGGCACCAGAACGACGTCCTTTCCATGAATGGGGAAATGCGCGTCGTTCCTCATCCTGAAGTCCTCGGCCGATTTTATCGTCCCGCTGACTTCATATGTATCATTCTTACGCTTCCAATCGCATATACTTAAGCCACTGTAAACCGCCAATGCTATGCAGAGCGCATAGCATGACCTTCTGAATCCGATATCGCTACCAATTGGTTTGGTGTCTTTCACCATGTTACATATAACGATGATAAACTTTTTATTGATTCCTGAGAAGGCATGATATGAGCGGCGGGAACAGGCATTACGAACACAGGGACTTGGTCGAATTCTCCGAGGATCTCGCCGGCAAGCTCGTGATAGTCGAGGGCAAGAAAGATGGTATGGCTTTAAAAAGCCTGGGCGTGAAAAATATTGTATTACTTAACGGCAGGCCGTTAACCGAGCTTGCCCTTCATGTTTCAAGATCGATCGCAACGTCCCGCAACGAGGAAGATATAGAAGAGGCAGTGATACTCACTGATTTTGATTCTGAGGGCAAACGGATTGCCGCTAGGTTGGAATACCTGCTTAAGAAGCACAAGGTAATGGTCAATTCGAGGATCAGGAGAAAATTCATGAAATTCGGGAAGACCAGGATAGAGGATTTAAAGGAAGGTGATGTTCATGGCAAAGCTAGCTCCAACTTCAATAAAATACGTGATAAACGCGCAGATAAAGGCCAATGGCGTGGTTGAGAAGCCGGACGTGATTGGGGCCGTGTTCGGGCAGACGGAGGGCCTGCTTGGTTCTGAGCTTAATCTCAGGGAGCTGCAGAAGACCGGCCGCATAGGCCGGATCGAGGTCAACATCGAATCCAAGAGCGGGAAGTCGGAGGGGGAGATCATAATCCCTAGCTCGCTCGATGCGGCGGAGACCGCTATGATCGCGGCCACCCTGGAGACCATCGAGAGGGTGGGCCCCTGCACCGCCAAGATAACCACCAAGAGCGTCGAGGATACGAGGAGCGACAAGAGGAAGTACGTCGTCGAGAAGGCCAAGGAGATCCTGCAGGGCTTGGTCGAGAGCGGCGTGCCTGATTCCGACGAGCTCTCCGAGGAGATCAAGGAGGCGGTCAGGGTGCATGAGATAACGACATACCAGGGACTGCCCTGCGGCCCTAACATGCAGGATTCCGACGAGATGATAATCGTCGAGGGAAGGGCGGATATCATAAACCTGCTTAAGCACGGCATCAGGAACACCATAGCGATAGAGGGCGCCAGCGTGCCCGAGGCCGTCATGGCGCTGTCGAAGGAGAAGGTCACGACCGCTTTCATGGACGGAGACAGGGGCGGGGAGCTCAACCTGAAGGCGCTGCTCGAGACAGCGGAGATCGACTTCGTCGCGACCGCGCCCGAGGGGAGGGAGGTCGAGGAGCTGAGCAAGAAGGAGATATTCAAGTCCCTCAGGGAGAAGGTCAGGGCGAAGCAGTTCAAGTTCAGGGACAAGGGCGGGTCCAAGTGGGACCGCAAGAACGGGGACATCAGGAGGAAGCATGAACCACCACACAGGCCAAGGCATCAGGGAAGGGGCGGATTCAAGGAGCCACCCAGGCTCGCCAAGGACCAGCGTGAAAGGTTCAGCAAAATCCTGTCTGACCTCGTCGGCTCGAGGGCGGCCTGCATTTACGACTCGAAGAACCAGCTGCTCGGAAAGGTGCCCGTCAGCGAGCTGGTGAACACGCTGCGTACGATAGACAATCCCCACACGATAATATTCGACGGGAAGGTCGACCAGAACCTTAACAGGATAGCGATCGACAAGGGCGCGAAGTTCCTCATAGGCATGGAGAAGGAAGACCTCAAATCCCCGGTCGCCATAGCCAGCAAGGACGACCTGAAGTGAATGAGACGCATGAGGCTCATCAGCAGGAAGAAGGTAGAAGCCATTCTTGGAAGGCTGAGGCAGCTTGAGGTCGATGCGGCGATATTCATAAACAGCGAGCCCCTGATCGATACCAACATCCAGTACCTGAGCGGCTTCGGGGGGATGCTTGACGGCATCCTGGTTCTGACAGCGGATGGCACACACCTCCTGACGACTCAGCTCGACTATGACAGGGCGCAGGAGGAATCGAGCGTGGACGTCGTGAGCCGGATGAGCCCCAGGGAGAAGGCCAGCCGGACCATAAAGCCCATCGTCGCCAGATCCCGGAAGATCGGCGTCATAAAGAACAGGTTCACCATAGCTCACCTGGCAAAGCTGGGAATCCCCGCCTCCAAGCTGGTCGATATCGATGGGATCATGCGGGACGAAAGGGCGATAAAGGAAGACAAGGAGATAGAAGCCTTGACAAAGAGCGCAAGGATCAGCAACAGGGGCGTCCGATTCCTCAGGGGATTCCTGAAGAAGGGCGTGAGGGAGAACGAGGTGTCCGCGGAGCTCGACCGGGAGCTCAGGACCCGGGGCTCCGAAAGGACGCCATTCGATATCATTGTCACGAGCGGCAGCCGCTCGTTCAAGGTCCATTCCTGCCCGGCATCGACCAGCAAGAGGATCGGGAGGGGGCTCGGCCTCGTGGACTTCGGCTCGGTCTACAGGGGCTATGTGACCGACGTCACCGTCCCCTTCCTGGCCGGCAGGGCGTCGGCCAGGGAGGAGATGCTGGCCAGGACGGCTGTTTCCGTATTCGGTGAGGTCTCGGGGATGATAAAGCCCGGCGCAAGCATAGACTCGGTGGCAAAGAGGTACGAGAGCCTGATCAAGAGTAACGGATTCGAGGTCAAGCATTCGCTGGGACACGGGATAGGGCTCGACACGCATGACAGCCCTTCATTGGCCAGGGGGAAAGGCAAGCTGGCCGCCGGCATGACCCTTGCGATAGAGCCCGGAGTCTACAAGAGGGGCATAGGCGGTTGCAGGCTCGAGAACGATTTCCTTGTCACGGGGTCGGGAGCCTGCGCGATGACCAAATCAAAATTAATAAGGATATAAGTCAATATCTATACTTATGAGGCCCATTTGGGGCTGATACATGGAGAAAGGCAGGAAAGGTGTTCGAATGGAAGAATTGCTGCGTGAGCTCGTAGAGGCCCCTTCAGTGAGCGGGTATGAGGATGACATATCCGCGCTCATCAAGAAGGAGCTCAAGCCCCACGTCGACCAGGTGAGGTCCGACAGGATAGGGAACGTCATCGCGGTCAAGGGCAAGGGTTCCCCTAAGATCATGCTGGCCGCCCACATGGACAAGATAGGCCTGATCGTGAAGTACGTGAACAAGGATGGCTTCATATTCTTCGACAAGCTCGGCGGCTGGGACGAGAGGATCCTGCCTGCGAGAAACGTCGTCATACACGGGTCAAAAGGTCCCGTCGCCGGAGTGATAGGCTGCAAGCCAGTTCATCTGCAGGAGAGGGACGAGGCCAAGAAGCCAATCAAGCTCAAGGAGATGTTCATCGACATCGGCGCGACGAGTGAAGGTGACGTGAAGAAAGCCGGCATATCTGTCGGCGACCACATAACGAACGCGGGAACCCTGCGGAAGCTCAGGGGCTCTCGGGTTACCGGGCATGGCTTCGACAACAGGATAGGCTGCCTCGTGCTGCTCGAGATTGCAAAGAGCGTCAAGATTTTCAAGGGCACGCTTTTCCTGGTCGGCACCGTGAAGGAAGAGATCGGGCTCATCGGCGTGAGGGGATCCAGCTTCAGCGTGAATCCGGATGTCCTTCTTGCGATCGACACCACCATACCGGGAGACGTTCCGGGCATGTCATCCGAGGAAGCCCCCCTTAAGCTAGGTTCAGGCCCATCGCTCGAGATAAAGGACCAGGTAAGCGTCGTCTGCTCCCAGGTGAAGAAATGGGTGACCGAGACCGCGAAGAGGGGGAAGATCAAGATTCAGCTCAACGTGTCGTCGGGAGGCGCCACCGACGCAAGCATCGTTCCCACTGTCAGGGAGGGCATACCCTCGGGCGCCATCACCGTTCCCACCAGGAACATCCATTCCCCTGTCGAGGTCGCCGACATGCGCGACGTGAACAACTGCGTGAAGTTGGGCGTGAAGTTGGTCGAGAGCGCTCACAGGTACTTCTGAATCAATCGGATTACACATTATTTCGGGTTTCTGTTTCACACAGGCTAACGTGAAGGTCAGAAAAATTCCAGCGTCCGGTTCTCGCAGCTCAATGAACATGGACGAATCCTATCATTCCATTCGGGGTGGGAAAATTTATATAGCTTAGTTTCATAAATGTGAAAGTATGAAGAATGAATCGGCGAGTGAAAGATACATGAAGTTGTTCGGATGGGAGGGCAGCCCCTTCGTCTTCAAGATACTGCCGGACCTCTTCGTGGGATATGAGAGCGAGATGGATTCCCTTACAGGGAGCCTGTGCAACGGCTGCAAGTTCTCCGTGATCCTGGGGCCGACCGGTTCCGGAAAGACCACCCTCATGAAGAACCTCATCACCAAGATACAGGGCTACGAGAGGGTCTTCTACGTCCCGAAGCCGCCCAACGACCCGGATGGCTGGAAGAGGATATTCACGGAGATCGTCAGGCCGGGGGTCCTGAGGAGGCTTCTTTCACGCGGCATGATGAATGACATCACCATATATGAAGTCGGTGAATGGGTGAACAAGAGGTCTAGGGGCAAGAGGCTGCTTCTTCTCGTGGACGAGGCCCACGAGTCCTCGCGCGAATCGCTGGAGTGGCTCAGGACCCTCACCGACCAGGTGGAGAACCTGTCGCTGGTCATGGCCGGCCTGCCCGTGTTCGAGAAGAGGCTCATGGAGGAGCTCGAGACCTTCAGGAGGAGGATCGAGACGAGGGTCGAGCTGACGAACCTGACCCTCAACGAGACCCGGGAGCTGATAAAGAAGAGGGTGGAATGGATGGGAGGTGAAGATGTGAAGCCCTTCACGTCGAGCAGCATCCAGTACATCTTCGACAAGACCAACGGATTCCCCAGGGAGATACTCAGGGCGTGCAACGAGCTCGTCCAGAACGCGCTGGATAAGAACGTCAGCTCCATCGACACCGACTTCCTCAGGGAGAGCGAGCACCACGGCAAGAGGGTCGCCATAAACAACCTCGAGGACCTGCCGTACAGGCAGAAGAGCATCCTGAACATACTTTCCAGCGGGGAGGATATGACCCCAACTCAGATAGTCAAGGAGATTAGCCCGGAGGAGTACAGCGACTCGGGGAATGCGGTGAGGTCCGTGAACAACATACTGCGGAGGCTCGTCAGGGACAAGATGGTGACGAGGGAGAGGAAGGGCAAGGCTTTCAAGTACAGGATATCCCCGAAGTTCCAAACTATGTTCATCAATACATAAATTTTTAAATAGACTGCTGCTATATTAAGCATAAGTTGATTTGTTGATTTGGTTTCGTGGTGTGTATATGGAAGAGAGATTGAGAAGCAAGGAATTGGTCGGGAAGATTTTGATTTCTGAGGAATCTGGAAAGAAGTTCGGCGTCGTCGGAGATCTGGATTACATAATCGAATCGGGAGAGCTGCTGAACCTGGTGCTGGTCGAGCCGACCAAGCACATCTCTGAACTGAACCTGAGGGAGGACGACAAGGGAAGGATCCTTGTCCCGTTCTCAAGCGTCAAGTCGGTCGGTGACTTCATCATCGTGACCGAGGGCGACATAATCTGAGCCGCACGCCCGAGAGCCAAAGACCCAGAAACATGAGTCCTCACGATTCAGTCCTGCCTTTGGCGGTGGCCGTCCCGGGGCAATGCCAAATCACCCGAGATGTCCCTGATGGCCCCGTCTATGTTCCTGTACTTCCCCAGGATAATCTTCCCGGCGACGACATCGGCCAGGTCCTTGCCCGGAAGCCCGGCGTCCGATATCCTCTTCTCCACCTTCCTGATCATCGGCATGAACGAGCCGTACGCGCACACCGCGGCCGCCAGCGCGTCCTTCTTGTGCCTCGCCAGGCCCTTGGGGCCGTAATCCCTCACGAGCCTGGATTTCGACTTCCTTGAAAGGCTCCCGGGGGGCGCGTGAAGCGGGACGGAGAATGAAGTGGATACCTTCTCCAGCAGGCGGGGGGCGGGATTCACATCGGATGCGATCACGACGGGGTTGCATTCCTGGGACAGGAACCTGATTATCCTCCGCAACGAGAAGCTCCTGCTGCTTTTCAGCTTGATGACCTCTCCGTCGAGGCCGAGCACGGCCACGGCAGTCGTGATCCCGGGGTCAATACCGACAATGGCGTTCGTCTGCAGATTAACACCTGATTCATATTTCACCCTTGTATTTTTAAATCGGCCGTCGGCGCCCGGGGATTGGCCGCGAATGTTCACGGCAGATGGTAATCGTTTGCACGCGGAAAACGCCTATTTCATGCCCATCAGGGCTTCCTCTTTCGGATATATCTGGATGCCGGTCTTGGTGATCTTGTAGGGATGGAGCTTCTCCGAATGGTCGGTGCCCCTCATCTTCCAGACCTGTATGGCCCTGGAAAAGGAGGAGCCGACCCTCCTGTAGTAGAGGACGATGACGCCGTCCACCAGGAACTCCTCTATGCCGTTCCTCGATATGCCCGGGCTTCCCGGCACGATCTCGGAAACGAGCAGGCTCGTGCAGTCCAGCTTCTCGAGCACCTTTGATATGCTGAGCACCAGCCTCCTGAAGTCCGATTCGTCCCTCACGAAGAAGCTGAGCGCCGAGAGGGAGTCTATAACAATCCTCTTCGCGTCTATCTCCCTTATCTTCGCCTCGAGTATGTTCGGCACCTCGTCGACATGGTACGGGTCGTACTTGGCGAAAGCGAATTTCCCCTCCTTCTCCAGCGGCCCGAAATCCCATCCGAAGTTCATCGCGTTCTTCCTGATCGACTGGGTCGATTCCTCGAACGAGAGGAAGACCGAGGGCTCCTTGTATTCCTTGCTGCCCAAGTAAAGGAACTGGGAACCCAGCACCGTCTTGCCGCTGCCGGCGGTGCCCGTTATCAGTATCCTGCTGCCCTTCGGGATCCCTCCGTGCGTGATTTCATCCAGTCCGGGTATGGCCGTCTTGGTCCTTCCCAGCCTCTCGGAAACGCCAGCAATTTTTTCCATAATAATTAATAAAGGCGCCCCTGCCTTAAAAATCGTCAAGTGTCCGCGTCATCGGGCCGGCCGCCGCGCTGGGAAAACCAAGTGAAAGTAGGAAAATATAAACTTAAGGATGCGCGTGGAAATAGTTATTCATGAGGATAAGCACGGGCATAGAGAAGCTCGATGAAATCACGGGGGGCGGCTTCCCCTCGAATTCCAGCATCCTCGTCAAGGGCCCCCCGGGGACGGGCAAGACCACGATCTGCCAGCAGTTCCTGTACAGCGGCCTGCAGAAGTCCGAGAAGGGGTACTACATAACGAGCGACGCAAGCCCCGAGGACGTCATGGAGAAGATGAGCAGCTTCTCATGGGACATCGGCCCGTTCATCAGATCCAGGAAGCTATTGTTCCTCGACATATATTCATGGAGGACGGGGGGCGCCGAGGAGAAGGTATGGAAGCACGTCCTGCAGGGCGGGCTAAACATCGACTCCCTCAACCTTTCGCTGTCGGACCTGCTCGACAAGCTGGCGAACAGCCAGAACAAGAGGGGCGTTTTCGACTCCCTTTCATCCCTGCTGCTGTACGTCTCGACCGACATGGTGATCAAGTTCATACCGATCCTGATAGCCAAGGCGAGGAAGAGGGGGGCCACGGAGCTGCTCGTGCTGGAGGAGGGGGTCCATGACCCACAGACGGTCAACACGCTGAACTTCCTCACGGACGGCCTGATCGAGACGAAGATGGAGGAGGGGGGCAAGTTCCTGCGAGTCCTCAGGATGAGGGGGACATCCTGCAAGGGCGGTTGGGTCGAGTACGACCTGACCGACAAGGGCGTCATATTCAAATAGGCATGCTAGCGCCTTGCTCGCCGCTCTTTTATATGTTCCTTCCCCAGTGATAATTGGCGGTACGATATGGACGGGTACAAGTTTGTCGACGATCTAACCTCGGACGTGATGTTCGAGGCCTACGGCAAGGACCTGAGGGAGGTCTTCACCAACGCAGCCATTGCCATGTTCAGCGTCATATGCAAGCTCGACAAGGTCAAGGGAAAGGAAACCCGGTCCGTTGAAGTCGGGGGCAAGGGCAGGGAAGAGCTGCTCATCAACTGGCTTCAGCACTTGATCGGACTGGTCGATACCGACGGCTTGTTCTTCTCGAGGTTCGAAATACTTGAGATAGATGATTTTCATCTGAAAGCGAAGGTCCACGGGGAAGGCATCAGGCCCGAGCTGGGGGAGACCGTCGTCAAGGCCGTAACCTATTACGGGTTCAGGCTGGAAAAGACGGATAAGGGATACCTTGCAAGGGTCAGCCTCGACATCTGACATTGTTGACGCCGTCAATATTCTCTCGCTCGATTTACCATTACATTATTTATATATGATCGATGAATAATGAACAATATCAATATCATCATCCTCGACACACGGCGGTGTTGTGCATGAAGGAAAAGCTGAAAAAGGTGAACGGGTTCGAATGGCTCCTGCCGAAATCGGCCAGGCAGGAGATGAGGGTAGACGCCAGGATAATCGCGAACCAGAAGATCCTGGATGCG
Organism: Candidatus Aenigmatarchaeota archaeon; assembly: GCA_016934325.1. Taxonomy (GTDB): domain Archaea; phylum Aenigmatarchaeota; class Aenigmatarchaeia; order QMZP01; family JAFGSV01; genus JAFGSV01. The sequence continues at coordinate 107,157 of JAFGSV010000012.1, read as the reverse complement.
ATAGAGGAGGACGCCATCCAGCAGCTCACGAACGTCGCCACCCTTCCGGGGGTTGTCAGCCCCGTCGTGGGGTTGCCGGACATGCACTGGGGATATGGGCTTCCCATGGGCGCGGTATCCGCGTTCGATGACAAGGAGGGCATAATATCCGCCGGCCTTTGCGGCTTCGACATAAACTGCGGCATAAACCTCATAAGGACGAACCTCACCGCCGACGATGTCAGGAAGAGGCAGAAGGAGCTCGTTGACGGCCTCTTCAGCGCGGTCCCTTGCGGGGTGGGCTCCGGGGGCAAGCTGAGGCTCAGCCCGGGACAGCTGGACGAGATCCTCGTCAAGGGCCTTGACTGGGCCGTCGACAACGGCTATGTGACCAAGGAGGACCAGCAGGCGACCGAGGAGGGCGGCAGGATGGCCGGCGCAGACCCGGACAAGGTGTCCGACCTCGCCAAGAAGAGGGGAGCCCCCCAGTGCGGTACGCTTGGGGCGGGCAACCACTTCCTGGAGATACAGAGGGTCACCGACATCTTCGACAGGCAGACCGCGGAGAAATGGGGGCTTACCGGCCCGGACCAGGTGACCATCATGCTGCACTGCGGCTCGAGGGGGCTGGGCCACCAGATCGCGACGGACTACCTGAAGATCCAGGAGCAGGCCGTCCAGAAGTACAAGATATGGCTGCCCGACAAGCAGCTGGCGTGCGCCCCGGTGGATTCCAAGGAAGGCCAGGACTTCTTCGCGGCGATGAAGGCGGCCGTGAACTACTCATTCACGAACAGGGCCGTCATGACCAAGTGGATCAGGGAGGTGTTCGAGCGCGTGTTCGGCAGGACCTGGGAGGACATGGAAATGAGGACCGTGTACGCCATAGCGCACAACATCGTCAAGCTGGAGGAGTTCAAGATAGACGGCAAGAGGAGGTCCCTGTACGTTCACAGGAAGGGGGCCACCAGGTCATATCCCGGGAAGCCCGTCATAATCGCCGGCACCATGGGCACCAGCTCTTATCTGCTGAAAGGCACCGAGACGGCGCTCGAGAAGACCTTCGGGTCCAGCGCGCACGGCGCAGGCCGGGCCATGAGCAGGCACGCGGCCATAAAGAGGTTCTGGGGCGGGAAGATAAAGGACGAGCTGGCGCGGAAGGGCATCGAGTCCAAGAGCCCGCACCCACAGAGCCTGGCCGAGGAGGCCCCCCTGGCGTACAAGGACGTCGAGGCGGTCGTGGATTCGGTGCATGGCGCTGGCATATCCCTGCGGGTCGCCAGGTTCGAGCCCTTGGGAGTCATCAAAGGCTAGGCTGCCGAGGCGGGCGCTTTTCTATGTGCACCATTTTAATAGTTGGGATTCAACAATAATTAAAGGTGGATCATATGAGACCTAATAAAGGATACACCAGAGGATGGAAGCACGGCCCGGGCAGGGGCAAGGAAACCCTTGTCACCTGCGCGTTCTGCGGCAGGAAGGTCCCCAAGTACAAGACCTTCTCGGTGGTGAGGGGATTCAGGATCACAGATCCCCTCCTGAAGGAAGAGCTCAGGCCGGGGAACAGGCGGCCGATCTCGCTGATGAGCAGCAAGATGTACGCGTGCCCAGCCTGCGCGAGGCACAGGCACATCGTAAGAAGGAAGAAAAGGTAAACTCATGAAATCGTTGAGAACCTTGTTCAAGAAGAAGAAATCCAGCCAGTACCCCAAGATAGAGATCAAGGAGCCATCTTTCCTCATCACGCTGCCAAGCGCCAAGAACGTCAGGGACCTCGACATAAGATACCCGCTTCTCGAGCCGCTCGTGTTCGCGAACATAAAGTGGGACCCGGAGAGGAAGGTGCTGCGGTACAACGTCCTGGAGCCCAGGCTGACCAAGAGCGACCAGGAGATCCTGGAAAAGGTGAAGAGCGACATCCTGGAGCTTATAGACGTTGAGCTGACGAGCCTCGAGGAGCAGGGGACGGCGATGGAGTACCTCGAGAAGAAGGTGCTGGCTGTCCTCGAAGAGGAGGGGGTGCGCCTCTCGTCGAAGCAGTACGTGAAGATACTCTATTACATCTACAGGGACTTCATAGGGCTCAACGAGATAGAGCCCATGATGCACGACCCGTTCATAGAGGACGTGGGGTGCGACGGCGCAAACAGCCCCATATACGTCGTGCACACGAAATTCGGCTCCCTTGCCAGCAACGTGGTTTACAAGGACATGGGCAACCTGAACAACTTCGTCGTCAAGCTGTCCGAGCGCTGCGGCAGGTACATATCGTACGCGAGGCCCCTGCTGGACGGCAGCCTGCCAGACGGAAGCAGGGTGCAGGCGTCGCTCGCCAAGGACGTCACGACCAAGGGCCCGACGTTCTCCATCAGGAAGTTCAGGAAGTTCCCCTTCTCCCCCATTGAGCTCATCAAGATGGGGACGGCATCGACGGATGTCATGGCCTACCTGTGGCTTGTCGTCCAGTCGGGCATATCACTGCTCATATGCGGAGGTGTCAGCACGGGCAAGACCAGCATGCTGAACGCCATCACGCTGTTCATACAGCCCGAGGCCAGGATTGTCAGCATCGAGGACAGCGTAACGGGGGAGGCGGAAATCCTGGTGAAGGATAATGGCATAAAGAGGATGAGCATAAAGGATTATATTGATAAGGACACGAAAAAACCGATTCTGACATTGGACGGCAACTACAAGATCAAGTTCGCCGAACCCTCAAAGATTTTCAAGCATTCGGTCGATAAGGATGTCTATGAAATCCTCACATCCACCGGTAGAACCGTGAGGGTGACCTCCGATCACTCGCTGTTTTCCTGGGGCGAGAATGGTATGGAAGAGGCCAAACCGGCAGATATCGAAGGTAAATTCATTGCCGTGCCAAGAATTCTGCCCGTTGACGGTGAAAGGAAAGCTATCATCAACCTCCTGGACTTCATGGATGTCTACAGGGATGATTTCCTTGCCGGGAAACCGGTGAGAAGGTTGCTTGCGAACAGGGGCTATAGAGATCTTAAGATGTCGAAATCGACGTATCAATGGTGCAAGAAAAGGGGTATCATGAGAATATCCAGATTGCGGAAAGATGACATCGCCTTTACCAAGTCCGAGCTGCGACAGCTCAGGATTAAGAGCAGAGGCATGAAGTCTCTGCCTGTGATCTTTCATCTCGATGATGCATTTTTGAATTTCGTCGGCTTGTGGCTCGGTGATGGGAGTTATGATAACCACAACTCAAACAGGGTGATAATATCCAACAGCGACCGTGAGTGCAGGGGAATCGTTGAGCGGTTAGCAAGAAAACTGGATCTCAACATAACATGCATGAACGATGGCGTTTCCATGTCTGTCAACAGCACGATATTCTATAAGTTCATGAAATACGTACTCAAGCTTGACGGGTATTCCAGGACGAAAGGAATCCCCGACACGATCTTCAACCTCAGCAACAAGCAACTCAAACAGGTCCTCAAAGGCTATTTCAGCGCTGACGGCACCGTTAAGAACTATGAGGTGTCCTGCTCCTCCCAGAGTTTGGAACTGCTCAAAGACATACAAACGGTGTTTCTGAGGCTGGGGATAATCTCGAGGATGGGGGATTTCAATAGAAAGGATCATTGCGTTTCTCTATCCGTATCATCTTATGACAATGTAAAGAAATTCAAGAATGACGTGGGTTTCCTGCAAGGCAGGAAAAGCGTCAAGCTTGATAAGATATGCTTGAAAAAACCGAAACACACCTGTTCTGACGTCATTCCTTTGACAGAATGCCAACTGAGAAAGGTAAACGATCACCATAAAATCTGTTGGCCCTATCTGCAAGGGATGCAGAGGATTGGACGGGATTATCTTCGGGAAATCTCCGAGAAAGGCTCTATTTTCAATGATATTTCCCACTCGGACATATTATGGGATAAAGTGGCAAAGGTCAAGAAACTGCCAAAAAGAAAGAGGATGGTTTACGATATATCCGTTCCCGGGTTTGAGAATTTCTTGTGCTCAAATGTAATACTGCACAATACGAGGGAGCTGAACCTGCCCCACGAGAACTGGATCCCTGCCGTCTCGAGGATCGGCTTCGGGGTGCCCGAGGCGAGCGGGAAGCGGTACGGGGAGGTCACCCTGTTCGAGCTGCTGAAGGAGTCCTTCAGGCAGAACCCGGACTACGTCATCGTGGGCGAGGTGAGGGGCAAGGAGGCGTACGTCATGTTCCAGGGCATGGCCAGCGGCCACGCCAGCATAGGCACAATGCACGCGGGCTCCGTGGAGGATGTCATAAAGAGGCTCGAGACGCCGCCGATCGAGCTCTCCCCCAGCCTCGTCGAGTCGCTGGACCTGCTTCTCGTGATGATAAGGGCCAAGGAGAGGGGCGAATCGGCCAGGAGGATCAAGGAGATAGTCGAGGTCCAGTCGGTCGACATAGATTCGGGAAAGGCCAAGACTCTGAAGAGCTTCGTCTGGGTCCCGTCCAGGGACGGCTTCGACAGCGCACTGACCGAATCCGACCTGCTGAGGAAGATATCCTTCGAGAAGGGGATGAACTACGAGCTCATAAAGGAGGAGTTCGAGAACAGGAAGAAGGTGCTGGAATGGATGCTCAGGCACGACGTCCTGAAGTACGACAACGTGGCGGAATTCATATCGCTCTACTACAAGGACAAGGAGGCCTTGCTGGAATGGGTGAGCAAGGACATTTCCCCATACGTGGCGAAGAGCAAGGTCAAGAAGCTGCTGGGGTTCGTGACGGGCCTCAAGGCCGTCGAATGAGCGATGCTTCCAAGAAGGGCCTGATCCGCCGCTCAGGGAAGCCCGACTACGTCATAGCTTCTGATCAGGTCGTAGGCGCCCTGGCACTCCACCGACCTCATCTCGACGAAATCTATGCTCGTGTTCGTCACGTTGTGTGAGAAGGTCTCGAAGGAGTTGGCATCGATCGAGTCGTAGATCGTCCAAGTGCTCGGCATGGGGGGTCCCTTGCTGTTGTAGGTGACCTGCACCTGGAAGTTGGTGAGGGGGACAGTCCCCGCGTTGTAGAGCATAACGCTCAGGTTCCCGGCCGCGTAGGTAGCCCTCTTGATCACTATGTTGGCCCTTACGCACTTCTCGAGGATGCTCCTCTGCTCGGTGGCGAACCTTGTGGCCCACCCGGCAAGAATTCCAGCGACGATCATCGTGAACGCTATCAGCATGATGACCGCGACCAAAGGCGATATGCCCTTTGATTTCCGTGTCATTTCATTCTCCTTTTTATTTATTGGCGTCGGTTGCTTTTAAATATTTGCTAAATACCGACAGGCGAGGGCGAGTACGCCTGGCATGAGCCGACGAGCACCTTGATGCTCTCGATTTTGGTGATGTTGTAGCCCGAGCTGTTCGCCAGCACGTACTGGGTCTTGCCCGTCCCGAGTATGTACGTGGGGGCCGGGGACGTGGAGGGGATCAGGGCTATGGTCGTCCCGTTGTCGGCCTCGATGGAGAAGTTGTAAAGCCCGTACCTGCCGTTGTTCTTTACCTTGACCTTTATCAATCCGCTAGTCTCGTTGTGAGTCGCCTCGCTGACGGTGTACATGGTGTTTATGGCGCACATGTCGGTCTGGGTGCTTTCCGAAACGAAGCCGCTCAGCCAGGATGACAGCAGGCCGCCCAGCGTCACCACTATGGCTATTATGATAACGATGGCAATGATGGGTGAGATCGCTTTCCTCGCCATGACGCATCAGCCTATGATTATTATTTCCCCGCAGCAGCTTAAATATGGTTCTCTTCTTCCCGGAAACGGCCTTTCCTAGAAGAAGCTTATCTGGAAATGGCCAGCTATGCTGAATATGCTGTAACCGATGACTATGAGCACGAGGGAGTGCTTCACCCCCGCCACGACGGACCCCTCGGCCATCTTCCCGGTGGCCAGCCCGGCGAAGAATCCCTGGACAACTATGAAGTTCACGAATATCTCGGGAGGGAACATCTCGGGCACGGCCCCTCCCGACATCGACGTTATGCCTGCGACGTCGGTCTGGGGAGTGAGGGCGGGTATGAGGAAGCTCTGCAGGATGACGAGGATGAAGATGAAGACGAAGAATATCAGATAGGACGTCAGTATCTGGGACTGCACGGACACGGACCTCTCGGCCTTGATCTTGTTTATCTCTATCAGGCTCTCGCCCACGGCCTTCAGGGTGTCCGATATCTTCCCTCCCACCTTGTAGGTCTCTATTATCGTGGTGATCGCCCTCCTCACGGTAATGGAGCCCACCTTGTGGCTGAACATCTTCAGCGCTTCCCTGAAGGGGATGCCCCAGTCGACCTGCGCCGTTATCGACCTGATGCTGGGCGTCAGGACCCCATAGCTCTTCTTGCCGCAGAACCTGAGCGCCATGGGCAAGGTCATTCCCGAATCTATGGCCTCCGTGAAGTCCGTGATGAATATCGTGAACTGCGCCTCTACCTCCTTGCTCTCCTTGTACCTCGTGTAGAAAATGAGAACCGGCGGGACTATGGCGATCAGGGCCCCCAGCATGTTTATCAGGGGCTCGACGACCGTGAATATTTCGGGCGGTATGAGCGTCGGGAAAACGAAGATGTTCCCCATGATGATAAGCACGCCTGCGATTATCGACAGTATCTCCCCGTAATACCTCTTTATCTCCATCTAAACACCCGGATACGTTATGTGGATGAAGGCGAGGAACGCCGTGTTCATCACCGGCAGGAGCAGCCAGGTCATAAGGGTGACTATCTGCCCCGTCGTCAGTCCCATTATGTCCCCTCCGATTATGCTCATTATTGCCATGGTGGACAGCAGGAACAGGGGGGCCGCCACGAGCAGCGCCGTGTAGATGTCGGCGTATGTCGAAAGCGTCTTGATGTACTTCTCCCTCTTTATCCTGTAGTCGAACAGCGCCTTCTCCGACATCTCCCTGAGGTAGGCCGTGAGGTTCCCTCCAGTCTCGATCGTCGAGCTTATGCCCATCAATATCTCCTTCAGATCCTTGCTCGGGGTCTGGTTGGCGACGTTCTTCATGGCGGCGATGCTCGAGGAGCCGAAGGTCCTTATGTTCCTGACTATCATGTTCGCCTCCTCCGATATCTCCCCGTACTCCCTGAAGCCCCCTATCAGGCTGAACATGAACTCTGGCGGGATGCCGGATGAGGCTATCGCAGACATGTGGGTCACGGCGAAGGGCAGGTTGTTCTCGATGGATTTCGCCCTGCTCTTGGCCTTCTGCATCGGATACACGTAGAGCGTCAGGAACGTGAAGGATGCGCCCAGTATGGGGATGAAGACCAGCATGATCAGGTATATCAGGTAGTAGATGTCATAAAGCATCCCAAGGATAACGACGGCCGCGAGCGAAGCGAAGAAAGCGATCAAGGAGCTCAGGTATATGACACCGACCCATGCCTTGATCAGCATCTTGATCCTGGCGCCCTTGAGGTATGGCTTTAGCGGCTCGAAGTTCGTGACCGTTTTGTCAGCCAGCCAGCCAAAAGACGCCTTCGCCATTCTCTCGTACAGGGAGGGCATGCTAGTCTATTGATTATTGGTCTCTTGGCTTATTAAATTTCGAAATTCAGAAAAGTAAGTGGGACGGGCACATAACCATTTAAAATAAACTGGCCAAGAATAAACATGCTTTCTGCTGAAGAGCTCGTAAGGGAGATATCCGGGAAATCAGGCAAGGGCAAGGAAGAGGTGAAGAGGCTCATTGAGGAAAAGCAGGTGGAGCTGTCCGGCCTGGTGTCCGAGGAAGGCGCCGCCTACATCGTCGGCAGGGAGCTGGGGGTGGAGCTGATCAGGGACACCCGCAGGGGGCTCAAGATAAAGAACATACTGCCCGACATGAGGTCCGTCAACATAACAGCAAAGGTAGTCAGCTCTTTCGAGCCCAGGGAGTTCGACAGGAACGGGAAGAAGGGCGTCGTCGCGAGCCTAATACTCGGGGACGACACCGGGACCATCAGGCTACCTCTTTGGAACGACGAGGTGAAGCTCATATCTTCGCTGGGGATAGACCAGGACGACATTCTTGAGGTCTCGGGCGCCTGGGCGAAGCCGGACAAGAGGAGCGACGGCGTCGAGCTGAGGCTCGGCAAGAGAGGAGAGATAAAGAAGATCGAGGGGGCTGATGCCCCCGACATGGGAGCCGTCCAGTCAGCCCCCCCGAGCGACCCGAAGGCGCCAGCGGGCCCTGCCCAGCTGATGGAGATCGGCAGGCTGAAGCCGGGGATGAACGTGCAGGTGAAAGGCTGCCTGGTCCAGGTCTACAAGAGGAAGCCGTATTTCGAGGTCTGCCCGCAGTGCGGCAGCAGGGCCGAGGAGAAGGAAGGCGGGTTCGTGTGCAAGGACCACGGCGCCGTGGAGCCCACGTACAATCTTCTGCTCAGCGGGGTCATCGACGACGGCACGGGGAACATCAGGTTCGTCCTGTTCAGGGACCAGGCGGAGAAGATGCTGGGGAAGAGCGCCGACGATGTGAAGCGCGAGTTCGACAAGGAGGGGCCCGAATCGTTCTGGGCCAAGTTCGGCGGGCTCGGCAAGGACTTCACGATCGAGGGCAGGGTGAAGACCAACGATTTCAGCAACGAGACCGAGATCCTTGCCAACAGCGTTGCGGAAACCGACGTCAAAGAGGAATCCAAGAGGCTCCTCAAGAGCCTGGGAAAGTGAACCGGATCCCGCGATCCAGGGTGAAAAGTGAGTGAAAAGTTTCCAATTTAAATAACTTGCGAAGAATTATGTTTTAGCTGGTTGCGTATGGCCGAGGAAAGCATCGAGAAGATACCCGGGATCGGGGAGAAGACGGCGGAGAAGCTCAAGGAAGCGGGCTTCACTGACATGATGAGCATAGCCGCTTCCTCGTCGGGGGTCCTGTCGGTCGCCGCGGGAATCGGGGACGACACGGCAGCGAAGATCATATCCGAGGCCAGGAAGATGCTCAAGATGGGCTTCGAGCCGGCCACGGTCGCGTTGAAGAAAAGGGAGCAGATAGGGAAGATAACGACCGGCTCCAAGACCCTCGACGCGATGCTCGGCGGAGGCATAGAGACGCAGGCCATAACCGAGATGCACGGGGCGTTCGGATCGGGGAAATCGCAGATAGGTCTGCAGCTCTCCGTCAACGTGCAGATGCCCAGGGACAAGGGGGGGCTTGGCGCACAGGCTGTATTCATAGACACGGAGGGGACCTTCAGGCCCGAAAGGGTTCAGCAGATGGCCAAGGGCGCAGGCCTCGACCCCAAGAAGGTCCTCGAGAACATATTCGTGGCGAAGGCCTACAACAGCGACCATCAGGTCCTGCTCGCCGAGAAATGCGAGGACATACTGAAGCAGGGGAACGTCAAGCTCATCGTGGTTGACTCGGTGACCAGCGCGTTCAGGTCCGACTACACGGGCAGGGGGACCCTCGCCGACAGGCAGCAGAAGCTTAACAGGCACCTGCACCAACTGCAGAAGCTGGCGGACATCTACAACCTGGCTATATATGTCACGAACCAGGTCATGTCCAGGCCCGACATCCTCTTCGGGGACCCCACGGCGCCCATAGGGGGCCACATACTCGGCCACCAGGCGACGTTCAGGGTCTACCTCAGGAAATCCAAGGGCGAGAAGAGGATAGGAAGGCTCATAGACTCCCCTTCCCTGCCGGAGGGCGAGACCGTGTTCAGGGTCCTGCCCGAGGGCGTGCGTGACTGAGTATTTCCAAGTTCATCATGAAATTGAATAATCCTATTTATATGATAGGGATGAAAGACATCCCGACCCGAGAAAGGCCAAGGGAAAGGATGATGATGCACGGCGTGGGGATTCTGAGCAATTCTGAGCTGCTATCCGCTGTTCTGGGTTTTGGAAGCAAGAATGAAAGCGTTCTCCATCTCTCCAACAAGATACTGGCAGAGTATTCACTTGGGCAACTCTCCCAGGCGAGCGTTAACGAGCTTGGAGGATTTTTTGGAATCAGCAAAGCGAAGGCTTGCAGGATAATAGCCGCTTTGGAGCTTGGTAGAAGGGCAACTTCCGAAAAGGAAAGGATGAGCGGGGTTGTTGAATACCCGGCCGATGTAGCCAGGTTAATGAACGATATGAGGAATTCGAAGCAGGAATCGTTCAGGGGGGTCTATCTCGATTCTAAAATGAGAATAATTAAGGAAGGGATAATATCGATTGGCGGCCTTAACACCAACAGCTTCCATCCAAGGGAGGTCTTTGGGCCGGCACTCATAGAAGCCGCAGAAGCCGTGATACTCGTTCACAACCACCCGTCGGGAGACCCGGCTCCTAGTAAAGACGATATCAAAGCCACGGCAAGATTGACCAAAGCGGGTAAAATGCTGGGAGTAGAGGTTCTCGATCACATAATTATTGGCAAGGATGGCTATGTGAGCCTAAAAGAATCTGGGATGCTTTAATCATGAATTCTTCTTTTCATGCAGTCTATTGATATCCTCGGCAAGGCGCAGCGTCTCCTTTCCCTTCTCGGACAAAGCATACAAAGAAATGGCCCTTCTGCCTATCCTTTTGACTTTGATGTTCAGGAGATCGAATTCCTCGAATTCCCTGAGCCTCTGCGACCTCATCTTCTCCCCCTCGCAAACTTCCGACAACTCACCGAACCTCTTAGGGCTCTTTTCGAGGGTCTTGAGCATATTATACGAGTATTTCTTGGATATGAGGTTCAAAACGCCCTTTCTAGTTACCATAAATTAGAATTCGCAACTTTAAAACTAATCATTTTCCTGATAAAATTAGTTATATATATACCATTTTGTTCAGTATATAAATAAACATGGTAATATATTAACTAAAGTCCGGAAGTCCGGGGGTTTATATGAAAGATGCGATTCTGTTGCTTAAACGCATAACGAAAGAACTAGAAGGGATGAGATCCGAACTTGAGGGGATAAAGAACGCCCTCAAAGACAGGTCGTAAAGTTTTAATAAAAGCGGAGAGGGGGAATTGAACCCCCATGAACCGGTGTCTATCGGTCATCGGCTTCGGAACGAGCAGAAGCCTTGCCACACCGCCTGCAGCCGATCGCCTGAGCCATTCGGCCATCTCCGCGGCTACTATTTTATTCGATGCCTGATATTAAAAGGTAATTGCGGCCAGAAATTAATAATAGCGGACAGAATAGAATAGTATGGACAAGTTTGACGAGATATGCAGGAAGATCAAGAAGGTAGAGATCCAAGGGGCGGAGAACGTCGCTAAAGCCGCCGTCAGGGCCCTGATGTTGAGAAACGACGCCCGCTCGATAAAGAAGCTGATTTCCCTGAGGCCGACCGAGCCTTGCATGAGGAACGCGATCGGTTTCGTGAAGCCCGACCCGAAGAAGCTCGGCCCCGTTGCCCTGAAGCACTTCACCGACTCTGACAAGAAGATAGGAGAGTACGGCGCGAAGAAGATCGATGACGGCATGACCGTTTTCACGCACTGCCACTCATCGAACGTCATGGATGTCCTGAGGAGGGCGAAGCTCGACGGTAAGAGGTACGAGGTCTACTGCACCGAGACCAGGCCCCTGCTGCAGGGAAGGAAGACTGCGAAGGAGCTGAAGAGGCTGGGAATACCCGTGACTATGTTCGTTGATTCGGGGGCCAGGATAGCGTTGAAGGATAGCGATCTGTTCCTGTTCGGGGCGGATGCCATTACGAGCGAGTGCAAGGTCGTGAACAAGATAGGCACGGAGATGATGGCCGAGATCGCGAACAAATACGACACCGGCTGCTACTGCTGCACGGACAGCTGGAAGTACGACGCAACCACCGTATTCGGCAACAAGGAGCCGATTGAGATAAGGGACCCCAAGGAGGTCTGGCCGGGCGCCCCCGCCGGGGTCAAGATTATGAACCTGGCCTTCGAGAGGGTCGATCCCGATCTGATTACCGCCATCATATCGGAGCTCGGTGTTTTCCCTCCGGAGGTCTTCATCCAGGAGGTCAGGAAGGCTTATCCCTGGCTCGGATAGGCCTGGTTTTTCTTTTTCAAGTTGAGGTGAATGGATGCCCGAGATTGACGGACCCAGGCAGGTGATCCTCGTCACGTGCAGGCACAGGGGGAAGGACAACATCATAACCCTCGCGTGGCACATGCCCACGTCGTTCGATCCGCGCCTGTACGCTATCTCGATCGGCAAGACCAGGTTCTCCCATGACATGATCAGGGATTCCGGCAATTTCTGCGTGAATTTCATGCCGGCTGAACAGAAGAAGGGAATGGAGCATTGCGGTTCCGTTTCAGGCAGGAACGCCGACAAATTCGAGCATAGCGGGTTCGGCAAGGAGGAGTGCGGTAAGATCGACTGCCCCAGGATAAAGCAGGCAATCGGCTTCCTGGAGTGCGAGGTTGTCGACAGCGTTGAGACGGGAGACCATACCGTTTTCATAGGGAAGGTCGTGCATTCGAAAACCAAAGGTTCCGGGAAAAGGCTCTATCACATAACCGGAAACAGATATGCGACAAGCTCTGATTAGTTATTTATTTCATCTGCTGCATAATAAGAGATAATCAAAACATAATAAAATGGTGACACTTATGGGTTACGTGCAGCTCGGCTACAAGCCGTCGAAGAGGGACATGGTGTGCGAATTCTCGTTAGAGCCCGCCAATGGTTACACCGCCAGGCAGGCCGCAGAGCACGTGGCCAGCGAATCGAGCGTCGGGACCTGGACCGACGTGGCGACGATGAAGCCGAGCATAATGCGGATCGCCGCCAAGGTGTTCGAGATAAAGGGCAGGTGGGTGAAGATTGCCTATCCGGCAGATTTGTTCGAGCCCGGCAACATGCCCCAGATACTAAGCTCGATAGCCGGCAACATCTTCGGCATGAAGATGGTCGGGAACCTCAGGCTCGAATCTATCCACTGGCCACGGAAGCTGATGGAATCGTTCAAGGGCCCGCTCCACGGCATCCCGGGGGTCAGGCGCATGCTCCGCGTCAGCAAGAGGCCGCTGACAGGGACGATCGTCAAGCCTAAGGTCGGCCTCGACGAGCACGAGCACGCGATGGTGGCCTACGACGCATGGAGCGGGGGGCTTGACATCGTCAAGGATGACGAGAACCTGTCGAGCATGGGCTTCAACAGGTTCGAGGAGAGGGTCGTTGAGACATTGAAGCTGCGGGACAAGGCCGAGCGTGAGACGGGGGACAGGAAGATGTACATGCCCAACGTAACGGCGGAGTGCAGGGAGATGCTGAAGAGGGCCAGGTTCGTCAGGGACCACGGCGGGGAGTACATCATGGTCGACATCGTGACGGCAGGCTGGTCGGGCCTGCAGACGCTCAGGGACGAGAACGAGGACCTCAAGCTCGTCCTGCACGCTCACCGGGCAGGCCATGCGGCGTTCACCAGGAACCCCATGCACGGGATATCCATGCTCGTGGTGGCCGAGTGCTCGAGGCTGATCGGCGTCGACCAGATACACATAGGCACGGTGGTCGGGAAGATGCATGGGAGCAAGCATGACGTAATCGACATCGGCGAAGAGATCGAGCACAGGGTGATTAAGGAGCACGGGCATGTCCTGTCCGACGACTGGAGGGGCATCAAGCCCGTGTTCGCCGTCTGCTCAGGGGGGCTTCATCCCGGCCACGTACCGAAGCTGGTCGAGATACTCGGCCCTGACATCATCTGCCAGTTCGGCGGCGGGTGCCACGGCCATCCGAAAGGGACACGGTCCGGTGCCATGGCGATCAGGCAGGCAGTGGATGCCGCCATGCTGGGAATTGATTTAAAGGAACATGCCAAAGATAATGATGAGCTGAGGCTGGCACTCAAGAAATGGCGATGATTTTCTATGCTGCTCAAGGCAAAGCTACTTGGACTGGAAGCGGATAAGCCCATCATAATCCTGAACAAGGAGGATGCGGAGGATATCGATGTCAGGCCCCTTGACAGGGTCGAGCTTTCCTTGCGCGGCAAGAAGGGGACCGCCATCGTCAATGTCGCAACCCGCTTCATCAAGCCCGGGCAGATAGGCCTCCATAGCGAGATAGCTGAGCACATGGAAGCTGGCAGCGGGGACAGGATTGAGATTTCCCCGTCCGAACCCCCCGAATCCCTGATACACATAAGGGAGAAGCTTAGCGGGAATGCGCTGAAGGACTCCGATATCTACAAGATCGTGAAGGACACGGTAAACAGGAAGCTGTCGGAGATAGAGATGACGGCCTTTGTGACGGCATTATACTATCACGGCATGACAACCAAGGAGGCAGCCGCCCTCTCCAGGGCGATGGCCATTACGGGGAAGAAGCTGGACCTCGGCAGGAAGGTGGTATATGACAAGCATTCCGTTACCTGGGATACTCCCGTGATGATTAAGGAAGGGGGAAGAAGGAGGCTTGTGAAAATAGGGGAGTTTATTGATAATTTCTTTAAGATGAATTGCAAGAAAATAGAAAAGGTTGGTAATCGTGCCGAATACATAGAAACAGAAGATGCAGATTATGAGGCCTTGAGTTTCGACGGGAATCTCAAGATATCCTTCAAGCCCATTACAGGGATTTACAGGCATCCGGCACCAAAAAAATTGTATAAAATTACTTTGCTCGGAAATAGAGAAGTTGTCACCACGCATTGCCACTCCCTTTTCGTGCTTAAAGACGGTGAAATAAAATCGATACCATCCAAGAATCTTAAGGTTGGTGATTTCGTCGTAGTGCCGAGAGAAGTACCTGAATCGGGAGCCTATATTGAGAAAATAGACTTAGTTCGAGGGTTGCTTAAACTGCCGCCGGAATTGACCGAAGATGTTTTCATCAAAGGGGTATCGGAAAGTTACCGAGGGATAATACCATTTAGAGAAAGAATGTACGATTTAATCCCGTTCAATGTTTACAGAAAGAAAAAGGTCCGTCTGCCAGCGAATGCCAAGCTCAAATTGAAACACGGAAACGGGATTCCGATTTTTGTTCCTGTTAAGGAATCATTAGTCAAAATCCTTGGTTACTGGATTGCTGAGGGCTACACCAATGAAAATGGCGTCCATTTCTCTCTTGGGACAAAGGAGACGGAAATTATCAAAGACATAAAAGATTGTGTGAGAAATGTTTTCAGTCTGGAAACAACTATAACCCATCCCCATAAAACAGCCGTGCATTTGAACGTATATAACAAGCTTTTGGCAAAAATCTTTGATAATGTTTTCAAACTCAAACACGGAGCGAGGTTCAAGGAAGTGCCAGAACTGATTTTCAACTTGCCAAGAAAACTGCAACTGGAGTTCCTTAGGAGCTATTTCAAGGGTGATGGTTATTTCAGGAGGAACTATGAAATCATATCAGATACGGCAAGCAAGGAGTTATCCATAGGTTTGCAGTACCTTTTATCCGTGTGCGGCATTTCTTACAGCACCTCCTACAGGGAGGCCGGATTCAGGGAATTCCCATCCGGATATAAATCTGAAACTGCACCTGTAAATTTCATTTATACCCAAGCGAATCCCGTGCTCGGGAATGGAGGTAAGAATACAGCAGCATTCCTCAATTTCATACCCATAGAACAGGCAAATCTAAACAGGTTCGGTAGCTGTGATTTTTGGGACCATGAAACCAGAAGGGGTTTCAGAAGAAACCGTTATATTACTTTTAATAAAGCTAGGTCTCTTCTAGACCTTGTACCAAACGGGGGCGAGGCTGAAACGAAAAGGATTGCATATTCAAATTTAGGATTTCTTGCTGTCAAGTCAATCGAAGAAGTGAGTTGTGCAGGGCATGAATATGTTTACGATTTCTGTGTTGAAGGTTATGAAAATTTCGTTGGTGGTTATGGACCGATTTTCTTACACAACAGTATAGGAGGGGTCCCGGGGGATGAGACTTCCATGGTGCTCGTCCCCATAATAGCAGCCGCGGGCCTTACCATACCCAAGACATCGAGCAGGGCGATAACGTCCCCCGCAGGCACCGCTGACAGGTTCGAATGCCTGGCGCCGGTCGAGCTTGAGCTCGATGAGATCAAGAAGGTGGTCCACAAGACGAACGGGTGCCTCGTATGGGGAGGCTCCGTGGACCTGGCCCCGGCGGACGACCTCTTCATCAAGATAGAGTATCCATTGTCCATTGACCCGTTGCTGCTGCCGAGCGTGATGTCAAAGAAGAAGGCGGTCGGCGCGAAATACCTCGTCATAGACATCCCGACAGGGGAGGAAGCCAAGGTGAAGACGACGAAGGAGGCCGAGAGCCTTGCCGAGAGGTTCATCGAGCTCGGGAAGATGCTGAAGATAAATACCGTGGGGGCATCGACCTTCGGCGAGCAGCCGATCGGTTTCGCGATCGGTCCCGCCCTGGAGGCGAGGGAGGCCCTGTGCACGCTTATGAACGGCAAGGGCCCTGGCGACCTTGTGGACAAGGTGACGCACCTGGCGGGGATTCTCTTGGATTTCAAGCTAGGCAGAGGGGGGAACAAAGAGGCTATGAGGCTCCTCAGGAGCGGCAAGGCCTACAAGAAGCTCAAGGAGATCATAGCAGCCCAGGGAGGTGATCCGGGCATAAAGCCCGACGACCTGCCTATCGGGTCGAAGAACGTGGATGTCAAGTCCACGGTGAACGGCACCGTCGGATGGATCAACAACAGTGCGCTCGTCGAGATAGCGAGGGCCTCGGGTACCCCCAAGGACAAGGGTGCCGGGATACTGCTGCACAAGAAGATGGGTGACAGGGTCAAGAAAGGCGACATCCTGTTCGAGGTGTATGCCGACAAGGGCTACAAGCTGGAGAGGGCCATGCGGCTCACCAAGGACCTCAAGATCCTTGGGATAGGGGAGAGGTTCCAGATGCTGATAGAGAAGATACCCAAGAAGGTAGAGCACCCGAAGTACTTCATTCTGGAAAGGTAAACTTGCACAGGGCAAGCACCGCTATTCCTGCCAGTATGGACACGATGAACGCCGTCAGGAAATCGATTGAAACCAAAAGCATGGCAAACAAGGCTAACGAGAACGTGATGTTGCCGGGCATCCCGATGACCGAGCCCCTCGCCATGTCCTCCGCGAATTCCTTACCCCGGCGTACCGCCGCGATCGACCATGTGACCGCATACCTGATCGGCACGGCCGCTATTATCCCGCCTATGGCCGGGGTCGAGGCCCTGGCGACCCATATCGCAAGCATCACAAGCAACCCGCCGATGACGAAATTCTCGGGGAATTCCCTTGCTATCCGAGCTTTCGATTTCCCGGCACCTTTATTGTTCATTGCATCACCAGACCGATGCATACCACCAGAACGCAGACCAACGTGGCAATGGAGAAGCTCCTCCAGATCCCAAGCCTCCTGGTCGCCCTAGAAAGCACGAACATGAAGGAGAAGGCGCCGAAGCTGCCCGGAATGGATCCCCTTAGCATCCCCAGCACGAATCCTGATCCCTCCGCGATCCCGCCGAGGAACATCGTGATCCCGATCCTGACGGGGACTGCCGCTATGATCCCCCCGATCAGAGGGCTCACGAAATGGAAGACGGAAACGACGGCGGCAATCAGGCCCCCGCCGATCATGAAATCGAACAGCAGCCTCTGCCAGTCCATTTAATAGTTTCAGCAGGCCATACTTAATATATGAAAAGCACAAGGCTAAAGCTCCGTGCCTGCTTCGGATCCATAGACTTGAGCGGCAACCTTGCCGAAAGGGGCGTCAAGGATGATGACACGGATTACCTGACAGAGGTCATTGACGGCATCGAGATCGAGGGGGTCAGGTTCAGCGCCAGGTTTGGAGCCGATCTTGAAATAGTGATGGAGGGTGGCGATTTATCCGCTTCCGTGACTCCCAACTATCCCGGCAAGGCGAGTGTCGTCAAGCAGATAATTCACAAGTCTCCCGAGGCAAAGGCCACGTCGAGGGTCCTGAACATGTTCATTAGGAAGACGAACAAGCTGCTGAGCAGCGAGCCCTGCAACAGGGAGAAACGTCACCCCCCGAACATAATCCTAATAAAGGACATCGAAGAAATCAGCGGGTGATCAGGCTTTCGCCACCCATTTCCTTTGGCTTCTTCAATCCCATTATCTCTAGAATCGTGGGGGCCACGTCCTTCAACCCCCCGCCCTTCTTCAATTTGAAATTGCCGAGCACCCCCTGCGGGCTCACGATGAAAAAGGGGACCGGGTTCGTTCCATGCGCCGGGCACACTTCACCGTTCGGATAGAACATTATCTCGACGTTGCCGTGGTCTGCCGTGACTATGTCGACATAACCATTTTCCAGTCCCAGATTGACGATCCTGCCGACGCATTCGTCGACCGCCTCGCAAGCCTTTATCCCGGCATCAAGCTTCCCCGAATGCCCGACGAGGTCGCCATTCGCGAAATTGATGACGATGAGATCGTACTTCTTCTTCCCGATCTCACGCAAGACCTTGCTCGTTATCCCGTAAGCGCTCATCTCGGGTTTCCTGTCATAAGACGGGACCTTGGGGGAATCCACCATTATCCTTTCCTCCCCCGGATTGGGCGCTTCCACCTGGCTGTTGAAGAAGTAAGTAACGTGAGCGTACTTCTCGGTTTCCGCTATTCTGAGCTGCCTCAGCCCGTGTTCCGAAAGAACCTTGCCCAGGTTCTCCCTGACCGTCGACTGCGGGAAAGCTACGGGGAGGGCCAGCCTCTTGTCATACTCGCTCATGCACACGAAGGTGATGTCATGGCCGTTGCCCCTGTCGAAGTGGTCAAATTTCTTGCTGGTCAAGGCGCTAGTTATCTGCCTTGCCCTGTCGGACCTGAAATTCCAGAATATTACCGAATCGTGGTTGCCTATGGTCGCAATGGGCTTCTCGTGCTGATGGACTATTACTATGGGCCTCACGTAGTAATCGGTCGTGTCGCCAGCTCTGCCTTCCTCAAGCGATCTCTCGCCCCTCTCATACGCGTGCTTTATAGCCTTCAGGGGGTCCATCTCTTCTATGCCCAGCCCCCTGGTCAGCAGAAAGTAAGCCTTCTCGGTCCTGTCCCAGTTGTTGTCCCTGTCCATGGCGTAGAACCTGCCGATTATTGTCGCGATGCTACCGACGCCGATCTTATTGGATTTCTCGTTAAACTCCTTTATGTACTCGGCGGCGCTCTTCTCGGGGACGTCCCTTCCGTCCAGAAATGCGTGAACCCAGACTTTATTCAGGCCGTGCTTCTTGGCCATTTCAAGAAGAGGGTACAGGTGATCCACGGTCCCATGCACTCCCTGGTCTGAGAAGAGCCCCATCAAGTGAAGGCTCGAATCGTGCCTCTTGCAGTTCTCCATCGCCTTAAGGAGTGCCTTGTTCTTGAAGAAGGAGCCGTCCTTGATTTTCCTGTTTATGTTCTCGTACGGCTGCCAGACTATTCTTCCTGCTCCCATCGTCAGGTGGCCGGGCTCCGAACCGCCCTGCGTCCCTTCGGGAAGCCCCACGGCGTTCCCTGAGCATTCAAGGGTCGTCCAGGGATAATGCCTCTCGTAATTGTCATTGTTCGGGACATTCGCGTTCCTGACTGCGTTCCCCTTCACCTTCTCGCTGTATCCCCATCCGTCCCTGATGATCAGGATGACCCTGTTTTTCGGTTTCATAAAATCAGCAGCCTACTTTGCCAGCATCTCTTCCTCGATCCTCAGCAGCTGGTTGTACTTCGCCAGCCTCTCCGACCTGCACGGGGCGCCCGTCTTGATTGTCCCCGTGCCCAGGCCAACCACTAGGTCCGCGATGAAGGAGTCGCACGTCTCGCCCGACCTGTGCGAAACCATCACCTTCCATTTGTTTTCCATGGCGAGCCTCGCTGCGGCTATCGCCTCGCTCACCGTCCCAATCTGGTTCACCTTGAGCAGAAGGCCGTTGCAGGCCCCCAGCTCCAGCGCCTTGTGTATCCTCTTCAAGTTGGTCACCAGCAGGTCGTCGCCTATGACGGTCACCTTTGGGCTCACCTTCTCCGTGAGCGAGACGAAGCCGTGCCAGTCCTCCTCATCGCAGGGATCCTCCAGCGAGATTATGGGATACTTGCCGACCAGGTCAGCGTACCAGTCCACGAGCTGCTCGGTACCGATCCTCTTGCCTTCAAGCCTGTACTTGCCCTTATCAAAGAACCCGCTAGCGGCGGAATCCAGGGCTATCTGCACCTTGCCGTGGTAACCGGCCTCGTCCACCGCCTTCAATATCAGCTCGATCGCCTCCGCGGTGCTCTTCAGCGGCGGGGCGAACCCTCCCTCATCCCCGACGTTGATGGCGTCGGGGCCGTACTTCTTCTTCAGGATGCCCTTAAGCGTGTGGTATATCTCGCTCGCCATCCGGATCGATTCCCTGAACTCGTCAGCGAATGGCTGTATCATGAACTCCTGCACATCGAGGGCGTTGCCCGCGTGCGCTCCTCCGTTTATTACGTTCAGGGAGGGTATGGGCAAGTTCGGGTCCTTGTTCTCCGATAGGAACGCGATGTATCTATAGAGCGGCATGCCCTTCGCCGATGCTGCGGCCTTGCAGGCGGCCATGCTGACACCCAGCATGGCGTTGGCGCCCAGTTTGGACCTGTTCTCCGTGCCGTCAAGCTCCACGAGTTCCTCGTCGATCTCCTCCTGCCTGGTGACGTCCTTTCCCAGCAGCTGGGGGGCGATTATGCTGTTGACGTTCTCTACGGCCTTCAGGACCCCCTTGCCGAGATACCTCTTGCCACCGTCCCTGAGCTCAAGGGCCTCGTGCCTGCCGGTGCTGGCCCCGCTCGGCACGGCCGCCCTGGACATCCCATGACCCGTGAACAGGTCCACCTCTACGGTGGGATTGCCCCTGCTGTCAAGGATCTCCCTTGCCTTTATCCTCTTGATCTTGAATTTCTCCATAAACATCCCAAATATCTTTATACCCGGTCAAGATTATATATATTCCCTATTCCCCCAGCGATACTTAAAATTTCATATTGGTTTCCCACCTTTGGGACATGGCCGAAGACGCGTCTGGGAGGCAAAAATAAAATAAGAAATAGAGAAGCTGCCCCTTCTTTGGCGAATCGCTTCACGCCCTACTTGTTAAGCTGTATGTCGATGGTCGAGACGTTTATCTTGTTGCTGTTATCGTCTATGACCTCGTCAGTGCCTATCTGAACGTCTATCTTGGCCCCCTGGACGAACCTGTTCCTGACGACCTCGGCGACGTCGACCGCCCTGCTGATGCTCCTTCCCCTGGCCTTTATGTGCACGTTTTCCATGCCGTCAGAGAACTGGGTCACCACTGCGAGCACGTAGCTCATCGTCGGTTTCTTTCCTACGAATACGACGTTCGGCGCGGCTCCCCTGCGAGGCTTCTTGTCCGGCTGCCTCCTGAAATCGGGCTTCCTGAATCCTTCCCTTGCCGGTTCCTGCCTGGGCGCTTCGTCTTGCTTTTCCTCTTGGCTCTCCAGTGCCCCGGAGTCCTCTTGCGTCACTTCTTCCTGTACCTGGGTTTCGGCCTCAAGCTCGCTCTTGGCTTCCTTCTGCTCTTCCTTCTGCTCTTCCTTCTTCTCCTCGGCCTTTTCCTTGCCCTTCACCTGCTTCCTTGCAGAGTCCTTAAGCACCTGGTTTAGAACCCTTTGTCCTTCTGCCATTGCTAACACCTCCGAATTTTATGATTTTATAGTATTGCTCTGTTGGTCCTTCCGCTGTTGTCTCATTACCGTACCAAAGGTAATAGTATAACTATTTGTCCGGTTAATTTTTAAATGTTTCGTTGAATGTAATCAGCATGCAGATCCCCATACGGCACCAGGACGGGTGTGACTATGTCTAGCAATCGTCTATGTCCGTGACCGTTTCTCCCGTACAAGACTGGGCGCACACGCCCTGATCGGGGCACCACGCCCAGCCCCCATCCGGCAAGACATTGCTGATGCAATCCTGGCAGGTGAGCTGATCAAGGGCCATGCAGGATGCACCGGCAATTACAGAATCGGAGGGACAGTCGTTCGTTACCCCTCCCGTAGAGCATTTCTCTGACTGGATGCACCATGTGCCGTCCGAAGCTGTGCATTCCATGCACCTCTCCATGACCGGTCCCAGCCTTTCAAGGAAGACCAAGCTGACCGGAGCGAGTACGCTCTTCTCATCATCGGGGTCCCAAACCACCAACCCTTCCTTGCTCTTGACCTCGACCCGGACGAGGCAGCTTCCGTCAGTGCTGTCAAGGACATGCAGATCCGCTGAGCAGCAACCCTTGTCCTCGTTCATTATTTCTATCGATGCCTTCTCGCAATCCGGCAGCTTCCCTTCCAGCTCATCGTGATAGCCCTTTGCGATGCCGTAAAGGCTGAAGTAAGGCGAAGGCAGCCTCAGGTCTATCGTTGAGTTCCGGCCGGCCGTCAATACGTCCCCGCTCTCGGCTGTCTCTCGCAGGGATAAGCCGGAAGCGCTGGAAGCCTCCAGCCTTACCCCTTGGCCTTCCAGATTCGTGACCGTTATACTATTGTATCTGGGCATGGGTACGAAGAAGAATGCCCTGATGCTGCCATCTTCGGTGTATTTCTTCAGATTCGCCTTCGTTGCGGCCTCGAGAGCGTCGGTTATGTCGCTCTCGTCGGGGGCAATGTCCATGTTGTTGTACCACACGGTGTATTTATGTCCCTCGTATTGCAGCAGGCTGCTGCCACCCATGCTTTCAAAACCGCCGTTGACGCCATTGTCATGCATTGCCTGGTAGATGGAATACATCGCCGCATCGTCAAGATAAAGCTTTGCCAGTTCAAGGCTGTCCTGCATCATGAATATCCTGTTTTCCAGCGCGATGTCAATGACGTTGGACTCCGGCTGCCTGGATATGGAAGGGACGATGTGAGCGAGTGATATGCTGCACATCGCTATCAGGCCCATTATGTACACTATGTTCGCCATTCCCTTGCTTTTCCCCGAGTTGAACGATGATGACATGATTCACACTTCCTCTCATAAGGCGGCTACCAGCCGCCTCCGGCACCTCCGCCTCCTGTTCCTCCCCCACCCCCGCCTGAGAATTGTCCATAATCCCCTGTATTGAAATCAGAGGCTATGCCTATCAAGGCGCTTCTCCCGCCGGGCAACGCTATTTCCATCTGTATCATATCCTCTTCGTGCGGGACCCTTTTACCGTATCTCTTCTTTTCCTTCCCGTTCTCGCCGTACAGAACTATAGCTATGTTCAGCTGGTCCGCAAGCTCGGTGATTTCATCCGCCGCAGAATCCGCAGGGACTGACTCGAGCTCGCGTGCGAGCATCTCCGTGAGGCCCGAATCCCCGGTCTTCGATTTCAGCAATGATAATATCTTGCTGCTTTCGTCATTGACATCTACAAATATTCTCGCGTCGGCCCTTATCTTGAATCCTTTCGATATCCAGCTTGACTGTACCAGGTACATGACCGCAAGGATGGCTACCCCTATCAACACCATCCCGAAGATCCCGATTGCCGCCTTCTTCCTGTTCATCGTTTATGCCTCTCTGATTTTGATTATAGCCCCCGTAAGCGCCCATGATCGAAATCAGGCCACGATATCACTTCCCTCGGCCAGCTCCACGTGTATCCTTGCGGGGAAGACGAAATCCCCGATCTGCCTGATGCAGACCTGAGGATCGCCGGAATCTCTGCACCCCCAGCTCTTGCCGAGCTTCATACCTGTCACCACGATATCGCCGGCTGATATGTCCGACTTTGGCTTCACCCTGACGAATTGGCTTTCGCCGCTGTCCATGGCATTCGAGACCTCCCCCCTGATAAGGGCCTCGGCGCCGTCTTCAACCACTTGTTTGGACGTGAAGTCATCGCATCCGGCGGCCTTGAACCGGCTCTCTTTGATATCGCCCTGGCTATACATGACGCATGAACCAGCATCCTGGATGTCGACGGCTATGCTCTTCCCGTCCTCGCTCAGGCTGTATATGTGAACGAAATATTCGTTGTTGCCCTGCATGACTATATCGGAGCTCTCGATTGATGGCAGGAAGCGGCTGGAAAGCGTGGCGTAGACGTCATGCTCCGTTTTCCCCCTCTTCCCGGCGAACTCGAAAGTGGTCCCCTTAATCAGATCCTCCACGAGAAGGTAATTCGATGCCAGGCCGATGTCACCAAGACTGCTTCCCTGCAGGGCCTCGAGCCTTGCATAGTCTATGTCCCCTTCGCCATCCCCTATCTGATCTATCATCCTTGCCTTTGCGAGGTTCGCGAATTCGACCGCCCTTATATCCTCCATCGAGGTCTCCATGTTGTAGTTAACGACCAGCAATGGCAGCAGGATCTCCATGAACATGATCAGGGTCAGCGCTATGAATATCATGGTCCCCCCCATCATCTCTATGTCGATGTCCAGCTGCCCCTTCAGCATTTCGACACCCTCGGATATTCAGAGCCCCTCTCCTTGATTATGCATACCTCGGTTGGTGAGAAGATGTTGCTGTTCGCCGGGGCATCGGAAGGGTACGAGTTTATCCTGCTCGCGCTTATCTCGGTCTTGTCGGCAACCAGCCTGTAAGTGGCTACGGCGTACCAGCCGTCATGCTCGATTCCCTCCTCTTCGCCCTTCTTGAGGTAAGTTATCTCCAGCTTGTTCACCGCACCCTTCTCGACATGGATAACCGCGCTTCCCTCATCCACCGAGGCAAGGGTGTCTATGTACAGGGCAACGGCATCATCCAGTACTATGAAGTTCTTGCTTAGAAACGGATTCACGATGTAGATTGCTGATATGAGGTAAAGCGCAACGACGATTAGCGCGAATGAGACCGCCACCATGTTCCTGGTTCCTTCCATAGCATTCATCGCCTATAAAATATGGCTACGAAACGGCCGTGGATTCGACTATCCTGCAAGTCCTTTCGCCGTCTTTTACGACCCTGATATTGTACTGGCTCTTCTTATTACCGGGCGTGCATATCCAAGAGTCGCCCTCGGGGGTGCATTCTCTGGCTGGTACATCGAAATCGACTAGCTCGCATTCCAGGGAAAATACCATCGGCTTGCCGTCGAAGAGCCAATAGAAGCTGCGCTTGGCAACGGCGTCAATCACTTTCTTTCCGCTCCCCAGTATACCTTCCCTCACGGCAGGAATGGCTACTACGAAGCTCTTCGATTCGCCTGGCTCGACCTGGCATTTCTGCAGGCATGCCCGCTTCTGGTCTTCATCGCCTTTGTAATCCTCGCACGCGTCCTCACAGGCATCAGGGCTCGGCGTGAACACGACCTTGCTCAGGCAGTTCCCCGTCTCGGAATCGCCGTCAAGGATAATGGTCGCTGACAGGCCCCTTGACGGGCTTTCCGCGATGGGCCTGAGCCTCTCCATCGCGTCGCTCCAGCACGGGTTGGTCAGGATGAGCTCCAGCCTCCAGTACAGCATGACCAACGCGAAAACAAAAAGCGCAAGCATCGCTGCCGCAAGCAGCGGCTTGGGCAGTATGCCTCCTCCCTTTCTCATATATAATAATTAGCTGGTTGACTCTTAAATTTGGGTGTGGAAGAACGATAATCCTTTAACTGGGGGTTATCAGCCACAACACTATCGCGATCACTATCGCGATAACCGCAAGCGTTATCAGCATCTCCACGATGCTGAATCCCATCTCCGAAACCTGCCCCTTTACCCTTTTCATGCCTAATTAATCTATGTCCTTCGCCATTTTAATAAGAATTTCAATTTGGTTCAGCGGACTATGGAACAGAAGAGCAGAATAGGTTCGGTCGCATGGGGTTCATCATCCCAGCAGGCTCGGGAAATCCACAAGGCCAATCCTGCTGGTTGCCCAGAAGATCGCAATGGCGCACACTATGATGGTAAGCATCAGCCATAGCCATGCATTCATTCCCGGGAATCCGCCCTTCATGAATTATAATTGCCGGGGCTGATTAAAAAAAACGAATGCTGCTGAAATGCTTGGCCCAGGGAATAGTATGTTCTTGCTTATTTCTGGCACGTGTATTCCGTTGAACCTTGTGTTTTCGGCTTGCAAGTCAGTGGCGAAGCGCAACTGGTATCCGTTGTTCCGCTGCAAGATTGGCCCTCGCTTTTGCCGGTTCCCGCGACGGGTATGCCTCTGCAGACGCAGTTTTCGCTGATGTCCTGCATTATTGTTCCACAATTCTTAGGCTCAGATTGTGCATCGATTTCCCCAATCGTATTCCATGAAACCGGTTCGGAAATGCCTACATGCCCCTGGCAATAGGCTGCACATTTCTGGTTGCACAGGCTCTGCTTGAGCATGGCCTCAGACCAGGGATTCAGAATGCCTATGAACTGAGCAATCTGTCCGCCGAAGATTGTCATCACGACGAGCGCTGTCACCAGAAGAACAATGGCTACGATGACTATAGTCAAGGTAAGAGACAATCCTTTCATAACTATAATTATGTTCAAGCTCCCTTAAAAATATGCTTGTTGCGCTGTTTCGCTATCCAAAGAGGGGTTCCTGTAAGTGGTGAAGGTTGGATTTCCGGGCTATCTCCTCAGGACGAGGTTCTGGAATGGGCTCATTACCGCGGTGAGCCATTCGCTCGACTCGGAGCCCCACCCGAGCATCACGGCCGCAAAGACCAACGTGGCTACGAGAAGAAGGGTAAGCACCACTATCGTCCTTATCGTGAATTCCATGGATATTCTTCTCTTGTATTTTTTAAACTGCATCCACCCAGCATCTCACCAGGAGTTTGGCCATTCGCCCATTTTCTCGCTCGCGTATTCAGATCCCGTTTCGATAAGACCCCCAACAGCAGCAACCGCAGCGCCAGGCCATCCTCCTAAACATGTGCCGACCACCACACCTGCCACAAGTGCAATGTCACCGCCATATTCAAGCCATGCTTTACCTGTAGAAAGGCCACCCGTGCAATAATTGGTCGCGTCGCCTTTCTTCTTACCCATTTCAACGATGACGCCCTTGCTTATGCAGTTCCTTAGGTTGTAGTAATCAAAACCCTCCATGTCATAATTGAAATCTGTCATCGTTTTAGCCTTATCGTCTTGTTCGATTATGATTGAATGGAGTATGCCGTTATCACCTTCATCGGAAAGCGTTATTGTTGCGAAGATGCCGCCGTTCACGCTGGAAGGCTCTATCTCTATTGCTTTCTCGTCCGGATTATTGATTTCTATATTGACCCATGTTATGTCACCGCCATAGGAGTCTGACCAGTCAGGGACATCAATCCTGAAAGTTGTGATAATAGCCGTTCTTTCTCCCAATCTCGTACTGCTGCTCTTCTGAATGTCAACCACGTCTTCAAAATCCACTGGCGTGTACACATTATGAAGGTAACTTTCGCTGTCCTTCGTGAGTTCGTATGTGGTTATTTTATCTCCCTCGACTTTACCTATTTTGAGCGTTTCGGGCTCCGGTTTGTAATACAGAAGCGTGCTTTCCGCGAATGGGATTATATAATAACCGGCGCTCATGCTGACATCTTCTGTCATTATTTCAGCCAGGTTATTATAGTTATCACTAGGCGACGTTTCACTCGGCGATTTCTTAAATTGGTGTATTATAAGATAGTCGTCACTGGTTTTGCCTCCTTTTGTGTCTTTGTCGCTGTTGAGGGTTGATTGAATAACGGAAACACCGGATTCGAAGTTCTTGCCCGCCAAGCCGTTCATAATATCGAAGTGTGCGGTCTCGAAGTCGTAATTTTGTTCAAGATTTTGCCATTCCGTGTCAGAAACCTGTTGCACTGGTCTGTAATCATCGATATTTGCGCTGGGAGATTTCCATTTCCATTCCGTGCCATCAAAATGGTAATAAACGTTATTGCTACCGCATTGTATTGTCGTCGGGCAATCTTCTTCGTATTCAATCGGTGCATACGCATTCTTCCCTTCATCAAGTGCTTTCTCATCATTGTATATGACTGACATTGGGTCCGGTATGGCATGGAGGTAGTAGATGAATTCCATTGGGCCCAAATTGCTCATGCCATAGAGGTTTATATCGCACGGCTCTCCCTTGCCCGTTATTTCGATTTCCCCGCCGCAACTCGTAAAAGTTGAGCCGTCTTCTTCTCTGTTGTATGTGTACTCGGAGCATCGGGCATCGACCCCGCTAACGGTCACTGACTCGAGATAGCATGGTGATGCCATATGGAAGGTTTTCTCCGTGTCAAAAACTTGTGGCAATATATACTTAGATTCCCTGTTCGGAACGACAATGAGAACCGGTGAACCATCCATTTCATCAACGAGATCGAATTCATCCGGGCTTCCAAGGGCCTCTTTTAACACTATTTCGTTCGGAAAAACTTCAAATCTGGCTTGTGTCATACTGTCGGCTATCTCGGCTATCCTGGCGGCACCTACGAGTGTTGAAAACTTCAAGGCTGTCCAGGGTAATTCTTTTCCCACGACCCTATCACCTATTAGCTTGACGAACTGTTCCCTCATTCCGTATGCGCCCATATATTTCAATGCCTGTCTGCTTGCGGCCTCTCCCGATTCTTTCATGAGCTTTTCAGCTGCTTCCTGGGGTATGCCATACAATCCCGCCTGCGTCAGTGCCCTTCCTGCGGCATCTACCGCATATTCCTGAGCAATCTGGGGCGCCTGTGCTACAGAAGTCCTTGCTATTCTCTCTGCCAATTCTCCACCAGCTTCTTTCATGGCGTTATTGATATTCGCCCTTCCAAGTCTGCTTAACACTTCTCCACCGACCGTTTTCGATAGAGTCCCCTTTTTCATCATGTTTTTCACTGCCGTCGTAGAAGCCTTTTTTATCATACTTGTTGTTACGCCTTTTTTTATCACATTCTCCGCGGCCTCCTTCCCAAGAGAACTGAAAATTCTACTCAAGACCGCTCGTGCAGCCGTTCCAGCAACTATCCTTGCGGATTTCAGGACCGGCAAGACGCTTATTATCCCTAAGACAACATATAACTTCCAGTTGGTTTTCATCGTCCACATGTCTTCTTCGGCGGGGAAATTCTGCCAGTAGATTAAAAACCTGGGGTCTCCGTGCCAAGGCACCCATTCTTCCCAATCAGTAATC
The DNA here is from genome assembly GCA_016934325.1 of Candidatus Aenigmatarchaeota archaeon. Lineage (GTDB taxonomy): Archaea > Aenigmatarchaeota > Aenigmatarchaeia > QMZP01 > JAFGSV01 > JAFGSV01. Next base: position 78,276 of record JAFGSV010000012.1, on the reverse strand, counting down.
TCTTGCGGTAACTCGAAGTTGCTCAAAGCGCATTCGAATTGATTTGCCTGATAGTAATAGGGGACCCTTCCCGTGAAGTCCTTCTTGTAAAATATCAGTTCGCCGGTAAAATCCTCGTATTTGACAACCTCCCTGCTGACGGCGGTGTTTATCAGCCAGGGATTGATAGAGAATCTGGATGCGTCATAGTCATAATCGCATTGGGCAAATACGTTCGTGTCGTCATATCCGTATACATGGAATTTCTCTCTTTCACCGTCCAGCTTGCACAGACCCCTCCTCATCTCCCCTTTTAATATTACGGAATCGGCCTGTATGCTGAGGTACCATGCATTTCCTCCAGGGCTATCCTCTATATTTATCTCTTCGCACTGGATCTCGACGTCCCTTTTCGCTAAGTCATGGCAGTTATACACGGCCTGCTCCTTCGTCAAGCCGAAGGCCTTTGATTTGATGATGTTTTCACTTCCTCCACTGTAAATGCATTCGCACTCAAGGATGGTCCCGGCTTCTCTAACGGCATAGTATTCGAATTTTTCTGTTTCCTCTTGTCCGCAACTCACTCTGGGGTCATTGGAAATTCCTACAACGCATTCGCATCGCCTTGAGGTATAATTGACATCGCCTTCATGGCCGGCGTCAACCGTCTTGAGTGTTTCAATGTATGTCGAGCTTTCAACCTCGCAGCCCGGAATCCCCTGGCACAATTCCTCGATGCACCTGTCCCTGCATCCTTCGTCGTCAAACACGCCCAGACCGGCGTTTATCGATTTTTCGATCCTCTCATAATCCGAGTCTGGGACGGCAACTGGACCAGATTTCCCGAAATACTCATTACAGTCGATCTGTCCGCCACCTAGCCATTCGCTTCCCTGAGCAACCGAATTTATTGCGCATACCAGAGCTTCCGTTGATGCCTTGGCGGTCTGGTAATCCCTAGCCTCGACCGCTTCAAGCCCCCCACAGAATGGCAGTTCGGGGTATTTCTCGCACGTCTCGCGCAAGAACTGCGTGATGTTCCCTGCGCCAAGGGTCACGAATGCCAGGAATCCTATCGCCGCTATAAGGACCAGGATCAGCTGCATCGGGGTTCCTGACAAAAAGGATATCTGGGATTTCATTCCCATGGATAAATGTATATTATCCCGGAAATATAAATAGTATCATTCAGATTGGTAAGATTCAGATTGGTGAACTGGCTTGCGTCATTGATCAGCGCAATTCTAAGGCCATGGATTGACTTTCTCATTCGCGCGGTTCTATTTTATCACATGGCGTTTACGGCGGGCGTTCATGAACTAGCGATCGTCGCCATCGCGCCCTCTATCATGCTCCCGAACATCATGCTGCTGCCAATGACGACCAGGAAGTAGATCATCAGGGCCACTATGATCATCTTCCCCGCCGAATACCACTGCATGACCTTGTCCTCGCCCCTGTTTATCTTGGTCACGAAGATGGCGATTATCATTATCACCTGGATCAGGTACACGCCGATAATCAGCTGGAACATGGGCGCCGTTATGGCTGACGATGAGCCGAGTATCTTGGTGGCGTCTATGCCGAAGACGTCCTGGAAGCCTATGTCGTCCAGCCTCCTCCCCAGGAACACCAGCACCTGGATGATGACCTGCGAGAGGGCGACTATCAGGCCGCTGACCAGGGGGGCCATGGCGTAGGCCTGGAACTGCATGCTGCTGGTCGTCTCCGCCATCAGGGTCCTCATGTACTCCTGGGTCTCCCTGACGCTCTTCAGGTACCTGCTTACCGTAAGCATGGACTCCGAAGCGAACTGGACCCCCCTCTTCGCCGTGTCGGTTATCGTCCTCATGACGTTCTGGATGAGCCTGCTCGGATAATACCTGAGCGAGCCCAGCTTCGGGTGCGTCAGGGCGTTCTCGAACGTCATCCCGAAGGTCTTCATGTTTCTGAGCGTCAGCTCGAACAGGTTGGCTATCTCGAGGTCCTTGACGTCATCCCTGGCCTTCTCTACCGCAAGCTCAAGAGGTGTCCCTCCGGATATCCTGTTGCCCAGCTGGAACAGGGCGAGCTCGAACTCGGACTCCATCTTGTACACGCTATTCTCGATTCTCGACCTCTGGATGTTCGAGACTATGAAGAAGAAGGCCATGGCAGCCCCCGCCCCGATGATTATGAGCAGGGACATTGTGAGCGAGAACAGGCTGTCGGGGTCGTCCACGTCCTCGAAGACGACGCTGCCGTCGACGACCTTGGACGGGATCACCATGTATTCGGGATGCTCGGAGAAGTAGTAGATGCTCGGGAGTATCAACAGCAGCCCCAGCAGCAGGGCCAGCGGGAACACGGGGATCGCCGCCCTGCTCCTCTTGGACCTGACCATGAAGCTGCCGGCGGGAGGCAGCTCGGGGTGCTTCGATATGTCCACCTGCGAGAAGGTGACGGGCCTCTTGCTAAGAATGTTGTTTATGAACCACAGGAGCATTATCGGCAGGGCGATGTTGTAGCCCAGGATGAAATGCCACGGGGTTATGGAGTCGGCCATGAAGACCGCGACCATGGGGGCCATGACAGAACCCAGGATCGGCATCACGATCCCCATCATGTGCAGCATGGTTACGGGCATCTGCAGGTCCTGCGCGTACCGCTTCATCCTGTCCCTCGTCCCCTCGAGGACGACCCTGAGTGCCTCGTCCAGCGTCTTCTCCGCCGTCCCGGGCACCTGGCGCTGGGATTCCCTTATCAGCCTCAGCGCCTCCGAGAATTCCTCGTTCTCCGCTTTCCACTTCGCTATGTAGTCCGTGGTGGCCTCGTTGGCCGAGTAGTATTTCCCCATCTCGATGTCCCACATGAGCCGCCTCATGTCCCAGGCAAGGGCCCCGCTTATGTTGGAGGAGGTGAACCTCAGGGCCCTCTCCATGTTGGGGGAGATCCTCATGCTGACCACCATGTACAGTATCGCGAGGACGACCTGGGAGCTTGCCTTTATCCTCATGGACTTCATGAGGTTTATGGGATACCTGAGCATGTAGTACCCCACGGCAAGCCCCCCTATCGCCGCGGCTACTATGTAGAAAGGGCTCGTAAAGACCGCGAAGGCGAACAGGAAGAGAGAGGCGATGGTGGACAGGAATACCATTATTATGAAGATCGAGAAAGGGGCCTGAGGGGATATCCTGAGGCCCGTGAAGTCTATCGCCTTCGCCAGCTCGTCCTCGGTCTTCTTGTCGAAGCTAGCCTTCAGCAGCTTCTCGCATGCCCTTGCGAGCCTCTCGTACCAGCTGAGCTTCCTCTCGACCCTCTTCTTGTATATCCTGTATTCCCTCGATTCTATGCTTATCCGCCTTGACTGCTCGGGGATGCTCACGCCGCGATAAGGGGACTGGGGGCGATGCACCCTCTTCTTCCTGCCGAACAAAGCCATGGTAAATAATTGTGCTTGCAGCTTTAATTTGTTGGAACCGGATCCGGAAAGCGGAAGAACCAGCATGAGTGCCGGGTGCGAAGCTTGGTCATCTGAGGCTTCGCTTCATCCAGGCGAGCCACTCGTTGTAGACTGTCTTGGAATCGACCGAGCCCGTCTCCTTCATGATATTCTCTGAGATTATATGGAAATGTGAGTTCGACCGGGTGATCCAGTCCGCCTCTAGCAGCTCAGGCCTCTGCAGCTTTATGCTCATGTCGACAATCGCGCTCTTCACCTTGGCCCTCAGGTTTATGTTCTCCCATACGGTTTGCCAGTCCCCGTGCCACTCCCTCACGTAGCTGGCGATCCTGTTTATCGTCTCCGACTCCCCGTTCACCAGGGTATCGGTCGGCTTGAGCTTGTCCTCCTTCGCGGAGTACTCCATCAGGTTGACGAAGCCGCCCTCCTTGTCGGGGTTGGTGTCCCATTTCTTCCTGACCTCGGTTATCTCCGTCATCCTCCTGAACCTGTGCAGTCCGTCCGCCGACCTTAGCGTCTTGCAAACGGGGATTATGTCGGTGGCCTTGAACGACGTCATGGGGACTCCCAGGTCGTTCACGACCCTGTCGAAGACCCCGTAGGCCGATTCCCCGTGGATGGTCCCGACCACGACGTTCGAGAGCGCCCCGATCCGCATGGCCTCGTAGAGTGCTTTCGCTTCTGTACTCCTGACCTCCCCCAGAATCAGAGCAGAGTCCCCCAGCCTCAGCGCGGTCCTAAGAGCCTCGTCGCTGGCCATCTCCGTCTCTATCATGGTGAGGACGGACCTCGACTTCAGGCTCTCAATGTTGTATTCCAGGCTCCTGAGCTGGTCCACGGGAAGCTCCAGCGTGTCCTCGATGACGACCATCCTCGTCTTGGGAAGCATCTCCAGCATGAGCGACGCCAGGAGCGAGGTCTTTCCCGCCCCCCTGCCGCCCGCGACCAGCAGGCTCGCCGTGCCGTCAATAAGGAATGAGAGCAGGCCCGCCCCGAGTGGGTCGAGCATCTTAGCCTTTATGAAAAGGGGCAGCGTCCAGGGCTTGTCCCTGTGCCTCCTTATGGAGAACCCAAGCCCGTGCGGGGACAGGGTGTTGGTGATCACGCAGAACCTCGCCTTCCCTCCCGGGACCGCGATGTCGGTATCGAGAACGGGGTTCGCCTCGTCGAGGGGCCTGCCCGACTGCAGCCTGAGCCTCGTCGCCCACGATTCCGCGTCGCCCTGGGTGGGTATGAGGTTCGTCCTGCACTCCTCGTAGTCGTTGTGGAAGACCAGTATGGGCTGCGACTCCACAGGGGAGTTGATGTAGATGTCCTGGATCTTCTCGTCCGAGAGGAGTATCTCGAGCACACCCATACCGGCCGTGTACCTCGTCAGAATGACCGAGAGCTGCTCGAGGTCGCTGTTCGTCAGGTTTATCCCCTGCTGGTCCGCGACCTCCCGGATCATGTCCTTGCCTATGTTGTAGAACACCTCCCTGATCCGCCCCGTCTTGACGAACTCCGCCGACTTTGGCTTGTGGGTGGCCATGTACCTCCTGGCGGCGTCCAGCACCGCGTACTTCTCCTCAGAAAGCGTGAACTCCGGGGGCAGCACGTAGTAGAAATACGAAGCGCTGTCGGGCAGCTTGAATATCTCGACCTCTATGTCCCCGATCTTGTACCTCTCCACGGACTTCCCGTTCTCGGGCGGCGTTATCATGTACCTGGTGAGCATGAAGTTGGGCCTTATGCTCGGGACGAATATCTCCCTGTAGAGCGACCTGTCGCCGATGTGGTAGCCTGCCATGTGGGGCCTGGCCAGCTTTATCAGCTGGGTGTTCTCGAGCTTGGCCTTTATCACCCCGAGGACGTCCCTCTCGAAATCCCTGTAGAAGTCGTAGGCGCCCCTGTAGCGGGTCTCCTTCATCTTTATCCTGACGCGGCGTATCTCCCGCACGAGCTCGACGTACGCGCCTATGGGGTCGCTCCTGAGCAGGTTGAGTATTATCCTCTGCAGCCTGCTGTTGAATTCGGGCAGCATCCTCTTCTGCAGGCTGTCCCTGACAGGAACCTTGGTCATCAGCTTCTCCCTGACGACCTCCTCGATGACCCGGGCTATCTCCACGAGTATCGCGGTCTGCTCGGGGCCGTACTCGTACTCCCTGTCCTTCGCCAGGACTATAGTCTTGACCTTCTTGACTTCCAGGATCTTGTCGATCACCCTCGTCATGCACCCCGCGAAGTCCTCTATGCTGGCCCCGTATATGCACCCAAGGCAGTTGATCTTCAGCCTCTGCTCATTCTCGTCATACTCGTAGTCTCCGGCCGCCATCAAAATCACCATTGGCAAACGATTATTCTATTTAAATCGATGCACACTATTTAATATTGTAACCCCGTAAATAAAAAAATGCGGACGTGTTCCTTATGCCAGTCTTCGGTGAAACCCAGAAGAAGAGGCCGGCGCCCATCATAAACGAGATTGTCGGGAGGGTCAACGACAACACGAAGCGCTTGAGAATACTAGAGGACAGGGAGAGGCTGGCCTCGAGCAGGATAGGCTCCATGGACGAGTCCCTGATCGAGAAGATAAAGGCCCTGCAGAGCTCAATCGACGGCCTGACCGCAAAGGTGACGGCCCAGGACGAGAAGGTCACCCTGGTCCAGAACACGCTGAAGGAGGTCGTCAAGCAGCTGCAGTTCCTCGCGAGGAAGAGCGAGCTCAAGAGGGTCGAGGAGAAGCTCAAGATACTGGACCCGTTGCTTATGCAGCAGTTTGCGCCCCTGGAGGAGCAGAAAACGGCGCAGAAGAGCCCCAAATGAGGAGATATTTAAGTAAACCAGGTTAAATATATAAAATATAAGAGGTCGGTGCTGATTCATGTTTGGCCTTTCCAAAAAGAAGCAGGCGGGCGGTCCAGCACCCGCTGGGCCGAGGATACCGACTGAAAAGGTCGTTTCCCTTTCTTCCCAGGGCCTGTCAGAGCCCGAGATCATAAAGACTCTCAGGGAGGAGGGATTCTCCCCACTCGAGGTCGACAGGGCCATGAAGGACGCCTTGCGCACCGGGACGGGCGTCCAGGCGCCTCCATACCCGCGGCCTGGCCGTTTTGGCCCGCCATCCCCGCCCCCGCTTCCGGGAACTCAGCCCGGTTCGCCCCTGTCCGCTCCGCCAGCTCCCGCTCCTCCGCCAACATACTCCTTCCAGGACCAGCCGCCAATCCAGCAGCCGGGAATGCCTCCGTCATACCCGCAGCAGAATTACATGCCATCGCCCTGGACGGACGATGACCTGGACGAGGATATGGAAGACCTGCCAAAGGAGAGGAGGATGGGCCCAGGGGCTTTCATGGACGATCTCGATGCCCCCTTGCCTCATGGACCCCGCGGCGGAGCCATCGAGAAGGAGCCGCTGGAATTCGAGGAGCCGCTGCCCAAGAGGGGCGAGGACAGGGTAAGAGAGCTCAAGGACAGGAGGCGCAGGGAAGTAGAGGAGCTCACGGAAGAGGTGACCGAGGAGAAATGGTCCGAGATGATGAGCAGGGTCAACGCCCTCGAAGGCAAGATCGACGACATGGCGTCAGGCGTCAAGAGCGCGGCCGACCAGGTCCCGGGCGCCGGCGTGCCTCCGCAGGAGATCGAGTCCATAAGGAAGGACATCGAGGAGCAGAAGCACGTCATAGAGGACACCAACGCCAGGATAGACTCCCTGGAGGAGATCGTCAAGGGTTCGCTCACCCCCATGGTGGAGTCGATCAGGAAGTTCAGCCACGCCGTCAAGGCTTCAAAGAAGGGGGAGCCGGTAACGATCGAACAGCCCCGCGAGGAACCGAAGGCGCCTGCACCGCCCTCAGCGATGCCGCCCAGGCCGAAGCCCCAGTCCCCGTACGCGCCGCCCGAATAGGGACGGGATCGCGGATGTCAGGGCGCTGATTCTTTCGGATTCTGAATCCGATAGCATTGAAGAATCCCGACGCTATTCGAAATAATATCGAATATAAAAAAAAGGGAAACCGGGGTTTGACGGGATTCACTCTTTCTTTTCCCCTTCTTTCGCCCCTGTCTTTTCCTCGCCGCCGACGAACCAGAACACTATCGCCAGTATTATTATGACCAGCAATACCGTCCACAGGTCGCCGCTCGTCAGCCAGAAAGGCAGGTACGAGTAGTAAGCCCCCGTGCCCAGGAAGGAGACGATGACTACGTACGCGATCACGATTATTATCAGGTACTTGAGCCATGACCTCTTCTCTTCGCCCAGGAACTCGTGCAGGTTTATGCCTGCCAGTGCCGCGAGTACTACGATGAACAGGAGCACCGTTGCCATCCCGAGCCAGACCCCGGATGCGTTGGCCAGGAAGTTGTAGAGCCACGTGTTATAGGCCGAATACAGCATCACGAAGAAAGACAGGACCACCGAGATCAAGGCTACAACCCTCGGCTCGATCTTGTCCCTGAAGACCCATTTCAGGATCCCATAGAGGATGGCGAAAGCCAGCAAAAAAGGGAACAAGTACTGGAAGAATCCCATGTTCTCCAAGTTCGTTACCATTTGCGAAAATGGATCTGCCATATAATGTTATTGTCGTATAAGACTTATAAATCTATCCTCAAGCCGCTAACAGGCGCCAATAGCAGCTTTCTGACGATCATTTTTTGCGTTGCAGCATCTGCAGCAAATCCAGTCCCATTACCCTTGCGGCGGCCAGGACGACGACGAAAAGGAAGAGAATGACGAAGATAGCCGTGGCAACATAAATCATGCCGGTGGAAGCATAGTGAGCAAAAAAGAAGAAGAGAAACGCCGTTATGAGTATAGACAGTATCAGTGATATCGCCCGCTTCTTATCGGTACTCTGCAGCCTGGCCACGTACTTGTTCAGCAGCTCCATGAAGACGTAGTAGAGGACGATGAATATGAGCAGGAATGATAGGAATGTGAAGAACCCGGCCTGCTCGAGGAATCCGATCGCGGGATTTGGAGCGGCCACCGGCATCACTTCATTTTATAGGCGGCATAAAGGATTGATATGATGGCTATGATGCCCACGAACCAGAAGAACTCGCTGTACTCGTACATGCCGCCTTCCGCCCTGGCGTATGCGGCAATGAGCAGCAGCGCCAGGACTATGATGATTATGACTATCGTGTTGTCCTTCTGCCCCTCGCCTCCGAGCGACCGCCTGACGTATCCCGCCACGAAGATGAGTATGAAGAATATCGCGGCATAAGGAAGCATCGAGTTAAGCATGGCTACGACCGATGCGTCGCTTATCGCGAAGAACGCCATGACGACGGATATTATGGTCTTCAGGGCCCTGTTCCTGAACATCTTAGCCGTGTCCATGGCGCCATACACGATCGCCAGGACGAGCAGGAACGGAAGGAGGGTCTCCAGCGCAAGGAAGTCGACCATCGATAATCACCCTATGCGGCAGCCTTGCCTCCCCTCTTCGAGTGCAGACCATCCATCTCCGACGATAGCTTCTTATAACGACTGAGAAGTTCGTTGTATTTTCCGCTGACCTTGAAGCCCTTGATGGCCGTCATCTGCCTGAGGCTATCCAGGTGCGAGTCTATCTGGGGCAGCAGGTCGACATACGCCCTGTAGACATTGTCTATGTCTGTCTTTGAGCCCGCCCTCTTCATGTCGCCGATAAGCCCCGCCATTGATTTCAGCAATGCCTCAAGCCTGGACTCATGATCCTTCAGCTCGCTTGACATCTGGACCTTCAGCCTCTTCCCGGCCGCCCCGAGGACGCCGTCGAACATTCCTCCGCTACCGCCCGTCCTCGCCTGGCCCCCGCCGCCTGATTTCCCTTTGCCAAGGAGGCCGAATAGCGCCATCCACAGGAATCCCAGGAGTATGATGACGATGTACCACAGCTGCCCTAGGATCATGAAGAAGTAGTACCATCCCTGCAGTATGATGAACGCGAAGAATGCGAGGCTGAGCAATATGTTCAGGCTGCGGTGGTCGGGGAAGTACCTGTGGGCCAGCAGGTAGATGAAGATTATGATGAAGACTATGGGGAAGAAGACGAGATAGAACAGGCCCTCCATGGGCTTGCTCGCGTAGGAGTTGAACATGTTGATGCAGTCGCTGTTCCCGTAGCACAGGAACTGCTGGACAATCTGCAAAATGTCTGCCATGTTTATTATTGATGAAAATAAACTTATATGTGTGAAAGCGTTCCGTCTCCGTCGTTCGCAGCGGTTATTTGAAATGCTTATGAAGACAAATTTCACACTGTCTACTTGTATCGCGGCAGGTATCTCGCGATGGGATTTATATATCCGTCCATCCTGACAGGAAGGCCCTGTGGTGTCATAGATGAAATATAGTCTTCCTGCTCGGAACCTATTGTCCCAGCTGCCAGGCTCTGAAGCACCCTCTGAAGAGGCAATCCTTTGAACACCTTCAGTTTCTCGAGGCCAAGCCACTCTATCGGGGCATTACGGATTGTATATCGCATATCCATCCTGAGATATGTCTCGAACTTCTGCAATTTGGATGGGGCTCTATATCTGTAAACCGCGCCGTGCGGCGTGGAAGCTACAAGGGTCCTGTTGCCGATCTGGCCGCAAAGGAATAATTCGTGCTCGGAAAATTGGGGCAAATAGCCGGTGGGGTCCGGCGCCCTGCTCGTGTCCCCATCCGTCAGCTCAGCTACACACTGTGCTCTGATGAAATCTCCTCTCCTAGCCTTTGGATCGAGAAGGGACTTCACAAGACTGTTGCCAAATTCCAGTTCGTTATCGATTGATTGCTCTCCCTCTTGCTGCAGTTGCATGGCCGATGGCTGCCTGGAAGGCGACCTGTAATCAATGGGCGTTTCGAGGCCGTTGTCATTCCTTCTGAAGGTGTAGACCTCTTCCGTATTCAATATGCCGCTGGGGAAATTCAGAACAGAGTATAGATTCTGGAAACCGCCACAATGTTTAGGTAGGTCGAGCATGTTAAGGCCGTGCTTGTGCTTGGTCATGTTCGCGGCTTCCCACAAACCGCCCTTCATTGAGGTGTAGAACTCGGGAAGTATGCCGTATGCATGCCAGGCAGGCATGGCGTCAACCACCTTCTCTGCAGCCCAGGCTATCGGGAATTTCAATGCCGACTCCATCCTGCTGGTATCCTTAAGGTCATTGATTTGTGACATGTTCTTTCACCTGCTTTAGGCATTGCCCCCCAAATTTTTTAAGTCGATCTCCTCGGCCTCGAGGGCATAGAGCATGCTGCCCTTCTCCCTGGAAGATAGGTCCATCTCATCGCTTCCCTTGACCAGGGACATGAGCATGTCCAGGTCCTTCTCATACTTCCGCGCTTTTCGCATCAATCCTTCTTCCATTTGTCATCACCTCTCAGTCAGCCAGCAGGAGAGGGCTCCTGTATTCTTGCAGGGCGAACCCGACCGTGCTGTCATCCTTTGCCAGCCTGATCAAGCTCTCTTCCGCATACTGCTCTGCTGCCTGATCGTTCCTTATGCCCTTGTTCTTGTGGGCATACTCATGGTCAAGTGTCAGCAGCGTCTCTATGAAATCGCTGGCATATTCCCTGGCCTTCTGCTTCAGGCCCCTGGCCAAGCTGCTAATATACTTGCCAGCCTTCCTCACAAGCCCTTCATCAACATATATTCCCTCGTCCGGCCCTTCCGGAACCGCAGCTCCGAAGACGTAGTTGCTTTTTCCGGTCACTTCCTTCAGCCACGGCTGGGACGCACGACTTGCGCCGTAACTTCCCAGAAGCGCGTCAATCTTGGAGTATCCTCCGGGGACATCTCCGGCGGTCGGGATTCCGGTCCTTGCATATGCATAAGCGGCCTTCTCATCCCTGGAATATCCCCTCAGCACGCCCTTTCCTATCTCCACGGCCTTCTTCCCAATCGCTTCAGCCACCTGGCCCCACAAGCTGTCCGACCTGGCATGAGCCCTGACCGGACCGATTCCATCGCCGAAAAGGACTCCCGTCTTATCCCTTGCGAAGTCCTGCGGTCCGAAACTCAAGAATTCATGACCGCCAGAATTTAGCGTAATAGTAGCCCTTCTCCTTTCACCTGTTGATGTTTTTCCTGTCACTTTTTTCACCTTTTTCACTACTTAGTAGTTAATATTACTATTTCTTCCTTTATAAAGCTATCGGTGGCCCGATCGCTGCCGGTTAATGACGATATCTAAACCCGAATCCCTGTATGCGACGGTCTCGCCGACCTCGCCGATATTCAATGCGCCGGGAATTGAATAAATATAAGACTGCTCATTCTGACCCAAATATCCTCTTTCAGTGTTGTAACTTGCCATGGCTTTGAATTTGGGTCACCTCTAAGTAGTAGTTAATTTGACCATTTATAAAGCTTTCTGTTGGTCGCATGATGTCTGTTATGGGTGGAAAATAGGCATTTTTCCGGCCATTTCAACAAATTTGAGAATTAGCCCGTATCATATCGGTTACATATGCTCGGAGAACCTGATACGCTCCTTCAGCGAGTCGAGCCATTCGCGCTCGACGAAGTGCCTCCTTCCCGGGATGATCAACACCGCCGGCGGCCTGAGGGGCTGCTTCAGCAGGTTCCTGACCTTGTCGTACCTGATGATGCTCTTCCTCGTGCCTATCCCCGAGGCGGCTACCACATTCGTGTCGGGGCCGAGCACCCCCCTCTTCCTCTTCTTCTCGATCTCCAGCAGTATCTCGAGGCCGAGCCTGGTGTCCATGTCCACGTCCAGCAGGAAGAGCGTGTGCATGCCGCTCCTCTTGTTGATGATACCCGCTTCATAGAAGGAGGTCGGCGCGTAACCTTCCTGTGGCCTGACCACGGTGGCCGTCTTGCCGAAGTTGTAGATGTTGAGCCCGGTCTCCGCGATGGCAGTCATTATGGAGCTCGAATGGATGACCGTGAACGGAATCTTTTCGTGCCTCGCTTCCATGAGCAGGTTGATGTGGGTCGTCGCAGACAGCGGGTCCCCGGGGACCAGCAGCGCTACGTCCTTGCCCTTCGCCCCCTTCACGAATTTCTCGGACCTGTCCTCCAGGTCCTGCCTCTCAAGGACCTTGATTCCCTTGCCTATGGCCTTCCCCAGCTTTCGCAGGTCGCCCTGCCACCTGGCCGTGTACAGCTCTGCGCATACCTCGTCCGCCTTCCTGCAGGCATCGAGCCCGCGCTGGGATATGTCTGACTCGTCACCGATCCCCAAGCCGATAATGTAAAGCATTCATTCACCCTTTGATTTCTCCCACATGAAGCTGAACCAGTTTCTGAACGCATCGGATATGAGCTTGTTCTTAATCAGGAAGCCCGTCGGGTACTTCTCCTTCCACAGCACTATGGCGACCCTGTCGCCGTAAATGTTCACCACCCCGCGGCTCGCGAACCGGTCAGGCATCCTCCTCTTCTCGAATAGAGGTTTATTTATCCTTTTAAAGTTGCTATCCCTGTCAAATATGCTTTTCCACTTCATCCCCTTCTTCACCCTGTCCCTCTCGAATGACTGGATGAAGTACTTGAGCTCCGTGAAGATGAGCCCCTTCGCCCCGAGGACCCACACGTCCTCCCCGACCTTCAGCATGTCCGAATGTATCGCCTTGAGGCCCTCCCTGCCCTTGAAGACGGCCCCCTCTATCTCCTCCTTCTTCATGGATTCAATCTCCTTGAGGCCGGGCAGGATGCTCTTCATCTCCTCCTTTTGCTCATCGATCATCTTCTTCTTCTCTTCGAGGAAATCCAGGAGGACCTCCGGCTTGGCCGCCTGGAAGTGGTTCTTGAAATCCTTAACGCATGATCCCACCAGGCCCTTCTGTGAAAGCATCTCCAGGCTCTCGTAGACCCTCGACCTGTGCAGCCCTGACTCCTTGATGAGCATGCCGGCCGTGGACAGCCCCCTCTTCAGGAGCGCGATGTAGACCTTGGCCTCGTTCCTGGTCAGGCCGACCCTCTCGAGAACCTTTTCGTGCATGTTGATAATTGGGGAGGTGGTTATTTATTGTTATCCTTATTGAGGAGGACACTGGTATATTAAGGCCGCACAGCATCTCTTGTTTGTGCCGCCCATGGACGAATTCGGATTCGATGACGAGATTGGGGTCCAGAAGGACTTCGACCTGGAGCTCGGCGACCTCGTTGTGAAGAGGAAGAAGAGGTTCAACCTGATATGGACCATCGGCTTCGGTGGGAACATAGGCTCCGCTCCATTGGTACACAAGGGTAGGCTGTATTACGGGGCTGCCGATTACATCGTCTATTGCGTGGATGCCGAAACGGGAGCCGAGTTTTGGAGGTACAGGACCGATGGGGTGATAACGGGCTGCTCCCCCATGATACACAAGGGGATACTGTACGTAGGCTCCTTTGACTACAATCTCCATGCCCTCAACTCACTGGACGGCGCCCTGCTATGGAAATTCCCGACCCGGGGCGAGATTTTCGCCACTCCCTCAGCGAGCGATGATTCGGTATACGTGGGCTCGAAGGACAGGAACCTGTACTGCATTGACAGGCTCTCCGGCGAGTTGAAATGGAAGTTCGCCACGCAGGATTTCGTCGGCTCGAGCCCGAGGATACACGGGGACATGGTATTCGTCGGGAGCTATGACAACTACCTATACGCGCTGGACAGGCACACGGGCATGCTGCTTTGGAAGTTCAGGACTATGGGCAACATAACGAACAAGCATCCCTTTCTCGTGGAGAATGGCGTGATATACTTCGGATCCCATGACAACAACCTTTACGCCGTCGATGTGGAGACGGGCAGGCAGCTGTGGAAGTTCAGGACGTATGACAGCGTCGTCTCGAGGCCGGCCATCCACGAAGCCGTGATCTACTTCGCGAGCTGGGACCACAACCTGTATGCATTAAATATGGATGGGAGGGAGCTCTGGAGATTCAGGACCTTTGAGAGGATCGGTAGCCTGACTCCTATCATAGCCGATGGCGTCATCCACTTCTCCTCTGCAGATGAGCATATCTATGCGGTCAACCTGGACGGTACCCTCAAGTGGAAGTTCAAGACCAACGGGCCAATATGGGCCACGACCCCCGTATACAAGCATCTCGTCTTCTCCGGCTCCTGGGACTGCAACATGTACGCGCTCGACAGGAAGACCGGCAAGCTCGTCTGGAGGAAAATGACCAGCACCAGCAGCCCCTCGCCCTACGAAGAGGACGTCTACGTCGAGTTCAAGGTGCCGAAGTCCCAGGTAGAGCCCGCCCTGAAGAAACAGTACGAGATCAATGTCAGGGAGGAGCAGGATTTCAGGGGGGCCTACAAATCCAGAATAACGTACCAGATATCCAACCAGTACATGGCGAAAGGCAAGTACCAGACCGATGATGACGGCCTGTGATGAAGAAAAAAGAGGCTTAATCAGACGGCTATCGGGAGAAGAGGATTTCAACCACCTCTCCGTCGCGCAGCACGTGGTCGGCCCCCACCTTCTTCTTGTCGACGTCGAGCCCGCCTATGAACTTGTCCGCCATGTCCGAATGCACCCTGCCCGCGAGCTCCTTCAGCGTCGTCCCCCTCTTCACCAGATGGGCGTCAGGAAGGACGTTGCCCTTCTTGTCGGCATACTTGCTCATGCTCGCGACTGGGTAGACCACGATGTATTGGAGCATGTCGAAAACGAGGGAGTTCAGCGCCTGCTGGATGCCCGTGGAGCCGTGCTTCCGCAGGACATTGTCCCTGATGAAACCGAGGGCCTCGATTTGCTTGTCGGTAAGCTTCCCGGCGTTCTCCCTGAAATCGGGGTCGCCCGGCTCGTACTCGATGAGCCCGTGCTCGGCGGCCTCTCTCAGCGCCAGCTCGGATTCGGCCGAGGCCGGGATGACGTTCCTGTGGCCCTTCCTGACCCTGCCGAAGTTCTCCTCGGCCCCCGGCAGGTCGATCTTGTTCGCCGCTATGATCATGGGCTTCGATTCCCTCCGCAGGATGGTGGCGAATTCTCTGCTGCCAAGCTCGCTCTGCCTCATGGCGCTCTTTATGTCCTCCTCCGTAATGCCCAGGCCCGATAGCTTCTCCGCGAGCAGCCTCGCCAAGGGCACCTTCTTCATCCTCGCCAGCGTCTCGACCTTCTCCATGTTCTTCCGGACGATCCCGTGCAGCCATTCGTCTATCTCCTGCTCCAGGACCTTGATGTTCTCCTCGGGGTCAAATCTGTCATCATCGGTCCTGGGCTTGCCCTCGGAATCCGTCAGCCCCGAGACGTCCAGGACGTGGATGAGGCCGTCCGCCTGGCGGAGGTCGTCGAGGAACTGGTTTCCTAGGCCCTTCCCAGTGTGGGCTCCAGGTACTAGACCGGCAACATCCAACAGCTTGACGGGTATCCACCTCTTGCCCCCCACGCACTTCGAGTTCTGGGGGTTGCACCTCACCCCCAGCTTCTTGCAGGCGCAGTCCTTGATGACATGGCCGACCGACTGGTTCGGCTGGATTGTCGTGAATGGGTAGTTCGCGATCTGCACATCCGCCAGTGTGAGTGCCTTCAGCATTGTGGATTTCCCGCAGTTGGGGACGCCGACGAGCCCTACGAGCATAGTATAAATCTTCAGTCGTTGATTTAAATTATATACCGCGATCGCATCGGGATGCCGCATACCGCGCGCCCAGCCGCGCTTCACCCCGGCAAGCCTAGAATATGAAGAACCTCTTCCTGTTGAGCTGCAGGTACACGTCCGTCAGGAAATTCAGGCCGAACGTCCTGGATATGGATAAGCCCAGAAGCAGGATGCCGGATTCTGCGTAGATGACGCTCCAATCAAGGGAAACCATCATGTAAAGTATCGCGTCCTCCATTCCGTACGTGGCCACGAAATAGAATACCGTCGCTATCAGCGGCGATGCGAAAACCAGCATTATCGCCAGGGATAGCAGGCCCCCGATGAGCCACGAGAGGAATACCGCGAGGAACTTGTACCTGAGCGTTTTCAAGCTCATTGACAGTGCCTGATGGAATTTCATGCCGCCGACGATGACGAACTGGCTCACGAGAAGGAAGGCCAGCGAAGCGACGATGGAAAGCAGCAGCCCCACCTGAGGCACCGATGACAGGATGATCGTGATGACCGCCACGATTGCTGTCGCTGCTAGCAGGTTCGGATACATGCGCGCCGACACGAGCCAGCTCCTGTCGAACTCATTGGGCTTCGAGCTCTGATGGATGACGGCGCCCGTTATCCACAGAGAAGCGAGGAACCATGCGATGATGAGGATTGCGAGCATCACGATCGCCGAGTCCGCTTCAAGCGGCAGGGACCCGGCGGCAAGGCCCCCGTAAGGCATGGCAGCGCCGCCTATGAGCAGGAACGCGATGGTTATCACAAGGGCGTCGGTGATGAAGAAGGGCAGGAACCTCTTGGGCTCGAAGCAGAACCGGGCAGACCTCTTTATGGTTACGGGCCAGTCAACTGCCCTGTGGCCATGACCCATCATGGGGTTCTTCCGTTCCTTCCTCTTGCTTGGCATGTCAACCGCCCTGTTTGCAGGCCCTGAAATATTGTTGATTCGTCGTGCTTAAAAAACCGGCAGATTAACATTAAGGTTACCGGCATCCGTACAGTATAAAGCTTTGATAACTGTGCCTGCAAATGCCGGCTAATATAAATTCGGGAAGGATTTGATATTCATGAAGGCACCCATATGCGGCGTCTGCCTAAAGTCGGGAATCCTGTGCAGGACCTGCCTGGAGAAGTTCGAGAGCGGCCGGGTCACCGAAACTGACATCAAGGTGGCCAGGGCCCTGCTGCGGCTCTCCGGCAGCATCAAGTCGCTCAGGGACATCGACATGCAGCGCGCGTTCGAATCGGACAGCATGCTTGCGATAGTCTGCGCCAGGGGGGACGCCGCAAGGATAATCGGCAAGAGCGGGCTGACCGTGAAGAAGCTGGAGAAGGAGCTCGGCAAGCCCGTCAGGATAGTCGAGAGCGGGGGTGATATGCGCGCATTCATAACAGACCTGCTCCATCCCGTTCCCGTGCACGGCATCAACGTTGTCTACAGGCCGCAGGGCGAGGTGCTGAGGGTCCTGACGGGCAAGGGGCCGGGTCCCAGGGTGCCAGTGGATGACATGAGGAGCATAATAATGCGGATGTTCAGGAAGGATGTCGAGTTCAGCGTCTTCAGGAGCGCCTGATGGGTATGACCAAGAGGATAGCCGTCATAGACAGGGAGGCGTGCAAGCCGAGCGTGTGCAACCACCTGTGCAAGAGGATGTGCCCCATAAACAGGTCGGGGGACGACTGCATAACCGTAAACGAGGCGGACAAGAAGCCCCTGATAGACGAGGACCTGTGCGTCGGCTGCGGCATCTGCTCCAACAAGTGCCCGACCCTGGCGATAAGCATCATAAACCTGCCCCGGGAGCTGCACGAGACCCCCGTGCACAGGTACGGCAGGAACCAGTTCGTCCTCTTCCGGCTGCCAGTGCCCAGGAGAAGGCTGGTCGTTGGGCTCATCGGCCAGAACGGCGTGGGGAAATCGACGGCCCTGAAGATCCTGTCGGGGGAGCTGAAGCCGAACACGGGGATGCTGGGGAAGAGCATACCATGGGATCAGATAATCGGGATGTTCAAGGGCAGCGAGCTGCAGGACTACCTTACGAAGCTCAAGGAAAGGGGGGTCAAGGTCGCATACAAGCCGCAGAACATCGATTCCATACCCAGGATGTGGAAGGGCAAGGCGGGCGAGCTGCTCAGCAAGGTTGATGAGAGGGGAAGGCTGTCGTCCGTCAGGGAAGGCCTGAACCTCGCACCTTTGCTCGACAAGGACCTGCGAAGCATGTCGGGGGGCGAGCTGCAGCTGCTTGCCGTGGCCGCGACCCTGCTCAAGGACGCCGGGCTGTACTTCTTCGACGAGCCTAGCTCGTTCCTGGACGTGGAGCAGAGGCTCATCGTCGCCAGGGAGATAAGGAAGCTTTCCCAAGATAGCATGGTCATGGTCGTCGAGCACGACCTCGCGGTGGCGGACTACCTGGCGGATCAAGTGCATATCCTTTACGGGAAGCCCGCCTGCTTCGGGATAATATCGAAGCCCCAGGGGGTGAGGACGGGCATCAACACCTACCTCGAAGGCTACGTGAAGGAGGAGAACGTCAGGTTCAGGGATGAGAGCATAGTCTTCAGCAAGGGGGCGGCCGAGTCGCTCAAGACCCAGGCCTTCCTCAGGTTCCCGGCATACAAGAAGAGCTTCGGCCCCTTCTCCATGGCGACTGAGGGATCGACCCTTTGCAAGGGGGAGATCATTGGGATCCTAGGCCCGAATGCCACAGGCAAGACGACCTTCATCAACATGCTGACAGGCAAAGTCAAGCCCAATCAAGGCGTGGGTATCAAGGACCTCAGGCTGGCTTACAAGCCCCAGCGCATCGAGCTGGGCGACGAGCAATCCGAGATGACGGTGAGGGAATACCTTGCCGGGGAGATCGACCCCGGCAGCAAGCGGAGCAAGAGGATCGTGCGCGTTCTCGAGCTCGAGAAGCTGTTCGAGAGGAAGATGGGAAACCTTTCGGGCGGGGAGGCGCAGGCGGTCCTTATAGCAGCAAACCTGGGAAAGGACTTCGATATCCTGCTGCTAGACGAGCCGACGGCCTTCCTTGACGTGGAGCAGAGGCTCAGGGTGGCCAAGCTGATCAGGGAGGTCGTGGAGGGCATGGAGGTTGCCGCTTTCATCGTCGACCACGACCTGCAGATCATCGACGCTGTCGCCGACAGGGTGATGGTCTTCGAGGGCGAACGGGGGAAGAAGGGGTTCGGGCATGCCCCGACCAACCTTCGTGACGGCATGAACAGCTTCCTCAAGAAGCTGAACATCACCTTCCGCAGGGACCCCCACACCGGCAGGGCGAGAGCGAACAAGCCGGACTCGGTGCTGGACAGGGAGCAGAAGGAGAAAGGAGATTACTACTATTCGTGATGATCGTCAGAAAGGCGTTCAGGATGTCATTGGAGGGGGAATAAAAATCAATCTTCGCCGGCTAAGCCGAATTCCCACTTATAGCAGTAATTTCCAGGCGCTTTTCCCTCCAATTGATGCATATTCTCTTTGGTTCTTGGAACAGAAAAAATAATCGAAAAATATGGGCAATCACCAGTATACTGTCCGCCATCATTATTATAAGTGCACAATTCACAAGTTCTGGGAGTATTTTCTACAGTATCTGCTATGAATCTATGGCCTCTCAATACATTCACATTTACATGCATGAACAATCCCCCATAAGATGATAAAATGAGAATAAATTTTAAATAAGGATTAACGGTAAACAACTTTTGAAAGGTAGTCATATTATATATTAAGCCGCCATTCTTCCAGGCTCTATTCGAACTCGCTTGGAGAGACCTCGTCCTTCCCGAACCTTTCCCGGGCTTCCTGCAGCCTCTCCCTCTGGCTCGCCAGCTCGGCCCTGAACTCGTCCGGTATCCCGGGCTCCTCCGCGTATATCTCCTCGATCCTGGCGAACTTCTCGGCGAACCTGGTGAGCCTGATCGAGAACTGGCGCTCGTACTCTCCTCGTGTGTATCTCCTGCCGAAGACCTGCCTGAACAGCCCCTGCAGGTCGGCGAGCCTGGGGATATATCCTACCGGGGTCTCTATCGCACCGAAATCCCCATGGGCCCTCCCCTCCATCCACAGCAGCCAGACCTTCTTGTCCAGCTTGCTGTTCATGAACTCGCCGCCCTCGTCCTTAAGGAAGTAGTTGACCGAGAATATCAGCGGCGGCTTCTTGACGCTCTTCCCTATCTTTAGGTAATTGCCTATGTACATCCCCAGCGGTATGGACAGGAAGTCCATGTTCGCCATGGGGCTGTGTGATAGCTCGCCAACCTTGCCCAATGTGGCCGCGGTCGTCTCCGATTCGAGGCTGGCCGCCAGCAGGACCCCGTGCGCCCAGCTTAGCGACTGAGAGACGGGGACGCTCGTATTGGAATCCCTGCCGCCGAATATGAAGCCCGCGATCGGAACGCCGGACGGGTCCTCGGCCCTGTCGTCCACGTTGTCAAGCTCCTGCAGCCTTATGGTGTACCTGGCGTTCTTGTTCGCTGGCGGGATCTCCCTCCCGTCGGGGCCCCTCTTGCCCTTGTGCCACTCCCCGCTGTAGTTGATGCCATGTTCCGGAAGGGGCTTGCCCATGCCGAGCCAGTACGCCTTTCCGCCAACGGTAAGGACGTTCGAAAGTATGAGCTCCCTCGGGGTCGTCAGGGCCTTGTGGATGACAGGGTCGTCGTGCGGGTTCACGTTCTCGATTATGCCGAAGATCCCCTGCTCGACGTTCACCGCATGCAGGGTCCCGTCGCTCCAGGGCCTTAGGTATGCGATGTCATCAGCTACTATGGTCTGTCCCCTGATCATCGCTGTGGACGTCTTCCCGCACGCGCTCGGGAAGGCCCCCGTGAAATAGGTCTTCCTGCCGGCCGGCCTGTGGGCGGCCATTATGAACATGTGCTCGAGCATCCAGCCCTCGCGCGCGGCCTTCTGTATCCCCAGCCTCATCGCGAGCTTCTTCAGGCCGAGGCTGTTGCCCGCGTACTGGTTGTTGACGGTATAGACGCTGTCTGTCTCGAGGTCTATGTATATGCGCCTCTTGTCGATCTCGGCGCAGACGCCGTTCTCAAGCTTCCCCGCTGAATGGAGGAAAAAGAAGAAGCTGCCGGACCCATTGAGCCGCTTGAACTGCTCGTACCCTTTCCTGTAGAGTATGTCCTCGCTGTGGGCGACATAGAGGGAATCCGTTATCTGCAGGGCGGGTATGGAGAATCTCGAATTCACCGGCCCGAGGCAGAAGAAGCGGACGTACATCTCCTTGCCGCTCATGCTGCCGTCAAGGAATCCAAGCACTTCCTTCAGCCCCGACTTCCGGTCGGCGGTCTTGATGTACCTGCTTATACTCTTACCCGCCGGGATGAGGATCCTCGTGTTGGCCTTGTCCCTGGCCTGGTCGAAATATCCGTCGTAATGGACCGTGTGGCCCTTCGCCGCCAGCGGCCTCTCCTCTCCCATGTCCATGGAGAGCTGGCGGATCCTGGCAACCTCATCGTCCGAATCGGTTACGACCATGACCTTCGCGGGCTTGCACAGCCCGATGGCCTCATGAACCTTGCGCATGACGTGCCTGTTGCCCAATGCCTCGAGCTTCTTCCTGTTCTCCTCGTCAAGCATTCGAACACCTCATATAGAATCGGTGTTTGTTTATTAAAAGTTTTTCCGGGCCCTTTCCCACCGTGATTGGTCTTATTCCTTGACGGAAAATTCAGAAAAGGGGTTGGTGCATGGTGCGGCGGAGAGCGGTAATCATCATTTCTTGTTGCTCTGCTGCTGTTCCTCGTCTTCCTTCACTTTCTCCTCGACCTCGTCCTTGATGCCGAGCTTCTCTATGATCTCCTTGTACCTGTTCCTGATCGTGACCTCGGTGACGCCTATCGCGTCCGCGACCTCCCTCTGGGTCTTCTTCTCGCCCTCGAGAACTGCTGCGATGTACAACGCGGCGGCCGCGACCCCGATGGGCCCCTTGCCCGACGTGACGTCGAACTGGCTGGCCTGGTCGAGCACATGGACTGCCCTCACCTGGACCTTCTCGGAAAGCCCCAGCAGAGAGCCGAACCTGGGAACGTAATCCTGGGACTTCGCGGGCAGTATCCTCATGTCGAGCTTCCTGGCGACGTACCTGTACGTCTTCCCTATGTCCCTCCTGTTTATTCCGCTCGCCTTGGATATCTCGTCAAGGGTCCTCGGGGCGCCTTCCTCCCTGCATACCGTGTACAGCAGGGCCGCTATGATGGATTCCGTGCTCCTGCCCCTGACGAGTCCCCCGTCGACCGCCTTCTCGTACAGCTTCGCGACCCTCTCGTGTATGGACTGGGAGAGGCCCAGGTACGATACCAGCCTCTGCAGCTCCGAGAAAGCGAAAGAGAGATTCCTGTCCTTGGACTTGATGAGCCTCTTGTGCCATTTCGTGAGCCTGTAGTACTGCGCCCTCTTCTTCGGCGCCACCTTGAAGAGCTCGCCCCTTCCCTTGCCCATCTCCGTCGTTATGCCCTGGTCGTGCTTCGTGGGCGTCAGGGGCGCTCCCGTCCTGACCCTCCTGCTCCTCTGGTCCTCGTCGAAGGCCCTCCATTCCTGTGTGAAGTCTATCATGGACTCATCGACGACAAGCCCGCACTTCATGCAGACGGATTCGCCCTTAGAAGGATCGTACTTTATGTTCTCGCTGCCGCACTCCGGGCACTTGACTTTTTGCCTCCTTGCTTTGGCAGCTTCAATACCCATTTCATCCTCGGATGACATTCTATTTACTCCTTTACAGTGATTATACCTGAAATAATGTTATATATTCTTTCATGCATCCATTTATAAAGATATCGCTACTCCAGCGGATATATAAGAACAGATCATGCAATGGAGCATGCCGATTTGTGAAAAGCGCTGGCGCAAGTTCACTTGCCGTGCTTCTTCACCGCGGAGATTATCCTCTTCTTGTCCTCGTCAGCCAGCACTATCCTCTCGTTGGCGAAAAGCAGCCTCAGGTCCTCCTCGTCCTTGGGCATCATGCCGACGATCCCGACGATGTGCTTGTCGTTCAGCCTCTCTATCCCGCTGAGCTCCGACACCAGCGCATCTATCTCCTTCTCGGGGACCTTGCAGAACTTGTTCAGGTATTCCATGGCGTTCTTCTGCTCGTAGTTCAGCTCCGTGTCCTTTCCCCTCTTCTTCAGTATCTTCCTGGCCTCGTACGGCGTTACGAACTTCTCGCTCTTTATCTCCATCCGTCTCATCCCCCCTCTTTGACGGGCTGCAGGTGCTCGGGCCTGGCCGTGATGGTCTTGTGGGTGTTCCCGACCTTCACCTCTACGATGTACGCGCTGCCCCTCTTGCCTATGACCACGCCTGAAGCTCCAAGCAGCCTGGCGTGAGGCATTCCCCCGTGGGAACGTGGGTTCGGCCTAACGGTCACCCTTTCCCTTTCCTTGAAGACCCTGAGGTGCGGGGTGATCGTGAACTTCGCCCTGCTGTCCTTCCTTAGCTTCCTTCTCGTCCCGGTCCTCAGTCCCCTGGATGCCTTCACCATTCCGATCAATCCCAAATCTTGATTACGTCAAGCGCCTTGACTGCGGCAGGATTCCCGAGCAGGCCGGCGATGGAGGGCTTCGTCCTGCCCGAATCCCCGGTCACCAGCTCCTTCACGTATAATCCCGCTTCTCCTTTTATTTGTAGCTCAAAGTTTTTATTGTTTATCCTCTTCCAACTGATGTCGATGACCCTCCTCTTCCTCGTCAGGTCCGCCCTGCGGTGCATCACCCTCGTCGGGGTGCGCTGGCTGACGTACCCCTTCACACCCTCGACGGCCTCGATGCTCTTGACGGGCCTCTCGAATTCAACGAGTACCGAATACGTCTTGTCGTGCCTCATGGACTTCACGATTGGAACCTGTTTCTTGTCGGAGAAGCTAAGGCCTGAAACCTCGACCTTCCCGGACTTCTTTATCTTGGCCCTCATCAAGCGCAGGTCGATCTTCCTCCTGACGGGGTTCTTGATCTCGAATACGAAAGGCCGCCAGTCGAGGCACCTGGCATCTATGTCCTCCCTGCCGGCGGCGTGCATGGAGTGGCCTTCTCCCCCCGTGGCCTTCAACAGCGGCGCGGCGATGATGTCCTCGACCGTCTCCCTGTACTTGTCCCATTTCGTCTGGGGTATCCCCCGCACGAGCTTCTTGTACCCTCCCGATATGAATAGTGACTTCACTTGCAGGTCGATCCTGTCCTTTTCCAGATTCAGGATTACCAGGACGTCCGGGCTCTTCTCGTCGACTTCATGCTTCACCTTCTTCCATATCAGCTTCCCGAGCTCCCTGTTGAGCTCGGACCTTATCGATTCGCAGTAGTCTATGCCGACGTCCTCCCACAGCGACTCCTCGGATCGGATGAAATCGCAGCTCATCTTCGTCCCTACCAGGAATGTCTCATACTCGAGCTTGGCGAGCCTCTTGGCAGCTGCGTCGGCGTATCCGTCAATCCTCTTGAATATACCCATGCACACGCCGCACTTCGCAGGCTCCCTGCCGGCCCCCAGCATCTGCCGCAAGGCCTTTCCCCTATCCCTGTTGGTCATGCCCGTCGATACCTGTGCCGCCTGCCTGCCGAGGCAGTTGTCGCATACGGGCCCCCTCTTGAGGACTTCCTTGGCTACCGCCGCGACCTCTGGCTTCCTGAACTCCTTCAATGCTTCTTTCTTCATGAGAATCAATTGAATAAGGGTGATTTATATCCGATGGGGAATCGTCGCAGAAACGGAAGGCGATGCATCGCATCTACATGCCCATCCCCAGCTGCTTCGCGAGCTTCGCGAAGGGGCCCCTCTTGAAGGCCTTGCCGCCCTTCGTGAGCTTCATGACCTTCTTTATCTGCTTGTAGCTCTTCAGCAGCTCCCTGACCTCCTGCTGGCTGGTGCCCGAGCCGGCCGCGATCCTCTTGACCCTGCTCACGTTTATGGTATCGGGGTCTTCCTTCTCGGCGGGGGTCATGGACTTGATTATGTGCTCCCACTTCTTCATCTTGCCTTCCTGGATGTCCATGAAGCCCTTCGGCAGCTTCTTCATCAGGCCGGACGACGCCCCGGGGATCATGTCCATGACCTTGTTCAGGGGGCCCATGCCCTTCATCGACTTGAGCTGCTCCTGGAACTCATGCATCGTGAACTTGCCCTCAAGCATCCTCTTCGCGGCGTCCTCGTCTATGCCGATCTCCTTCGCCTTCTCCATCAGGCCCGCAAGGTCGCCGTATCCTATGAGCCTGCCTATGAACCTCTTCGGGTCGTAAAGCTCGATGTCGCCAGGCTGCTCGCCCTTCCCGATGAACTTGACGCTCGCTCCCGCCGCCCTGCACGCTGCCAGTGCGGCGCCGCCCTTCGCTGTCCCGTCCAGCTTGGTGACGACTATTCCCGTTATGCCTACGAGCTTGCTGAACTCGCTGGCCTGCCTGCCAGCGTCCTGCCCCAGCTCTGCCGGTATGACCAGCCACACCTCGTCCGGCTTGATCGCCTTGCCCAGCTCGCGCAGCTCTTCTGCCAGCTCATTGTCGAGTGCGTCCCTCCCGGCGGAATCGAAGATGAGCACTGCCTCCTTGCTCTTCTTCATGGCGTTCTTGGCTATATCCAGCGGCTTCTTCCCGTCGGCGTAGACTGGCGCCTTTATCTTCTTCCCGATCTGGGCCAGCTGGTCCCGGGCCGCCGGCCTGTGCGTGTCGCACGCTGCCATGCCCGCCTGCATGCCCCTTGCCTGGAACCATTTGGCTATCTTGCCCGCGTGGGTCGTCTTGCCGGAACCGAAAAGCCCTATCAGCAGTATCCTCTGGCCCTTGAGCTGAACCACTGCCGGCTTCTCGCCCAGTAACCATACCAGCTCGTCATACAGCCCCTTCACCAGAACCTCCTTGAGCGTCATGCTCGGAGGCAGCTTCTCATGCAGGACGCTCTTCTTGATGCGCTCCGAAAGCTCCGCCACGAGGCCCACGTCCACGTCCGCCTGTATGAGGGCCCTCTGCAGCTCGATTATTACCGACTCCACCTTCTCCTTGTCCACAAGAGAATATCCCGTTATCCTGCTGAATATCTTCTTCAGCGATCCGCCGAAACTGTCCAGAACCATTAATCCACCATTCCCATGATACCAAAGCCCGTTCAAACCGGTCCGTTACTGTTCGTTCTTGCCAGCAAGCGTGAAGCTACCCTCGCCTCCCGCGCCCTCGATCGACCTCACCGCTTCCTCGCATGCCCCTTCGACCAGCTCCTTGACCTCCCTGATGTTCTCCCCCCTGCCGACGACGTTGTACTTCGGGGCGGAGATGTACCTCACCTGCAGGCCCTTGCCGGCGACCGTCTGCAGGGTCCCCTTTATCATGTCAATGCCCCCGGGAGCGTGGCAGGTCAGGGTCAGCTCGGCCTTGACCTCGTAGGTCTTCTGGACGAAGTTCTTCTTCGCGATGTCAATCAAAGCGGCAGCCCACTTCTTGTCGATCCCCTTCTCGGTCAGCAGCTCCGGGTTCTTGAGCGCTATCTCGAAGGTCCTGTGCATGGAGCCGAACTGCTCAAGCAGCTGGTTACCCACCGCATCGTAGGTCTTGTCGAGGTCCAAGCCGAGCTGCTTGCCGACGATCTCGAGGAACTTCTCGGCGTTCTTCTCCCTCTTGTACTCCTGCAGCCTCCTGTCCGCCTGGTTCTTGTTGACCCTCTTTATTGACAGGGAGATGTAGCTGTCGTCGACCCTTATGACCTTGCACACGACGAGCTGGTTCTGCTTCACGAACTCCCTGATGTTCCTGACCCACCTCTTCGCGACCTCTGAAACGTGGATCATACCGGACCTGTCGTACTCGAGCAGGTTGGCGAAAGCTGAGTTGGGGTTGATCTTGCTGATCTCGCAAACGACCAGCTCGCCCCTTTCCGGGAATCCTGGGTTTCTCATAAGATTAGAATAGAAAGGAGAGATATTTAAAAACCTTATTCGACGGCCTTGAGTATCTTGGACTGGACGCTAGCCCTGCCGCCGCCCGGTTTAGCCAGGACGGTGCCGCACACGAGGCACTTGACCTCGCTGGCGGCCTTGGAGAATATCACCTGCTCGTTCTTGCAGTCCTTGCACTTCACCTTGTAGAATTCCGATGCCATGTTATCACATTATCATGCGCAAATATTAAAATGGATGCCGTTAATGAGGGCCCCTTCCGTTCTGGCATCCCCCGTCAGGCGGCAATCCTGAGCGGGTTGTCTGTATTGTCCGCGCTTTTCTCATCGTCGATATCGGGCCATCCGCCCGGATAGAAGATGACCACGTCAAGGTCATTTTCGTAGCCGATGGGCTCCTCGGGGTCGTCGTAGTCGAGCTGGCTCTCTCTAGGCTTGAACCCCACCTCCTCCGGCCCGGACCTCGGATTGAGATCCTCATGGACCACGCCATCTTCATCCGTTAAATCCGCCAGGTATGAATCAACCGCCGGTTCGCCCTCATGCATCACCCTGGGTTCGCCGGCCTCATCATCACGCAACGAATCCAGGACGGTCGCGTAGAAAACAGGAACCCTTTCCAAGGTATCGGTGAAATACCATCCGCCGCCCCCGTCGATCTGGCCGCTGGTCAAGAAGGCGCAATCCTTTCCTTCTATGCTATACGTCTTTGAAACCCCTCTGGCGACCTGATCGATCATGGGCACCTTCCTTACTGCTTTCCCCTTATCTCGAACTTCTTGGCCCTGAACCCGCTCCTGGTATGCATCTTCTTGCACTCCTTGCACTTGTACCTGAGGTCCACCTTCTTCGTCGGCTTGCCGTCCCCGTGCGGGTTCGGCCTGGGGAAGGAGCCGTAGCCCCTCAGCTTGGCCTTGAATCTCCTCTGAGCCTTGGACGTGGGGTGGGCCAAGCCCCTGCCGAGCCTCTTGCTGAGGCTGACCGTGTGCTCCGTGTGCCGCATGCATTTCGGGCAGTACATGCTCATGCTCTTCGGGTACTTCATGGCATCCAGCCTCCCTGATGATCAGATGATATTTTTCTGATAATTTTCTATTAATGGTGCCGATAGGTTAATAAATTTATTGTGCGGGGAATTGCGCCCGGGCAGCCGGGAGGCGGCTTCATCCTACCCTCCCTCGACGAGCTCTGCGGCCCCCTTCTCGACGAGCACCATGGCGTTGTCCGCGGGGACCGTTGCGATGTCGCCCTGCTGGTACGGGCCGTAATATCCCATGTCTATGCCCACGAACTGGGGCAGCTGCTGCAGGAAAGCGACTGTCTTGAAGCTCGCCTTCTCCCCGGTCATGGCCTTCTCCCTCTTGTCCTGGAATTCCTTGACCCTCTTCGCGATGGAGTCGAACATCTCCCTCTCCTCGGGCACCATGTTCTCCGGCATGGCGCCGGAACGGACGAAGGAGAGTGTGAAGTTTATTATCTTCCTCTCCCTGAGCTGCATGATGTTCTCGAAGCGCTGCTTTGCCGTCTGCAGCTCCCACCTGTCGCCCTTCTCCCTGGACATGGCCTCCTTCTTGCGCAGGTAGTCCTGGACCTCGAAAAGGAAGCGCTCGGGCAGCTGGGCCAGCTTGTTGGAAACCCTCTCGTCCCGCTCTATCTTGCGCAGGGTCTCGTAGGTTATCATTTGAACACCGGATAATAATTATTCGGATATTTTAAAAAAACATGATCCCTGCCGGCAGATTCCTGCCGCCCATGGCAAGTGGGAGAAAAGTAAAAGCTATAAATCCCGGCCGGAAATATCATACACATGAACCGGAAGGGCATCTTCGATTACTATTCAAGGCAGGACGTCCAGCAGGCGCTCTTGCAGGCGGCGGAGAGGAGGGAGGTCGTCGCCGTTTTCAAGGACGGCGGATTCTCGACAAGGCCGAACACGCTGGTCTACCCGAAGGACATCATGGTGCAGGTCAGGGGAGGGGCCGTGGCCTTCCACGGCTCGCTCGAGAGGTGGGCCAACCCTATGGTCGTCGGCACCGAGAACTACGAGAGCACGAGGGTCGGCTGGGACCTCATCCTCGACATAGACTGCGAGCGCACGGAGCACGGGAAGGTGGCGGTGCAGGTGTTCATCGATGCGCTCAGGAAGCACGGCCTGCGCAGCGTGTATGTAAAGTTCACCGGGGGGACGGGCTTCCACATAGGCATCCCTTTCGAGGCCATGCCGAGCGTCGTCGACTACGGGATGACCAGCGAGCAGTACCCCGAGCTCGCCAGGAGGATAGCCCAGTACCTCAGGGGGTTCGCGAGGGAGGCGCTGGAGAGGGCCCTGCTGAAGAGATGGGGGATCGAGCATCTCGCCGAGGAGACAGGCCAGCAGGTCGGCGACATCATCACCCCGGAGGGGATCGACCCCTACAAGGTGGCCAACGTTGACCCCATACTGATATCCCCCAGGCACCTGTTCAGGATGCCTTATTCGCTGCACGAGAAGAGCCATCTCGTTTCCGTGCCCGTGGATCCCGGAGAGCTCGATGCTTTCAGGCCGCAGGACGCCTCCCCCGAGCATGTGCGTGCGGGCAGGGGCTGGCTTGCCGAGGCTGACGAGAATGAGGCGGCGATGCTTGTGGTAGAAGCGGTCGACTGGTGGGTCAAGGAGAAGTCCAGCAGGGAGAGGGGGCCCCGCCGCGAGATCACCCTGGACAGGGCCGTCCCCATCGAGCTCGCGCCCCCCTGCATCCAGAACATGCTGAAGGGGCTGTCCGACGGGAAGAAGAGGAGCCTATTCATCCTGCTCAACTACCTCTCGTCTCTCAAATGGGGCTGGGACGACATCATCGAATTCCTGGTGAAGTGGAACGAGAAGAACAGCCCACCGCTGAGGGAGAGCTACGTGAGGGGGCAGGCGAGATGGCACAAGAGCAGGGGGAAGCCGCTGCCTCCGCCGAATTGCGCCAATCTCGGGTATTACGAGGACTTCGGGGTGTGCAAGCCCGACGGTCTCTGCGGAGGTAGCAGGAAGAGCATCAAGAATCCGATAAATTACGCCCTGAGGAAGCTCAAGCGCAAGTGACCGCCCCTATTCCACGGCCTGTGCCGTCCCAATCGGCTGCTGCCTTCTTATCATGAGCCAGTACCCGAGCATGCTGAACGCGAGCAGCGCCAGCACGAACCCCATTATGAAAAGGGGGTTCATTATTATCTGCCCGACCGTCGACGGAGGCTTGGAGGCGGTCTGGTTCCTCCTCAGGGCCGCATAGTCGATCATGTCCTGGCAGTTGTCTATGGCGAGCTGCGTCAGCCTCCTTGCCTCGGCTATGTCCCCCCTGTTCAGGGCCTCCTCCGCTTCGAGTATGAGGCCGAAAAGCTCCATGCACTCCGGGTTCTCCTCGAACATGTCCTTGACTAGGATTATCTTCACTATCACGTCCGTCTTGTTCGTGCGCAGGGGCCTTATGGTAACGGTTGCGCTCTCCGTTATGTCCGGGTATGATACGTCCCCGAGCAGCTGGACCAGGTATGTCTCGTTCACGTTGAGCTCTCCCGTGGATATGTTGAGCCATGTGGTTGCGTTGTAACCGATCTTTATCTCCGGGAAGAACGTTTGCATCAGCGCAAGGCTTATGTTCGTCTCGTTCGTGATGGCCGAGAGGTTTATGCCAAGCAGGTCGTACTGGCCGTCGTTATGCAGGACCACCTTCGCCAGGGTGCTCCGGCCCGCCTCGAGGGTGATGATCTCGGGCACCATTATCTCCAGGGATGCCACCCTGGGGCTCGGGTATGAAGTGCTTGGGGAGGGCACGGTCTCCGGCGGCTTGTAGATTACCATCAGGGTGACGTTGTTGGAGGTGTTGGTGAGCGCGGAGTCGTTCGCCACGAACACGATCCAGTCGGTGCCGTACCAGCCGCCCTTTGGGGTCAGGGTCACCTCGTTGGTTATCGGGTTAATCGCCACATCGACGTTGGAGGCTCCCTGGTACGAGTAAGAGAGGACCTCCCCGTAGTCATCCTCAAAATAGTTGTCAAGGTCTATGGCGGTCATGGAGGTCCTGGACTGCCAGGTTATCGGGGTAGATATGTTCATCGCGAGCCTTGGCGGCCTGTTCACGTTGTAGATGTTTATGAGGAGGGTCTTGTTATTCTTCAGGCCCAAGGTATCCTCGGCCACCAGGGTGAAGTTCCTGGTGGCGTTGGTGTAGTTGAGGGCGTCATCGTAGCCGGGAGCGAACCAGTGCATGACGTTCGAGGTGGAGTTGCAGTTGGTCTTCGTCTCGGTCAGCCTTTGCGTGGGCTGCATCCAGTCCAGATAGAAGTAGCATGTGAGGGGCTGACCATCCGGGTCGTTAGCCCTGTGCCAGAACAGCTTGCTCGTCCCTTCCATGAGATTGCTGCAGTCGCTGTTCTGGCATGACCAGAGCACGATGTTGGGGATGTCGTTCGTGGCTAACACCGTCATGTTCACCAGTTCCCAGCCAGTGGCGTTGTGCGGCGCCGTGACGGTGCCGCTGTCTTTCGCGGTCATGTTTGCCGTGTAGTTGCCGGTCTGCAGGTCCGCCGGGGTCAGGTTTGCCTCACCTGTCGTCCCGTTGAATGAGAAAAGGCCGCACGGCCCGGGCGTGTCAAGAATGCATGTGAAGCTGACGTCATAATAAAGCGGGGTGTTGTCCTCCTCGTCAACCGCGGTCAGCGTCAGGTTATAATCCTGCCCTTCCGTGAAAGGTATGGCATCGTTTATGGGGAAGTAATAGGTCGTTTTGGTGCCGTTGCTGCTCGAATTCTCGATCGCCAGGGATACCAGCGTCGGGGGGTCGTTCACGGCGTAGATCGATATGTTTATGATCGCGGATGCGTACGCGCCCTCGCCGTCGGTGAAGGAGAGGTTGTATGAGTAGTTGCCCTGCCAGGACTCGTCATCGGCCGTGAAGTTGAGCATCCCGACTTCGCCATACTCCGAGAAAGGTATGCTCCCCGAGCAGTTGCCCCCTGGCGGCAGGGTGCCGCTGGCGCTGCACGACTTAAAAGTGAAGACATACGTCAAATCATCCCCATATGGCGTCAGCAGGTCCAAATCGGGATTCGTGAGGAGGAAGCAGTTCTGGGCATTCTCTGGGACTGTGAGGTCCAGGGGATACGTGACGTCCGGATCGTAGCAGGAAGTGAAGTTTATCACCTGAGGGTTGTCGTTCACGTTCCATACCGTCACGTTGAGCAGATGGCCCGACGTCCTGTTCCAGACATCCGTTGCGTTGACCTCGATTGTATAGTTACCCACCTGGTCGTTCGAGACGGGGGTGTAGTTCATCGTTGCGTTGTAATAAGGGGGGTATGTGGCATTGCTGAAGTTGATGAAGAACAGCGAGAATGAAAGAAAAGTCAGGTTGCGGTATAGGGTCCTGTGCGTGATGTTCAGAGTGTCGTTCTCGGCGTCCGTCACGTTGAAGACGAACCAGAAGTCCTCCGCCTGGTTCATCTCAAGGTACGATGGCGCGTTGATGGACGGGGCCCAGTCGGGCACCACCGTCAGGTTGATGCAGGTCCAGTTCACGAGTCCGCCGCTGTCAGTTACCGTCAGGTTCAGCGTGTAGTTACCGGTGTCGTCCCTCTCGGCTATTATCCGGAAATACGCCGAGGTGTTGCCGAGCTTCGTGATGGCGAAGGTCGAGTTCTCCCCGAAATCGTTGCAGTTACCGCTGCCGTTGAGCGTCGAGCAGGCGGTGAAATTGAATCCGAACGTAAGATTGTCGAGGTAGACGGTCAGGAAGTCCGGATCGCTCGCGTTGAAATAGAATAGCGACTCCTCTTCCTGTATGGCGAGCCACGAGTCCGAGAAATTCTCCAGTGCGGGAGGGTCGTTCGTGTTGTATATGGTGACGTTCACCAGGATGTAGTCGGTCAGGTTGTCTGGACTGGTGCCGTTGTCCATCACGGTGACGTTGATGGTGTAGTTGCCCACCTGCCCGTTCGAGATTATGAAATCCATTATGCCGTAAGCGGACTCATTGGGATACATGGTATCGTTCTTGGTGATGGGGAAGAGCTCCGTGTTATTCAAAGCGGACAGGTTCTGGTACAGGGTTATCGCTGTGAAATTCAGGGTATCGTTCTCTATGTCGGTGCCGTTGAACACAAGATACATGGCGTCGCCCTGGAACAGCACGATGTCGGTGCCGTTGACGGCGGTTATGTTCGGCCTGTCATTGACGTTGGCCACCGTGAACGTTATCTCCGTCGAATAGGTGGCGTTATGGGGCTGGATCGTGTCACCCGAGTCGATAACAGTGAAATTGACGGTATAATCGCCCACATCCCAGTTCGTCGGGGTGAAATTCAGGATCTCGGCGGTGGTGCCCGAGGTCTGGTTCCATGAGAAAAGCGTGCAGTTGTCCCTCCACGGCCCAGACACCCAGCTTGCCTTGTCGCAGCCGGTTATGTTTATGTTGATGTTCAGGGGGTAATCGCCCTCCTCGTCCGTGGCCGTGATTATGGCCCCGGGGCTCGATGAGTTGAACTCCAGGTCCTCCGTCGCCCCGGTAGGCAGCGTGTCGAACAGCGGGGCGTCGTTGATGGGGTTCACCGTGATGTTCATGCTCGTCGAGGTGGGGGTCTCGTCGTCAGCCACGAACAGCTGGACGTTGATGAGCTGCGATGACGACAGGTTCGTGATGTTCACCTGCAGGACACCCTCCGCCGTCATGCCGAAATAAGGATCGTACTTGGCAAGGACGTTATAGTCATACGTCAATGAGCCCAGGTCGTTCTGGTCGTCATCGGTGCAGTTCTGGCTGAAATCGTAGCTGCAGATCGAGTTCTCGTAGCATGTGATCGGGGGGAGGGGATTCGTGCTGAGTCCCCCTATTCTCCCAAAAATGCAGGGGCCCGTATTGTTTATCGACACGCTGTCTGTCAGCAGCAGGTTATCGTAGCTGGGGCTCGTGCAGTTCACCTGGAAATTAAGGATTCCCTTGTATGTTAAGTTCGTCATGTTCTCCCAGAACCCGCTGCTTGCATTGAAGCTCATGTTGATCCACCCCTCGCCTGTGTCGTTGTAATCCAGGTCGTCGTTCCTGTCATATCTGATTTGGCAATTCCCCATGCCGGCGTTTATGGGAACGTCCGACGAGTTGCTGTAGTTTGCGAAAAATAATATGTCAGCCAGGCTCTGCGACTTATAGCATTCACCGGTCTGTTCAAATGATGTTGGATATGTATACCTCGTTATTGCGCCGCCCTTGCTCTCCGTCTGGTCCCATATGCCGAGGCTCGAGTTCGTGCCCGACGAGTACGCGAAGAATCCTGTTATACCGGCCCTGATTAAAGAGGCGGCTGCGGCTAGGGAAAGAACGATCATCAGAATCGCAACATATCTAGCAAAATCCGCCATATTCACCTGATAATAATTGTTCTGGAAAACCTAAATAACTTCCTCTGCCCGGGCGCTAACCCTTGCGGCCGGGAAAATGCATCGGCAAGAAGCCGCCCGAACCGCGAACATGGCCGCGCCATTCTTCCTTTCCACTTTCGCTCCGTCCGCTTTTCTAACAAATTTATATCCAGCGAGGCCAATTGTATTATATGGACGGCGACGCGGCCCTGAAGTCAAAGATAAAGGAATATCAGGGCGTAATGCGGGACATCAAGAAGGAGGTATCGAAGGTGGTCGTGGGCCAGGAGGACACCATAGACACCATAATGAACGGCCTGCTCGCGGACGGCCATATTCTCGTGGAAGGCGTCCCCGGCATCGCAAAGACCCTGCTCATCAGGACGCTGGCCAAGGTGACGGGAGGGGTTTTCCAGAGGATACAGTTCACCGTGGACCTGCTGCCGACCGACATAACGGGCCTGACCGCGTACAACGAGCAGAAGGGCTTCTATGTCATAAAGGGGCCCGTCTTCGCCAACTACGTGCTCGCGGACGAGATCAACAGGGCTCCTCCAAAGGTCCAGTCGGCCATGCTGGAGGCCATGGCGGAGAGGCAGGTGACCATAGGCAAGGAGACGTTCCCCATGATGAGGCCTTTCTTCGTCCTGGCGACGGAGAACCCGATAGAGACGAGCGGGACGTATCCCCTCCCGGAGGCGCAGATCGACAGGTTCCTGTTCAAGATCAGGATGGTCTATCCGACCTTCGATGAGGAGAAGGACATTCTCAAGAGGAACATCCAGCTGAAGCGCTTCGAGGATTACCCGCTGAACGCCGTGACGAACCTGGAGAAGATAATGGAGATGCAGGAGACCTCGAAGAGCGTATTCCTCAGCAAGGAGGTCGAGCAGTACATAGTCGAGCTTGTCGAATCCACCAGGGACCCGAAAAAGTACGGCATCGAACTGGGCAAATACATCGAGTGGGGGGCTTCTCCCAGGGCATCCATATTCCTCTTCATGTCAAGCAAGGCCTTCGCCATGATCAAGGGGCAGACGTTCGTCACCCCGGCGCACATCAAGGAGGTGGCGCACAACGTCCTCAGGCACAGGATAATACTCAACTACGAGGGGCTGGCGGAGAACGTGAGCACTGACCAGATCATAACTGAGGTCCTCTCAAAGGTACCGGTGCCCTAAATGGTAGCAGAGCTAAGGATAAACGTTAATTCTGTCATGAGGGATCTGGACGTTGCGCTGGGCGTGCTGACAGAGACCCACATAGTGAGCCGCTTCAGGAAGATATTCAAGGGCAAGGGCCTGGACTTTGAGGATTTCAGGGAGTACGTGAGCAGCGACGACGCCTCGGAAATCGACTGGAAGGCAAGCAAGAGGGCGAACCGGCTGCTAATAAGGCAGTTCAGGGAGGAGAGGGACATGGACGTCTTCTTCATGGTGGACGTCAGCAACAGCATGCTGTTCGGCTCCACCGAAAAGCTCAAGCACGAGTACGCGGCGGAGCTCGTCGCTGCCCTGAGCCACTTCGTCCTGAGAAGCGGCGACAAGATAGGGCTGGTTCTGTTCACGGACAAGGTCGTCAAGTTCCTGCCAACCGGGAAGAGCAAGAACCATCATTACGTCCTGCTCAAGCATCTGCTCACTCCTAGATTCTACGGGGGAGGCTTCAAGATAAGCGCCGCGCTGAATTTCCTGAAGAGAACGACGGGCGATAAGTGCCTCGTCTTCCTCATATCGGATTTCATAGGCATGGAGAGGGGCTGGGAGAAGACCGTGAAGGACGTCAGCGGCAAGTTCGACGGGGTCGCCGTCATAGTCAGGGACCCGAGGGACCAGCGGCTGCCGCCCGAGTCGGGCCGGGTGGTCGTGTCCGATCCCTATTCCGCCAAGGAGATGCTGATAGACTGCGCCGACAAGGCGAGGCTGGGGTTCGAGAGCTACGTGGCCGAAGAGGAGAGGAGGCTGAAGGAGGTCTTCAACAGCGCGCGGTGGGATTGCCTCGAGATATCGACCAAGGAGGGTTTCATACTACCCGTGCTCAAGTTCCTGAAGAGGAGGGAATTGCTATTCAGATAACGTTCGTAAGCCCTATGTACCTGTGGTTCTTCCTGATAGTGCCGGTGATCATGCTCATCCATTTCGTCAGCCTCAGGAAGATCAAGAGGAAGGCCATGCTGTTCGCCAACTACGAGGCCCTCGAGCGCATCTTCGGCAAGAAGATACTGAGCAAGAACTACCCGCTGCTGATACTGAGGGTGCTCACTCTCATCTTCCTCGTTTTCGCCCTGACGGGTACCGTGTTAATCTACGAAGGGGCCGGGGGCGTGGCGGACTATGCCCTCGCGATAGACGCGAGCGCCAGCATGCTCGCCCAGGACTACCCCCCAAGCAGGGTGGAGGCGGCCAAGGATGCCGCATTGAGCTTCGTGGACACGCTGCCGGCGGATACCCGGGTGGGGGTCATTAGCTTCGCCGGGGCGTCCTTCGTCAGGCAGGAGCTCACTTACGACATGGATGACGTCAAGGCCGCCGTGTCCGGCGTCGACATCGAGCTGGCGGGAGGGACCGCCATCGGGGAGGCGATAGTGAGCTCCGCCAACATGCTTGTCGCGAGCGACAGGGAAAAGGTCATAGTGCTGCTGACGGACGGCCAGAACAACGTCGGGATAGGGGTCGAGGAGGCCCTGGATTACGCGTCGGGCTTCGGCATCGTCATACACACCATAGGCATCGGGACGGAGGAGGGCGCCGTTGTAGCGAACACTACCTTCGTGTCGGGTCTCGATAGCGGCACGCTGCAACTCATAGCCGAGAGGACCGGCGGGAGGTTCTACCTTGCGGAGACCGAGGAAGAGCTGCTCCGGGCTTACGAGGACATAGCGGTGTCGACCACCAGGCAGCTGTCCCTGGACCTCTCGTCTTACCTCATGCTCATCGCGGTCGCGCTCTTCCTGACAGAACTGGTCCTGGTAAACAGCAAATACAGGACGATACCGTGATTGATGGCGTCTAAGAAAGAAATCACTCGCTGCCGAGCAGAGTGTCCTTGTACTCCTTCAGCAGGGTGTTGTATATGCTTATTATCCGCTTTATGTCATCATACATTTGCACCCTGACGGCCGGACCGAGGCTGTCGTAGAGCGCCTTGAGCTCGGTGTAGCTTTCCATCGCATTGTCATAGTCCTTGCTCCTGAGCTCCTGCTCGGCTTCCACGAGCCCGCGCCTGATCTTGTCGATCTTGCCCTTCTCGTCCGCCGGTATGACTATCCCCTGTCCGGCCTCCTCCACCATCTTCACGGCAGAGGCCGCCTTCTCTTCCCTCACCTTAGGCGCAGCTTCCCTCTTCTTCTCCGGGACCGCTTCCACATTCTTCTCGGGCGCGGCTTCCTCCTTCTCCGGCGGCGGAAGCTCCATGACAGGCGCTTTCTTCTCAGGCGGCAGCTCCTCGGCTGGGGGCTTCTCTTCCTCGGCCGGGACCGGCGGTTTCTCAGCGGGCGGCGCCTTCTCTTTCTTCTCAACCTCGGCTGGCGGAAGCTTCTCCGCGGCCTTCATCTTCTCTCTTGGAGGAAGCTCCTTCTTTGCAAGCGCCTTTTTCACGGCAGGCGGCGCCTCAGCGGGCGGCTTGCCGTATGAAGGCTCAGGCTGCTGCCCAGTGACCCTGTTCACGACCCGGATGGATTTATCTACGAGGGAATGAAGGGTGATGTTGGTGATCTTCTCTCCGCCGTACTCAGTCTGCGACATCTGCATGGCCAGTTCTATCACGTCGTTCCGGATCTGCTCCGAAACCCCCTTCTTGCCAAGCTCCTCGTTCAGCTCAAGGTAGTCGAACTGGTATCTTATGTCGTACAGCTCGCTGAAGAAGCTCTTGAGCATCCTGTTGAGCCTCTTGAAAATCTGCTCAGGGTCCTCCTTGCCTACCGTAGCCTGCAGACCCATGAGCTTCCTCAGGAAGAGCCTGCCTATCACGTCCTCCTTTCCAAGCTCGGCTTCCTTCCTCCCGTGCAGCTTCCTGTATTTAACAAAGAGGAAAGAAACGACCGCGACAAGAGCGCCTGCAATGGCTATCAGCACCAGCCTCTCGATAATCATGCCCGTTCTCCCCTTACCCTCCTGTAGACATAGAGCAGGACCGTTTCCTTCCTGTATACGTAAAGTAAGACAGAGATTACTATTAATAGTATGACAATGACTACGAATATGGCCATGTCTATCCAGAATTCGAGGCAGTCCTCCATGCAGTCATAGATCTCCCCCGCCTCGCAGACCTGGTTGCCACATACCGCTTCCCGGGGTATCGTCGGGCATGGCGGGCAGGGGCCTCCGCAGTCGACCTTCTCCTCGCACTCCCCCATGATATGGCAGTTCTGGATGCCGTCGCTGCATGTCGGGCATGGCGGGCAGGGGCCTCCGCAGTCAGTCAGTATCTCGCACAGCCCATCGTGGCAGTTCCTGATGCTGTCGTAGCAGTCGGGAAAGGGGGTATACGTGCATATCCTGCTCACCTCGGGCATGCCCAGGGTCGAGTTGCAGGAGCTGAGGTCCATGCACTCCCTGATCTGCACCCCCTCATTGGAGCATACCGACCATACCGTGCATCTCCAGTTCGGCTGGCATGGCGTGATACCTCCCAGGATGCCTCCGCCTCCGCTTGGCGGCGGCTTCGGGGGCTCCTCATCCAAGATAACCAGCTTCCATTCGACCGAGTCCGTGAGCTCGCCATCGCTCACGATCACGGTTATGTTGTATATCCCGGAATCCGAGTACTTGGTGAGCCAGGTGAAGTTGTACTGGTTCTGGTAGGCCACGAGCTCCGCGCCGTCCCTGTACCACCTCGAGCTCGCGCAGCCCCAACCGCAGTCAGGATCGTAGACCGTTATGTTGAAGTGCTGCGACTGCCCTTCCGATGTCGTCACGTTATGCGTGGCGTTCTTGATGGCTCCCGCGTTCCTCGGGTACCAGTCCGTTATGTTCGGCTCGTGGTTCATGAACTCCACGACGGTGAAGTTGCCCAGCTGCCAGTCGACGCCGCCGTTGCCGTCGGCCACGGTGAAGTTCACGGTGTAGTTCCCCACGTCAATAAGCAGTGGTGTGAACGTTATCACGCCTGACACCAGGGTCGGGAAGGTAAGGGTGTGGTTGATCCTGAATATGCTGCAGTTCTGGTCGCTCAGGTTCCTCAGGGTCTGGTTGCAGTCGATGAACTGCACGTCGAAGGCCATCGTGTCCCCGTCCTCGTCGCTCGCGTTCACGTACAGGACGTAAGGCTCGCCAGAATAAGCGGTCTGGGATCTCAGGACGGTCTTGTTAAGGAGCACTGGGGCGTCGTTCGTGTTGAAAACCGTGAAGTTGGCATCGGAACTATCCAGCAGGTAGCTCAGGTCGAAGACGTTGAAATTCGCCATGTGATCCCCGACCTCGGACTGGACGGGCATGAAGGAGGACTTCCCCGTCGCCGTGTCGAGCACGAATATCCCCGGCGGATCGTACCATAGGACCCCGTAAGTGAGGGTGTCATTGGGCAGGTCGGGATCGTATGCGATGACGGACAAATTGTACCAAACATCCTCGTAGAGCTCGATGGCGACGTTCACCGGGAAGTAATAGGTCGCATTGGTTCCGTTGCTGCTGCCATTGGTGAACACCAGGGATATCAGAACGGGAGACTCGTTCATCGGGGTCACGTTGAACGTCATGACCTTGTAATCCTGTAGGGAGCAAACGGTCTCGGTGGCTATTATGGTGACGTTCCACACCCCCACATCGGCGTCGTCGGGGGTGAAGTTGATGATTCCCGAGGTGAGGTTTATGTCGAACTTGGGCGTAGTGTCGCTGAAATTCACAAGGGTCTCGTTCTCCGATACGTTGACGTCGTAGACGAACATGACCTCCTCCGAGATCAGATGGTAATCGTCAAAGGTCAGGTTCGGCATGAAGCTGGCGCAGAGCTTGACTTCGCCTGAAGCGGAGGCCGCCGCCTCCATACGCCTAGTCTCCACGACCCCGAGCGCGATAATGAAGTTGAACATGGATGTTATAGTCAGGATTATCGCCAGAGCGGCAAGGATGTTGTTGTCTATGCTTATCCTGAAATGGGGCATACTTATTATTTGGCGGGAAATCTATAAAATTGTAAACGGTAAGGGGTTGGGGACCGAAAGCGCAAAATCGGGGCGCATGAGCAGGAATTCATGCCATGTGTTATATGCCATGCCCAGGCCTTCTATACCTTTCTGAATATTATCCTAAGGGTCCCGCTCCTGTAACCCGGAACTTCTGCATCCTCAGGGACCTGCAGGAAAACGGTTACGTTCCTGCTCTCATGCGCGTCTATAATGAAATCGTTGTGGCTGACGGAGACCCATTCCGCGATGTCGCCATACGCTTCCAGGCTGACGAGGTTCGGGACGGCGTCGTTGTCTATCGTGATGTTCCGCCTTCCGGAGGCTCCCGGAGGTATCTTTCCGAAATGGATGGCGTCGTCATCGACGTTCAATCCGGCGGTCTTGAAGACATAGACGTCCATGCCCAGCTCCCTTGTCTCATACACGCTCGAGGTATATACGAAATAGAAAGCCAGCATCGTCACGAGATAAGAAAGGACGGCAGCGAGCGCCAGCAGCAGGACGACCCTTCTGCCATCGATTTTTCGCGTCATGGCGCCCTTCCCTTCTTCTTTCTTCTGAAACGATAAGCCAGGAAGGCGGCAATCGCCACTGACAGGGCCATTATTACCAGCAGAATTGAAACGATGTCGAACTGCGGCTTCTGAACTATCTTGGTCTCGATCGTCTTCTCCGCCGTCTTGTTCTGATAATAAACCGTAATGATAGCGTCATAAGTGCCAGGCTCTATGCCAGACGTATCCCAGTATATGTTCATGTCCTCCACGGACCATGGTTCGACATTGACGTTGCTGCTCTTGGATTCTCCGACATTCCTGCCGTCCTTCCTGACGTCCAGGGCGGCATACACGTCGTTAATCCTTGAGTTCCAGAAGCTCTCGACCTTCACGACGAACTTCGCGATCTCGTCTTCCACCGTCTCGTTGTTCAGCACATCTATTATCCTTATGAGGATGTCGCCTACCCTGAAGCCTTTCTCCATAACGGCGGGCTCGTCGCCCCCGTATTCGAACGTGGCCTTCGCGGTGTAGATTCCCTCCACCATGCCTTCGGTGTCCCACGATAGCCTTATCTCGATGCTCTTCTTTGATTCCACGAAGTTGTTATCGGAATAGAGCGTCGCCTTCTTGACGCCGTTGGAATCGAAAATCTCCAGCTTCAGCGTCCCCGTCACGTTCTCCGTTCCGGCGCTGTTCGCAGTGACCAGGAAGCTGACAGTATCCCCCACCTTGACGCTATCTGCCTTGAGGTCGATCTTCACGTATCGGCCGGGGTAAGGCACCTTGAATATGTAGACGCCCTCGAAAGCCGCCCTGGCGCCTATAGTGCCCCCTTCGGATGGAATAGTCTCAATGACACCCACCCTGGTTTCATGGATTCCGGGCCTGTCCAGCTTCTCAGGCAGGTTTATATCGACCCTGAACGGCTCGAGGTTACAGGGGCAATCGAGGAACGTCTTCTCCACCTTGAAATATTCCTGCAGGTCGCCCTTGACGTATATGTCCAAATCCTTCGTGCTCCTGACCGAGATGAAGAACGTTTTGTTCAGATTGGGCTCGAAGTCCAGTACGAAGGAACTTGGGGACAATCCCAGAGCCGAACCGTTCACTGGCGATATCAATAATGAAAGCGCCATGATCAGAACAACCAGAAAGGCGTGCTCCTGCCCCCACATAACAATATTATGACATTTTTTACTTAATAACATTTGATGTCTATCGATGTTATTCAACCGATGATGGTCACGAAAAGTAATGTCAAGGGAAGGATATGGTGATGGAAAAGATGATTTGTGATACCCGGTCTTATTCTCCGCAGTTCCCCTGCAGAGCATCGCTTCCGGTGAAAGTCACTGTCGATTCCTTGTAGCCGGCTGTCTCGCCGCCGGGCACGGATATGTTAATGTGGACGTTCATGGCGTCGGTTGTGTCGCTGTAGTTCATGCACCTGATCAGATCCTGAGCCGCTCCGGTGGCCGGCATGTTCATCATTTGTGCGGCCCATCCATCAATGGGACTCAGCGTGCCGGTCTCGTTGTCGTCCGAGGCGTTTATCTGGTAATCGACTCCGGGGTTGCCTGAATAGACCCACAAGTCTTCCGCCTCCACCGAGACGTTGACGAACGTCGAACCGTTGTTCTCGATCACGAACGGATGGGGGTCATAGTCGCTCGTGGTGTTCCTTTCCCCCACCGCAATCTCATGGAAGTTCACCAAGGCGACATTAAGGGTGATGTCCCCATACCTCGGGATCGAGACGTTGGTGAGACCCGTATGCGCCGCAAATCCCGTTGCCGGGATCGGCTCCCTGATCAGGGTGAAGGAAGCAAGGGTGCCCGCCAACGACACTGACATAGAAACCAATACCAATACCGTGAGCGTCCTATTGCCTACCATTGCCCAGTCCTCCGCACGAATTTAAAAATGAAAAATGAAGTACGCGTGTTTGCGCCTATTCTCCGCAGTTCCCCTGCAGAGCATCGCTTCCGGTGAAAGTCACTGTCGATTCCTTGTAGCCGGATGTCTCGCCGCCGGGCACTGTTATGCTTATGTGGACGTTCATGGCGTCGGTTGTGTCGCTGTAGTTCATGCACTGGATGAGATTCCCGCCGCTGGCCGGCATGTTGAAAAAGGACGCTGCATAGCCGTCAGTGCCGCTCAGCGTGCCTGTCTCGTTGTCATCGGAAGCGTTCACCTGGTAGGTAGTAGCGGGGAAGCCACCATAGACCCATAAGGCATCCGCGCCGACCGTGACGTTTACGAACGTGGATCCGTTGTTCTCTAGCACGAACGGGTGCGGGTCATAGTCGCTCGTTGAGTTCGACTGCCCGGTAGCGATGTCATTGAAGTTCACCAAGGCGACATTAAGGGTGATGTCCCCATACCTCGGGATCGAGACGTTGGTGAGACCCGTATGCGCCGCAAATCCTGTTATCATCTCAGGCTCTGTCACAAGCGTCAGTGTGGTGAATGTCCCTGCAAGAGAGATTGCCATAGCGGCAATCACCAAGACTGCAAGCACTTCATTGTTAATTTCGGTCATTTAATCCTCCAATTATTTAACAAATACCGCTACCCTGCCTTCGGTCTCTGAGGGTTCTGCCGGAGGAAGGACGACATCAGACAAGACATTGACACTGACCTTCCCATGCGCCGTTGGGGGCTCGGGAGGCACAGGCAGCTTGAACTGGCCTGTCGTCACCATGAGTGTTACCCAGGTGCCGAAAACTGATATGACGACGGTTACTACGAGCAAGGCAGCCAGAATGTTCTTCGAAATTCTCGTCATAGTATATATTCTGCCAATCAAAATATAAAAACATATCGGTCAAAGTCAACGGTCAAAGTCAAGTAAGAACCTTGAAATGCCAAGGAATGGCGGCTGTCCCATGACAAGGAACGTCTCGGTCGTGCTCCCCGTGATCAGCCTGGCGATCCTGTCGCTGTTCTGGCTCAGGCCCGGAATCACCGGCTTTGCCGTCGGGGCCGGGAGCGTAATCGATGCGGACGTCAAGGTCACGATCGGCGAGGGCGTCATCATCCCGGTGAACTCCACCGTGGAGGTCGTTCTCGGCGGCGGGTCTTCCACGATGCCCTTCTCCAGATTCGTTGAGAGCTCGGGAGCCCCGTTCGAGATCGTCAGCGGGGAGGTGCCCGAGATCGGTTACCGGGGACCGGGCTATGCAGGCAACCATATGTATATGATTCCTGTGTCCCATTTCAACCTCAGCAGGGAGGTCGGCGCCGGCACGCACCTAATAAAGGTCAGGCTGCTATTCGATGACGCCCTGCTATCCGAGGGCGAGGAAGAGGTCATTGTCTAGCGCTTAATTCATTTTGCGGAAGGCCATGGAGCCAGGGGTCGGACATACGAGCGGACCCGCTCATTCCCTGCTTATGACAACGACGGGCTTGCCCCCCGAAGTGCCGTTGTTCTCGAGCACGATCTTGTGGGTGCCCTTCCTGAGCATCAGCTTCCCCTGCAGGTCTATGTCGGCATATCCGAGGGCCAGGTCCAGGGAGTACCGGTTGCCCAGGCCGTAAGAGAAGCTGGGGAGGATATTTGTCAGGAAGCGGCCCGTCTCGATCATGTCTATCCTGCCCTCTATCTCCCTCCAGTTCCCCAGCGTATGGACCAGGAACACCCTGCTGTCGTCCATGTACTGTTCAACGGCGATGTAATGGGTCCCTTCGCTCGCGTTCCTGCCAACGGAGATGCCCCTCGGGATCCTCATGCTGAAGACCAGGCCGGACAGCGCGTTGCCGAGGTAAGACGCGAGGTAATAGTGCTCGGGGCTCCCATAGAACTGGTAGGGGAGTGTGCTCGAATTCTGCTCGCCTACTCCGGGTATGTATACCGTGCTGTCCGTGTTGTTCAGGACGAGCTTGAGGTAGAGGCTGTTCTTGATGACGATTCTGAGGCTGTAATTGACGGGCTGCTGGTTTACCTTCGACGCGT
The DNA here is from genome assembly GCA_016934325.1 of Candidatus Aenigmatarchaeota archaeon. Classification (GTDB taxonomy): domain Archaea; phylum Aenigmatarchaeota; class Aenigmatarchaeia; order QMZP01; family JAFGSV01; genus JAFGSV01. Next base: position 33,474 of record JAFGSV010000012.1, on the reverse strand, counting down.
TATCGGACACCAGGCAGTTCCACATGTAAAGGTCGGGGGTCATCGACAGCAGCGTCCAGTCGCTCTGGTTCGACGTGCCGGAGACGGCCTTCGTGTCGTAGTAATAGACGTCGCTCGTGCTGTTCCAGACATAAATCGCCACGTTCGTGAGCATGTTGTCGTCGGAGAATCCGCAGCTGAAATTGATGTCCATGTCCATGGTCGCGGTATTGTCGCTTGGAGCCATGAGCAGAATCTGAGGGGGGAAGTCGACCACGTAGCAGCCCGCGCCGTTCGTCGAGGTACCGTTCTCGAACATGGTGAAGTTGATGGGGGGCGCTACGCTGCAGCTAACCATCTTCCCGGTGGCGAAGGTCGCGTTTATGTCGTACGTGCTCCCGCTCGCCAGCCCGAAATGCAGCTCCAGAGCCCCGTCCCGGGAGGAGTCTGCGGCGGTGACATCCCGGTAACCGACGGGGGTGCCCCCGAGGCTGGCATAGACCCTCGTGCCGATCGCGTCCCTGTTAATGTACGGGCTTGCCGCCTTGATCAGTATTATTACGTAATCGCTGCCGTCCCGGTTGTTGAAGTACAGGTTGTTCTCCCCGCTATTCCCTCCAATGTAATCCAGGTCGCCATCCCTGTCGAAATCGCCAACGGCAACGCTGTAGGTGGAGTTCTTCTTCTCCGAACTCTCGTACAAGGTGAAATTGGACAGGCCGTCGCTCAGGTATATCCTGTTCTTCGCGGGACCGACGCTCGCGGCTATGTAATCAAGGTGCCCGTCGTGATTGATGTCCAGTATGGCAAGCCCGTAGGTCGCGGACTGCGACAAGCTGGTGTAATTGAGGGTGAAATGCCCGCTCCCGTTGTTGATGTAGGCCCTGTCATGGCCGTTCGGGCTCGGCTCGTTGCCGGCGATGTAATCCGGATTGCCGTCGTTGTCCAGGTCTGCGATGGCTATGGATCTGGTCGTGTCGCTCTCCGCGCTCGTCTCGAGCGACGTGAAGTGCCCGGACCCGTTGTTGATGTATATCCTGTTCTGCTGGTTATAGTTCCCGCTGATGTAATCCGGGTAACCGTCACCGTTCAGGTCCCCGATGGCCAGGGCGAAAGTGCCCTCGCTCTCCGCGCTCGTTTCGAGCAGAGCGAAGTTGCCTGAACCGTTGTTTATATAAATGCAGTTCTTCTGGTTTGAGTTCCCTTCGATGTAATCCACGTATCCGTCGTTGTCCAGGTCGGCGATGGCAATCGATCGCGTGTTGTTGCTCTCGGTGCTGTTCTCGTGGAGAATGAAGCTGCCGCTGCCATCGTTAAGATATACCCTGTTTGGCTGGCCGTAATTGCCAGCGATATAATCAATATATCCGTCGTTATTGAGGTCCGCCGCGGCTATCGAGTACGTCGCATCGCTCTCATCCGAGTTTTCGGTATTGGTGAACGAACCAAGCCCGTTGTTCATATATATGCTGTTCTGCTGGTTGAAATTCCCCGCTATGTAATCGAGATAGCCGTCGTTGTCCAGGTCGGCGACCGCCAGCGACCACGTGGAGCTGCTCAGCGAACTGTTCTCAATGAAGGAATAGAATCTCCCCATGGAGATGACATCGCTAATGTTGCTGAAGGTCGCCGAAACGTTGTAAGTCTCGGTACCCGGAATGAAGCCCCGGCGCGTCACGTTTACGGTATAGTTAGAGTAGGAATACTTGCTCCCGCCGCTGTTGACGTAATCTATCAGCGAGCCGATGGCTGTCCATCCGGTGACGCCGGACGTCATGTTCTCTATCAGCGCCCCGCTGCTGTTATAGGCTTGCACGGCCACGCCGGGGGCCGAGACCCCGCTTGGAAGCGTCACGAGAGCCCTGTAGTGCCATCTCCTGATTAGCTGCGATCTGGTTTCGACGGTCTCGTTGCCGTAGGTGAAGTTGAGGTAAGTATTGTTCACGTTCTCGCTGAGGCCATCGTCATCCAGGAGCACTCCTGTCCCTCCAATTTCCGTCATGTTGGTATTCATGAATATGTTGTTGCTCGAATGGTCCCCGGAACCGGAAGAGCGTATCCAAATGCCGTAGCCGGAGCTCCTGCTTATGTTATTGCCGCTGAAGACGTTGCCGTCCGACTCGTCGATGTAAACGCAGGCGAAAGAGCCGCCCGAGGAGCAGTTCCAGATCGTGTTCCCGGTGACCGTGTTGTTCGAGCTAGAGGACAGGATAATCCCGTAACCGGTATTAGAGCTTGCCGTGTTGTTCTCTATACTTGTATCGTCTGAAGATGTCAGCAACAATCCGTAATTCTGGCCGTTCAGCATGTTGTTGATTATCGATGAACCGTCCGAGCTGCTGAGCTCTATCCCGTACCCTCCCGAAGAGCCGGACATGCTAACGTTGCAGTTCATGATGGTCGTGCCGGTCATGTTGGAATAGATGCCTGATATCTCGAGGGTGCCGTTGGCTATGGCGTGCCCCTGGCAGTCCAGCGTCACGTTGCCGGCGGTGATGCCCATGCACCACCCACCCTCATCCGTGACGTTCTCGTTAACGAGGCTCCTGTTGAGAATATAGGTGGTGTCCGCCGAAGCGAGCTCCATGCAAGAAGAAACCTCGACGGCGGCCCCGGCGGGGCCTGAACTGGCAAGCAAGGCGAGGGCAGCGAATGCCAACAGCAGGAAACAGGACTTCGTAAGCATATGTTAATTAATATGTATACTATATGCTATTAAATTTGCCCAGGAAGCGGAGCCTTCCCTTCTTCGGGCCAGCCGGTTTCCCTTTCTTCACGAACACGGACTTCACCTTGCCGTTCTCGTCCCTGCAGCTCCTGTATACGTAGGGCCCGTACCTCTTCCCGTTCCTCTTGACGTATCTCTCGTATGCCATTTTCACCTTATCCTCTTCCTGAAATACATGAACCACGCCAGGTTTATAGATATGAGGGCCACGACGAGGATCATTATCATGCTCTGATCGGTCGCGCTCCCCTCGCCCGTGACGGCTCCCACGCTAACGCCGACGATCTCGGTTATTATGGATTCGAGGCCGACCTTGGTCTTGAGCTCCCTTTCGACCGTGCGGCCAGCGTAGTTCAGGGTCAGCCTGGCGACATAGTCTCCCTCGTTGACGCCCTCGGTATCCCAGTAAGCGTACAGATGGGTCCTCTCATAAGGCGCGACGTCCGTCGAGGCGGACTTGAAATCGGCCACCTTGTTGTCGCTCGCGTCGCTGATGACCATCTGGGCGTACACGTCCTCGATGGGCTGGTTCCACATGCTCTCCGCCTGGATGTCGAACTTGGCGACGCCGCCAAGCCTGAAGTCCTTGACGGAGACGCCGAGGACCTCGATGAGCATGTTCCCCACGTAGAAGTTCTTCTCCACCTTCCCTATCTCGCCGTCGTATCTGACGGTCACGGCGGCGTGGTACATCCCGGGGTTCGCATCTGCCTTCCATGCGGCGGTCAGCTCGCCCCTCTCCATCGACTTGATGGCCGTCGAGCCGGTCTCGATCGTGTCGATGACCTCGTTGGTCGGCCCCAGGATCTGGATCGTCGCCCGGGCGCTCGCGATGTCCTCCTTGCCGAGGTTGTACAGCTTGACGAAGAACCTGACGGATTCGTTCGGCGGGGCGTCCTGAACGAGCAGGTCGAGCTGCACGTACCTGCCCGGATAAGGCACCTTCACCCTGAGCTGGTGTATGACTGCCACGGTTCCCGTCACCTGCATGTTCCCTTCCGATTCGGAGAACCCCTTCGGCAGCTCGAGCGTTATTATCTTCGCCCAATGGTCTCCCGGGGTATCGATCCTTTCCGGCAGCCTGACCGTGTATTCGACGCCCTTGGAGTTGTCCGTCTCCTCGAAGCTCAGTATGTCGCGGTCCAGCGTTATGTATTCGCTGAGGTCTCCCTCAATGTATATGTATGCGTCGAACTTCTTGTGCTCGTTGTTCGTTATGGTGAAGCTCAGCTTCTTCTCCAGGCCGGGCTCGAAGTCTACGGTCGTCCGGCCGGGGGTGACCCCGAGGGCGCTGGCAAGGCCTGCGCTGCCGGAGAAGGCCAGCAACGCAAGCATGACTGCCAATATCAGCTTGGCGTTCATCATCCCATCACTTCTGCTCTGCCTTGACATCCTCTCCATCTCCTATGTCCAGCGTCTGGTTTACTCCAAGCGTCACCGCTCCCGTTATGGCGGACAGGCCACCCCTGTGCACGAGCAGCGCCGTGTTGCCCGTGTTACTGATCATGCCCGGATCGGGCCTCGACAGGGCCACAGTCGACACCAGGTCGAATCTCATGGCCCGGCTCTCCGCTCCCTGCACCCTGACCTTCCACCAGTAGGTCCCGAAATCGAGCTCCTGGCCCATGCTGTATCTGTTCCCTTTCACATCGAAAATCATCGGGGAACTGAAGCCTGGCTCGTCGTCAATCAGCAGCTCAAAGCTTGTGCCCTGCCCTGACCACGCGAACGTCGGGGTCCTGTCGTCCGTCACCACGCCGTTAAGAGGGAATAACGGCTGTATGTAGTACAGGCTCAGGTACGATAACGCAGCCAGTCCTATGACCAGCGCGTTCGCAATCACTATCCCTGGGCTTATCATCAGCTTCTTCATGTTCCCCCCTCGTTGTATCCTGCGGTGAACCATATGGTGGAGCTCTTGTCTCCAGCGCCTTCTCCCGATGGGACCTCGATGTGGATCTCTATCTCGGCCTCGTCCGACGCGTCGCTGTAGTTTAGGTACGATATGGCCGATCCGTTCACGAGCGGTATCGGGGTCCAGGTCTTCGTAGTGTTATCGCTTGACCAATTTAGCGACCCTTGCTCGCCCGTGACGTTGTCGATCTTGTACTTGTAAAAGTCTGACGGGCTCGGCTGCGTATCCCACAGCAAGTCTTCTGCCGAGATGTTGATGTCTATGAAGCAGTTGCCGTCGTTCCTGATCTTGAAGGGAACGGGGCTGTCGTCGGTCGTGTCATTGCTAAGCCCCGGGAAAATCGAGCCGAACGCGACGACATTCACATAAAGCGTGATGGTGACGTTAGTGTACAGGGTGAAATTCCAGGTGTCGCTCCACGCGCCGTAATGCTCGCCGTCGAATGCCCTGACGGACCAGTTATAGTAGAAATTATCGTCGCCGAAATACCCGAAGTCCTGCGAAGGCGTGTAGTTGCAATAACCATCGCTGCAGTTCACGGAGCCGTCAATCAGCACCCCCTCCCTATTATCATCGGAGCATCCTTTTACGCACGTGATGTTGATCGTATAGTTGAGGGAATCGCCGTCGTCGTCGTTGCCTGCCGCCCAGCTGAACATCGGGCTTACGTCGGTCGTGTTGCTGCCGTCGGCAGGCGTCGTCAGGGTAACCTGGTCCGGGGGCGTGTTGTTGATGGTCTCCGTGCCGTTGTCCGCCCCGTAGACTCCCGCTGCATTATAGACAGTCACCTGGCATGTCCACTCGACGTCTTTCGTATGGTTCTCGTCCGATTCCGAGACGTTTACGCTGGTGTAGGTGGTCGTGTCGTTGGCGAAGGCGACCTCGGTGACGTCGTAGTCGGTCTCTGCGGCCACGGTTCCGCTGCTATTCTGATACCAGGTGAAGTTGGCGTATAATGTCGTGAAATGTTCGTCGTAAGCCTTGACCGAGCAGTTGAGGGGCTGGATGGTGAGAGGGTTGTCGGGGAAGACGTTGATAGCGGTTATGACGGGCGCAGTTGCCGGCGTGAGCTCGATGTTGTCCTCGAGCATGTTCAAGCTGACGCTGATGTTGCGCTCGTTGGAGCCGTTAAGGTAGCCCGTGGCACTGGCGTTGATGCTGTAGTTGGAATAATACTGGCTAGCTCCGCCGCTGTTGGTATAATCAATCAGATGCCCTATTCCTGTCCAGCCGGTGCTGTTCGTCGTCAGGCCCGCTATCATGGCGCTGGTGCTGTTGAAGGCCTGAACTGACGCGTCCGGGACGTCCGACCCTCCTGTGTCGTTGACGTAGGCCCTATAGTACCATTTCCGCAGCAGCTGCGACGCGGAATCGACGGTTTCGCTGCCGTAGGTGTAGTTCAGGAACGTGTTGTTAAGGTTTGCCGAGCCGGAAGCGTCGTCCAGGAAGACCGGTGTCCCGTCGGTGTCTGTCATCTCGGCGTCCCTGAAGACGTTGTGGCTCGAATGGTCCCCGGAACCGGAAGAGCGTATCCAAATGCCGTAGCCGGAGCTCCTGCTGATGTTGTTGCCGCTGAAGACGTTGCCGTCCGACTCATCGATGTAAACGCATGCGTAAGAGCCGCCCGAGGAGCAGTTCCAGATCGTGCTGCCGCTGACCGTGTTGTTAGAGCTCGATGAAAGGGAGATGCCGTTGTTGTTCGAGGTTGCGGTGACGCCGGTGATTGTGTTGTTCGAGCCCGAGGATAGGGAGATACCGTTGTCGTTATAGCTGGCGACAATGTTATCTATTCTCGAATTGTTGGTGTTGAAGAAAAGGATGCCGTCATGGTTGTGATGGCTCAGGTCCAGGTCCTCATAGGTTACGTTGTCGCATGCCGCACAGACGACGGTCCCCGCGTCCGGGGCTTTGGTCGTGTCGAAGGTGTGGTCGGATATGGAGTAATTGTAATGGATATTGTAGGAATTGTCTACCTTGTTGGTGTAGCCAATCACGTGGTCGAAATGCCGGTTTGCGGTTCCTGAGACGTAGAAATTGTAATCGTTGCCGCTCATGTTGCTGTTCGTGAGCGTGCTGTTGAAGCTCGAGGAAAGCGTGATCCCGTAAACGTTATAAAGGGCGGTGATGTTATCGACCGTCACGTTGTTCGTGAGGCTGAGATACAGGCCATGGTACTGGGAATTCAGGATGCTGTCGGACACGCTCGATTGGTTGCTCCTCACCAGTTCTATCCCGGTCCCGCTGGCCGAATCGTTCATCGTCACGTTGCTGTTCTTTATCGTGGAATTGATCCTGTCGGAGTATATCCCCGTCCCCGCCTGGCTGGCATTGCTTATCCAGAATCCGTTGCCGTCGTATGTGATGTTATCCGCGGATATGTTGATGCACGGGTCCTCATCCCAGTCCGGTATGATGTTCGCTGTCTGCGTATATACTGTGTTGGCCTTGTCAAGGGCTGCGCACCTCGTCTGCAGGCACTCGTAATTATAGGTCGCCGCCGGGTCGAAGGTCGCGTCGTCGAAGACGGAGCCGCAGTCGGTGTAGTTGATCGTTATGACGCCGTCGCCGTCCTTGCCGGTCGCGTTGTACGTCCCCGACAGGTTGAAGTAATGGTCGACGAAAGTGATGTTCCCTCCGTATCCGGTGCCGACGGATCCGTTGCCGCTGATAACGGATATGTTCATCGAGGAAACGATCTCGTTGGACGCATTTATGTAGACCGTGCCGCCGCTGCCGTAACCCGCCGAGCCGGCCCCGTACGAGCCTCCCTTGTTGTTTATCACCCCGGAGAAGTCGACGGTGCCCGTCGACGTCAGTGCTATCCTGCCACCTCCCGCATTGTATGCCGCAACCCCGACGTCATCCCCCGACGCGTTCAGGATGCCGCTTCCGGATATTGCGGCGGCCTGGAGCCAGATGCTGCCCGGTGAAGGGCAGCCAGCACTGCCCACGCAAAACGCCCTCATGTCTATCTCGCCATCCATCGTAATCGTCCCAGAATCAGCCTGCAGCTTGATCGCCGAGCCTCCCGCATTCCTGTCCCTGGTGGAATCATATTGGCCTCCGCTACCCAAGGACAATGGAGCGTGCTCGTTGCCGTAGGTATTGGTGCAGCTGGACCCGGCGCCCCCATGCGCGGATCCTTTATTGGCGCCGCAGCTTCCCGGGCCGATGAAATATTCCGGGAAACCGAATCCTTCTCCGTCGATCCTTGAGCCCGAGCCTATCGTTATGTCCCCGCTAGCGTTCAACCACACCCCCCTGCCGTCGTCCGTCGTGTTGTAGCATACGTATGCCTTGGAGCTCCCGTTGTTGCCGAAGCAGTCCCCGTAGATGAATATCTCCTGGTTGTCGTCCAGGACGAAGTCTCCCAGCACGTTAAGGGTGGCCCCTTCTCCATAATCCCCGCCCAATAGCCCGAACGACCCGTTGACGTTCCAGTCCCCCGGCCACGTGTTGCCGGTGAAGGTCAGTGTGCCCGCCGTTCCGAAATAATTGGCGTAGCTGACGACCCCGCCAATGATCGAGATGTTCCCGGTGAAGCTCATGGCGGAGCCATACTCGAGCCTTACCCTGCCGCCGCCTCCCGCTAACAGGGCGCAGGATGGGCAATGGCCACCCCCTTCCGCGAAAAGATGGCCGGTTCCGGTTATATTGTCTGCATTGAGCCATATAGAGCCTCCCGCTCCCGTGGAGTCTTCATCTAAGGTTGCGTCGGGGGCGCCCATGTCGATGGTCCCGTCGACCTGAAGCAGGTCATATGCATGCAGCTTGATGGATGAGCCTCCCCGCGTGACCTGAGGATTATGGTTATCCCCGCCTGAGCCGAGGCTTGTGGGTGCCGTTGCGTTCCCGTAGGGGTCCTTCTGGTTCCTTCCCCCGAACCCGCCGTGCGTAGCTCCTGCCCATATTGTTTCTCCTGATACAAAGCTTTGGGCTCCTGGCCCGGTTTCCTCTTCGAAGCCGAGGCCTATGCCGTCAAGGAAGGATAGGCGCCCGATTATGACGTCCCCACGCAGGCTTCTCCACTCCTGGCCATGCCCCTCATCAGTTATGTTACCAGTAGCGGCGGGGAAGAACAGGTTGTGCAGGTAGTCCCCCCATGTCTTCAATGACGATCCCGAGCCCCCGCTTACGTTGATGTCATAGGTGACGTTCCATAGCTGGGTGCCGTCGCCGTTTCCGGTCCAGTCGCCCTTGGCGAAAAGCGGTTGGAAGTCAATGGTGCCGGTGTATCCCTGCTCGACAGTGAATGAGGTCAGGTTCTGGGGCATGGTGTTGTTCGTTATGTTGCAATCACCATTACCGGTCGCGTTGAAGAACACCTCGTCTCCATGGACCGGGACTGCGCTCGCCGTCCAGCAGCTGGCGTTGTCGAACCTGTAGTTGGCGGTGCAGTTCCATACGTTTATCCCTGCGCAAAGGTCGGGCCCGTTGTATATGTAGGCCGGGTCGAAGGTCCCGGTGAACCTGGACGTACACTTCGTGAAGTTGACGTATATGTCCCCGTCGGAATTGGTCCCTGTCGCATAGTACGTCCCCGACAATTTCAGCAATGAGTCGTTGAACATTATGACCCCGCCGTCATAGCCGGTCGCCAGGATGGTCATCGAGGTTATCGTCGATACCGATGAGTTGATGAAGACCGTGCCTCCGGAGCCATCAACACCTGAGCCCCCGCCGCCCATATTTAGGATTGTCCCGTTGAATTCAACGATATCGCCTGTCAGTGCTATCCTGCCTCCCCCGCCGCCGTCATCATTGGTGCTCTTCCCCACGGACGTGTTCAGAACGCCTGTCCCCGTTATGTTGTGCCCGCTGAGCCATATGGAGCCACCCGCTCCCCTGGCATAGGGGCTGCCGCCGATTGCGTACATATCGATACTCCCGTCCACCCTTACGGTTCCCGAATCGGATTGCAGCTTCAGCGCAGAGCCTCCTAGCACACCTGTGGTGGCGGTTCCTCCTCCGCTCCCCAGGCTTCTCGGCTGCATGAAGCTCCCGTAAAGCGGCCTCGTATTTCCACCGCCTATTCCGCCATGGTTTGCCCCATGGTTAAGATGGGCACCGGGCCCGACCAGGGTAGGGAACCCGCCTTTATAACCAATTACCTCAGTAACAGCGTCTATTGTGATGTTCCCCGAAGCGTTTATCCATACGCCCTTTCCCTCATCTGTCGTGTTGAAGCATATGGAGTGCTTGTAATTCCCGTTGTTGCCGAAGCAGTCCCCATAGATGGTGATGTTGAAGCCGTTTGTATTGAAATCACCCAGTACGTTGATCGTCTCGCCGTCGCCAAAGTCACCCCCGAGCAGGCCTATGTTCCCTGTGAGTGTCCAGTCTCCTAGCCATGTGTTGTTGGTGAAGGTCAGGGTTCCGCTGCATCCATAATTAGATTTTTGTGATCCCCTCCCCCCGCTCACCTTAATAACTCCCGTCAAGCTCATGGAGCTCCCGTATTCCAGCCGCATCCTTCCGCCCCCGGCACCATCGTCGTTGGTGTTACCGCCCCCGCTGGCGTTCAGCCATCCCGCTCCCGTTATGACGTCACCAAGCAGCCAGATTGATCCGCCCGCGCCCCTTGGATACAGAAATGCGCCACTGGAACCGGCCATGTCGATGCCGCCGTTCACCGTGATGTCACCAGCGTCTGCATGCAGTTTGATGGCCGAAGCCCCTTTATAACCGCTGCCGCTGGCACAAGAGTACCCGCTGCCGCTTCCCAGGCTGGTCGGGGCCGAGGCGTTCCCATACACTTTGGCTCCATATGATGCGCCATTCCATCCGCCATGTGCTCCCGAGTTCAGACTCTCAGCGCCCGGCCCCTCTAGACATTGAAATCCCATATCGGTCCCCAGCAGGATGGTAGAGGGGCCTATCGTGATGTCCCCTGTCAGGCTCCTCCACTCCTGGCCGTGGCCTTCGTCCGTTATGTTGCCGACCTTTCCCCTGAAGTCGATGTGCCTGACGTCCCCCCATATGAGCATCTTGGAGCCGGTACCACCGCTTATGTTGATGTCGCTGGTGACGTTCCATAGCTGGGTGCCGTCGTTGTTTCCCGTCCAGTCGCCCTTTGCGAACAGCGGATGGAAGGATATCGTGCCGGTGTAGCCCGGGTCCACCCTGAAAACCGTGATGTTCTGGGGCATGGTGTTGTTGGTCACGTTGCAGTCCCCCGTGCCGGACCCATTGAAGATGACGGTCTCCCCCGCGACCGGGACGGAGTTGCGGGTCCAGCAATTTACAGTGTCGAAATCGTTGGCAGAGCTGCAGTTCCAGTTGTTCACGATGCTGAACTCCAATGTGAAGGTGACATTCTCGGTGCTGTTCACGTTGTTGCTGGTGTCGTTGCACCAGAACTCGGCCGTGTGGACCTTGTAGTTCATGCTCTCGTTCGTGTAGGTGAAATGCGTGGCGTCCGACTGTGCCATGGTGTAGTTGACCGCCCAGTCGCTGAGGGTGAACAGGCAGAAGCTCAGTGCCTCGTCGCCGACGATCTCGAACTCGATCACATTTGTGTAGTAGGTGTTGTTCTCGGGATTGGCTATCGTGAGCTGGGGGACGCCCATGTCCCGTATGCTTATGTTCCTCGTCTCCGATACGTTCGAGTTCGGGCCGTCCGAGCAGTTTATCCACCACCAGTAGTCCTCGTTTTCGAGCGTGGTGTTTGCATCGATCTTGGTGGCGGTGTCCTTCGGGGTGGCGCTGTTCCGACCGTAGGCCGCGACCGTCCCGTTGTCGAGCCACAGGAAGCAGTCGAGGGTGGCGGACATGGCGTCCGTCACGTTGAAAACGAAGTCGGGGGTCGAGTCCGTCGTGTTCAGCGTGTTGTTGGCGGGGGCCACGAGGAACACCGAGGGGGGATCGTTCCGTACGCTCATGTTCCTTTTCACCGACGTGTTCATGTTCCCCGCTGCATCAGAGCAGTTGACCCACCACCAGTAGTTGCCGACTGTGAGGGTCACGTTCGCGGCGAGCTTGGTGCTGGTCGCGTTCGCGGTGGCGCTGTTCCTTCCGTACGCATACACGGTCCCGTTGTCCATCCAAAGGAAGCAGTCCATGGTTCCGGTCCTGTTGTCGGTCGTGTTGAAGACGAAGTCCGGGGTCAGGTCCGTGTCGTTGACGGTGTTGTTGGCGGGGGCCACGAGGAACACGTTCGGCGGGGTGGTGTCGACAGTGAAGTTTTCGCCAGCGGTGCTCTCGACCCCCCCCGAATCGTTGGCCCATACCACGATGTGCCTTGCCCCGTCCCCGCCTCCGGCGCCGAAGGTCGTGTTGGGTGTGAAGGTGATGTTGGTGCCGTTGCCGTCGTACTGATACCACCACTTGTCCACGGTGTCTGAAGAGGAGACGTTCAGGTCTATGAACATCGAGTTGTAGGTGGTGTTCTCGGGCGCATAGAGCGTTATCTGGGGTCCTGTTGTTGCCTCGCCGTAGGCATGGAAGCTTACGTTCCACATGATGGGTGTGTAGAAGGGGTTCGACGTCGAGTTGCCGGCGATCAGCGTGTAGTTCAATGTGAGGTTTGTCGCCGAGGCGGAGATGTCGAAGGTGCTGTTCACGCCTGACGTCAGGGTCTGGGGGTCCGTGCTACTCCAGCTGCCGTCGTAGTAGCCGACCGAGAGGTTCACCGTGCTGTCCCAGCCGCTCTCGAAGTAGGTAGTCACATTGACCTTGTTGTTGCCTGAGGATATGTTGAGGTAGGTCTGGTTGTCGAACTGCTGCTTGCCCGTCGTCTTGAACCTGGAGCTCTGGTTATGGTAGAGCGCCAGTACCTGTGCATCGGTCAGGGTGGTGTTGAAGATCATCATTTCGTCCAGAGAGCCATTCATGTCACGATTGAGAACGGCCTCATTGCCGATGAGCAAGGAGTTGTCAGAATCGCTATACCTCGTCCCCTGAGCCGATTTTGAGTTTGTTAGATGATAATTTATCTCCTGCCCATCCAGATACATGCTGATCCATGTCCCGTTGAATGAGATGGTCCCCATATACCACGTATCTCGATACATGGTGGTGCCAATTGCTTGCTGAGACACCGCATCCTGCGTGTCATAATCTACAATCGCTTTAAGGTAATGCCAATTACTACTGGTTATGGCATCCACCCAAACATAGAATTGCCATCCGCCATTTCGTCCTATCCCACCCACTTTGTTGAAGAAATACATATACATCTGATTACTGGAGGAACCTACAGCTCCGTCGGTCCCATTGAGGAACTTGAACCAGACAGAGGCCGAAAAATTGGGCATGTCATTCAGTGGTGAGGGATTGCTGACATTGATAAAGTCATCAGCGCCATCGAACTGGGCACAGTCACCGAACACGCATGGGCTGCCGAAATACGTGGTCGAAGAGACGAAAGCGTCGTTTTTTCCCACGCCGTCGTTGTCATACTCCGTTAAGTCGTATGCCGTGAAGCCCAGCGAATTCTCCTTGTCGCCGTCGAAGCTCCAATATGCGACGAGGTTGTCATATGGCGGCGTGTCCGAGATGTTAAGGTGCGAATAATGCATATCGCCCGTCTCTGCCACGACGTCGATGAAGTTGGCATCGGTCGCCACCTGCTCCTCGGTTATGAGCGGGTCGACTATGTAGTCGAACTCCACGTAGCCGAGTATCCTGAGGTAGAAGGTGTCATGGCTTTCGTTCGCCGAAAGGTTGGTTAGCAGGACCTGATGCCAAGCCTCCTGCTGGATGCCGGTGAAAGCGGTCACGTAGGTGCCATTTAGTGTATAGACCTCGATCTCGCTGGTCCGGTTCGCCCTCGCGTATATGGTTATGTCCTTCGTGCTGTCTAGTTCCTGCTCGAAGGTTACCCTGAGGTAGTTGCCGTCGGGTATCGGGTACGTCCAGACGTCGTCCTGCTCCCGGACGGGCTCGTAGACGTCGTCTATGAGGGCCTTGTCTTGGTCGAGGTGCAGGGCCTTGATTACGGGTATTATCTCTATCTCGTAGGTCTGGTTGCTGGTATGGGGGACTGTCCATTCGATCAAGTCGGGAAGGGTGTTATTGTTGGTGTCTGTCAGGTTGAAGGGGACCTCGGTCTTGGTGCCGTTCACGAGCCAGAAGAGGTGGACCCATGTACTTGGGGACTCGGTTGGGAGGGTGGAGGAGGCCTTTATATCCGTGTAGCCGGTCTCGCTGGAGACGACTATCTGCTTGGTGATGTTGGATACGTTCTGCTCGGTCTTTGTGGGCGGGTCCGTATAGTAGGTCAACTCGAGCTCGATGACCGGCTCCTCTATGGTGAGCCCCGTCTCGTTCAGGGATGAATCGACGACAAGCCTGGAAGGCCTGACGTACCTTGGCTTCGCCGGCTCGCCTTCCTTCTCAAACATGACTACCTTGATTTCCTCTTCCTTTTTCTGGATTTCCTCCTCATATTCCCCGTCCCCGACAGATATGACCTTGGACGCCTTAACGGTCATGTTATCTGCCGGGACAATCCGGGCGGTCTGGTTCTCCGTTCTGGTGACCGTGATGTTGTCGGCGTCCCTGGGCAGGGTTACGCTGAGGTTGGCCGTGAAGTTTGGCAGGGTTATGTGCCTTGTCCACATTACGGGACGACCAACGACGGCTTCGGACTGTATGGTCTGCTCGATGGTAACGTTGGTGGCGTTGAACTGGAGCTGCGGTGTGGTCACGTTCTCGGCCACCGTGATTTCGACGAGGTTTGATGGGGTCGCGTTGATGCCGTCGTCTGCATAGAAGAATGTGCTCGCCGTGCCCGTGAAGCCCGAATCGGGGATTATGTCTGCCTTTGAGCCGTATGTCAATATAGTAATATTGTAGGGCTGGATGGCGAAATAGTCTAGCTCGTCTCCGTCGGGGTCGCTGAAGTAGGAGGCGAGGTCGATCTTCGTGGTGCCATTCTCGTAGAGCCTGATGTCGGGGATGTTTGCTATCAGCTCGGGGGGTTCGTTGATTTCGATCGGGACGGCGACAGCGTATGTCACGGACTCGATGAACAGCTGCGCACCGGGCTCGACCTCGACAATCAAGGTGAATGTCTCGTTGAAACCCGCAACCGTGCATGTCTCCACGCACACGTCCGTGAAAGTCACTGTATAGGCTGTCGGTGCCGGGGGAATCGGCTCAGTCAAGTTTGTGATTTTCGTGATATTCTCTTCCGTGATGTTTTCTTCGGGCAAGGTTATGTTGGCTGGAGGCTCCGAAATGTTCGTAACGTTGTCTTCTGGCATGGTTGCGTTTGTTATGTTTTCGGGCGGGATGGTTATGTTTACTGGCGATTCTGTGACGTTCCTCGTCTCGTTTGTGTTAGGCACTGTTATATCGCCTTCAGGCATCGTGGCGTTTTCATCCGGTCGAGGGACTGTCACTTTTGGTATCATGCCAGCAGGTTCCTCTGGTCCCCCAGTCAAGTTCTCTTCATGGAAAGGCTCGGGGCGTTTTAGCAGGGGTTCCTGCTCGGGCTGCTTCAATCCCTCATCGATTGGCGTTTCTTCCGGATGTTGTGAATTTAGCTCATCTTCCGGTGGTGTAGGCGATTCGCTGGGGAACTCTTCGGCTGGACTTGTCTGAGCCTCGGCATCAGTCTGATCTTCTTGTGATGGTGTCACCTCGAGCGAAGGCTCTCTCGTTGGCTCTTCTTTTTTCCCTGCATCTTCGGTGGCCGTCTCAGTGAGCTCTCTAGCCTCGGGTGTCGTCGGGGGCTCTTCGGGGGTCTGCGACTCTTCAGCACCAGCTTGCTCGTCTGGTTGCTCCCCAATATCTCTATCCGCAATGGCCATTCCCGTAAAAGGGGAACCCACGGCGATAGGGGTTCTTTCATAGACCAGGTATCTGTCACCGTTCTTCACGGCGAAAATCCTCACGGAGCCGTTTCCTAAGATGACTCCGGATGCTGAGATTGATTTCGGAGGACCTGACAGAGTTATCGTTCTTTCGGCGGACTCGTTTACTGCCCATTTCATTGCCAGGGTGTTTATCGTCAACTCTTCCTTGATTATCATCCCTGTCGGCTGCATGAGGAAGAAGGCCGAGCCAGACACCAACAGTATCGCCAATACTATTACCAAGTTGTCCTTCGCTATCTTCTGTAATGTAAATCCTATGTTCCTGGCCTGTGCCTTGTTCGCCTTCTTGACGTATATGTTCCTGACGTTCCCGTTCTCGTCCCTTATACTCTTGTATATGTATGGGCCGTAAACCTTCCCGTTTTTCCTGATGTACCTTTTGTACGCCATAGAACCCGCTGTAGTGTAACAGTTATTATATAATTGTTTTCTACCCTATATATACGTTACACTCGCCACTCGAAATGTAATGTAAAAATTGATATTGCTACCGATTTCTTCAGGTTCCCAAGGATATCATCATAATCCGTTTTTTCGCAAGCCGGTGTCTGCGATCAGACACAGAAAAAAACATTTTTCCGGATCGGATCAATGGCTCTAATCTTCCACCCTCGGCGCAAGGATGAATTTCAGGCTGACCTTGTCCACGTCGACGAATCCCAGCCTCATGGGGTAATCGGACCCGAACTCGAGGGTGGTCTTCTTCGCCAGCTTCGCGGCCTTTATCATCTTCTTCAGGTATTCCAGGGGGTATCTTGCCCTGATATTTCCCTCGGCCTCGATGCTGTGCAGGCCTTCCTCCCCCTTCTTCATCTCCAGCTCCACGCTCGATATGTCCCCCTTCGTCGACATCCTGAAAAGGCCCGGTGACGCCTGCAGGACCACGGAATCGGCCACGATATCCGCGTCTGCTATGCCCTCCTCCAGTATCTCCGACTTCATCTCCACCTTTCCCGTGAATTTGAGCTGGTCGATCGGCGGCTTCTCGGTCTTGATGTCGAGCAGGCTCAGCTCGAATCTCCTCTTGCCGTTTCCTTCAATGTTTATGTTGACCCTGTTCTCCTTGCCCGACTGTATGATTACCTTGTCGCTCCCCTTGATCCTCTTTATGACATCGACGAGCGAAGCCAGGTTCATGCCCAGCTCGACATCGCCTTCCACCTTGAACTCCTCGAATGCCGCGCTCGGCACGTTGAAATCCACAACGGAGACCATCGTCCTGTCCGGGGAGAGCAACGACAGCCCGTTCTGGTTAATCTTGAATGTGCCCTCGTCGATAATCTCGGCTATGATGGGTATGCTGTTCTTTATGACATCCGTGTTGCTTAGCACCATCCTGAACATATATCACACCTCCTGAACATGACCTTGAATCACAAACGGTTCAGCGATTCCTCCCACAACTCGCTGACCCTCCTCCACAGCCCCAGGTCGGCGTTGGCGAAGTCCTGGCATACTTCTCCCTGCAGCTCATAGCCGCCTTCAAGCGCGATTATCCTGCCGAACACCCTCACCAGCTGGCCGGTCTTCGCCCGGGGCCTCTCCTCGAACGACACGTCGATCTTCCCGGTCCCGTCATCGACGGCCATCATGTTGTCGTTCAGGCCGACCACGGTGCCGATTATGCTCACCCTCGTGTCGTCCCCGCCGATGTCCGATATCTTCCTTTCCTTCGCGGGCATCCTTTGTGGACCTGGCATAAACAATTAATGCATTTCAGTTTTAAATGCTTTGGCCGGAATTCATAGAATCGCCGGAATTCATAGAATCTTCTTCGCGACCCTCAGGGACATCTTTATTATCGTGATGACGAAAACGACAGCCAACAGCCACAGGATGGTACCTGCGACGAATATGGACGATATTGCGGCCACGATGAACCCGGCGAAGAAGCCACCCAGCTCGCTCATGAGGTAAGGCTGCCTCCCATAGGGAAACACATCGTCCAATAGCGACAGCAAGCCAACGATTATCAGCGCCGGGCCCGCCAGCGAAAGCCAGAAGTCGGGCATGATCCACAGTGCCAGCCCGCCCGTCATCAGGGTTCCCGGCAGGAAGCCCGATACGACCTCCCTCTCTCCAGTGACCTTTCCCCAGAAGGGCATGATGATTAATTCGCAGCCAAGATTAAAAACTGTTATTCCCGCGGTGGTTCACGCAGCAGATTGAGCTGCAGGCCGATCTCCAGCCAGGCCCAGGCCCATACGACGGCCTCGAAGGATCTGACCAGGTCCCCTTCATCGCGGAAATGGGCGGAATCCTTGGCGTAGGCCCGTATGTTCTCGAGGAATTCCTCGCCCCTTGGGTTCCCCGCCTTCGTCACCTCCAGCTTCCTGCCCATCCTGCCGGACCACTTCTCGATCTCTTTCTGAAGGCGCTGCTCAACCGGTACCTCTTTCATCATTTATATTTGCATAATAAAGATAAAATATGCTGGATTCCATTCTGGGCGGGCTGCAGGGCATGATGCAGCAGCCGAACCTATGGATCTTCTTCATCCTCTTCTTCCTGTTCATCATAGTGGCGTACAAGGTCGTCAAGCTGTTCGTGAGGGCGGCGATAGTCGCCGCGATCTCCGCGGCCTTCCCCTTCTTCGCCAACGCGTTCCTCGGGATGAGCATACCCATAACGCTGTCGAACGTTCTGTGGTTCGCGATGACGGGGCTCGAGATATTCTTCGTGTATCATATATTGGTGAGCATAGGCAAGATCGCCGAATTCATCACGAAGCCGTTCTCGAAGGGGAAGACCAAGCGTGTGGAGAAAGTAATAATGATAGAGAAACGAAAGGATAAGGATGAGCATAAAAAAGGCGAAGAAAGAGAAGAGAGGTAAGGGAGCGAGGTTAGAGATATCGCAAAGCCAGGATTACAGGGCCGTCTACGCGAGCGGGGTGTTCGGCGGCCTTGATCCGCACGACGGCAGGATCATCTTCTTCCTTGACAGGATAATGCCCAAGATCAAGAGCGAGCCCAAGGGAGCCATGGAGCTGGAGAAGATAAACCGCGAGCTGCAGGTCGAGGTGCACATGTCGCCAAGCCAGTTCGCCTCGGTCGCCAAATGGATGACGGAGCACGTCCGCCTCTTCGAGAAGAGGATGAAATCGGGGAAGAAGGCGAAGGAAGAGACCGAGGCCACGGGCACGTCGTACATCGGCTGAATCAATTGCCCGGCTTGCCTGACCCCAGGCTTGCATCACGCATCACAGCGAATCGATGTCATCGGGGTTCAATATGACGATCCCGAACGATTTCTGGTCGTCATAGATGCGCGGGCAGGCGGTGTTCACCAGGACCTCGATTCCCATCCCCATTATCTTCTGAGGCGTCAGCGTATCGGCGCTGATTATGAAGGCGTCCTTGCCTATGCTGGACAGCGATTCCCTTATCCGGAAAGCACTGTCCCTGCTCATCTGGCCCTGCTTGGTGCTGATGAAGACCGCGAACCTGTTCAGCCCCCTCGCCTTCTCTATCCTCATCCGCTTTCTCACAAGCAGCCTGTCCCTCTCCCCCGTCATGTCATGCAGCTCGCCGCTTTCGATGTCAAGGGAGAACACCGGCTTATCGACCCTTTCGAGCAGCCCCAGCGGGTGGAACCTGCCGGTGCCCATGTAAAGGAAGCAGTCGACTTTGCTTGCTATCGATTCGGCAGACGAGAAATCGCACCCGAGTACCTGCCCATCCTTTAGCTTCTTGGATTTCCCCGTCAGAACGTCATGGCCCTGCGCTCGAAGATATTCCACCGCCTTCCCCAATGAACCGACATGCTGCACGGTCGTAACCAGCCCTATCGCCCTGAACGGATGCAGCTTCCTGATGCCCCTCTTCAGGGGGATGACGGGGTCAAATTCGACGCGATACTCGTCGAATATCACCGGAACGGCCGTCTTAAGGCCAAAATCGCTGTGCCCTATGTGCAGGACGGCGTCGCATCCCAGATCCTTCGCCTCCTTGTCCCTCAGGTCACAAGCGCCGAAGCATGGCTCGACGGATATGACGCTCCTGATCCCGTTCCTGGAAAGGTGATCCGATATGCCCGCTGCCCTCGCCTTCAGTCCTTCGGGCATCTGGACGAGGACCGTCTTCGCCTTCAGGCCACGCAGCTTCCTCAATATACCCTTTTCATCGAGCATGACCTAATATTGACGGTTCGCTTAAAAATTGATGGCTCGCTTAATTGACGCATTGCTTCGCTCACTCGCTCACTTCGATGATAGACGTTGTTCCGCGAATTCATTTAAAAACCAGTGCGGGTGGATAAGATAGAATATGGTCAACGGTAACGGCAAGCCGCTGAAGTCCAAGCTGACCGGCTTTCACAAGCTGAATCCGGCCCAGAAGCTGCAGGTCGTCAAGGAGTTCTCTAACCTCACCAGCGAGGAAACCAGTCTCCTGAAGAAGACGGGGGCTCTCGATATCGATGCTGCCGGCAGGATGATAGAGAACGTCATCGGCACGACTGAATTGCCGCTGGGCATCGCCACCAACTTCCTGATAAACGGCAGGGACTATCTCATCCCCATGGTCCTTGAGGAGCCGAGCGTCGTGGCGGCCGCATCGAATGCCGCGAAGCTGGCCAGGCCCAGGGGCGGCTTCTCGGCAAGCAGCGACGACCCCCTTATGATCGGGCAGATACAGCTCGTCGGCGTGGACAACATCGACGAGTCCAAGAAGAAGATAATGCTGAACAAGGAGAAGATATTCGACATGGCCAACAAGTGCGATTCCATCCTCGTCAAGTTCGGCGGCGGCGTTCGGGACATAGAGATAAAGGATTTTAACACAAGGCGGGGCAAGATGCTCGTGGTCCATCTCGTGGTCGACGTCCGGGATGCGATGGGAGCGAATGCCGTCAACACCATGGCCGAGAGGGTCGCCCCCTTCCTCGAGGAGCTCACGGGCGGGAATGTCAGGCTGAGGATCATCACCAACCTGGCCGACAGGAGGCTCGCGAGGTCGAAAGCGGTGTGGGACAAGGATGTCCTGGGCGAGGAAACCATCGAGAGGATACTGGACGCGTACGAGCTCGCCGCGAACGACCAGTACAGGTGCACGACGCACAACAAGGGGATAATGAACGGCATAGACGCCGTCGTGATCGCCACCGCTAACGATTTCCGGGCCATCGAGGCAGGGGCGCATTCTTACGCCGCCAGGAACGGGAAGTACGAGCCCCTCACCAAGTACGAGAAGGATGAGGAGGGGAACCTCGTCGGCAGGATCGAGCTGCCGCTGGCGCTGGGCCTCGTCGGCGGGGCGACCAGGACCCACCCGATAGCCAAGATCGCTGTGAAGATAATAGGGGCCAAGAGCACAAAGGAGCTTGCCGAGGTCGTCGCGAGCGTGGGGCTCGCCCAGAACTTCGCGGCGCTCAGGGCCCTTGCCACAGAAGGGATACAGAAAGGTCATCTCAAACTCCACGCAACCAACTTCGCAGTCATGGCTGGAGCGTCTGGTGATATGATAAATAAGATAGCAAAAGAAATGATAGAGGAAGGCAATATCAGCTATGACAGAGCATCAACACTATTAGAAGAATTTCAACGGTCAAGTAACTCAAAAGCTGCCTCGGAAACATAGCGATTGACATTACTTTTTATCTCGTCTTTCAATTTTAACCAAGAATCCATGACATCTGTTATGTAAATCCTATCCCCCAGTTCAAACATCAGTTTTCTCTTTTTAATTTTTTCCGGATGCCTTATGGGCAATATCTTCAACAGTCTAAGGACGTCAGCTCTTCTTTTTAATCTCACCATCAAATGGTCTTTTTTATAGACAAGTTGTTTCCCGCGAAATTCATTCATATCACCAGCCGATCTGAGCACTCTGAAGGTGGGATGAAAGCCAAGATTCTTCAAGCCTTGAAAAATTGAAAATAAAATGTTCCTATCTTCGCTTGATATCGCAAAAACAAAAGACACGCATCTCTTGGAATTTCTACAAATCGATATAATTCCTTCACCATCCGAATAACCAGCCAGAAAGTTGAGAAATGCCACCTCATTTTCTATAATCCATTTTGGGACCAGCTTTGGGCTTAATAGAAAATCGAACGAGGGATGGAGTTGTGCCTCCAATCTCCAACAGTGTTGCTTTGTCCATTTATTATAATAGGGGTTTTCACGAATAGGAGCATATTTCCTAAACAATTTTTTGAAGAGAAATGAAAAAGAAGGGTGGGTTGTGCTTACACCAATATCTATTTGGTATCCATGTTTTCTCACACGTAAATCGGCAAATGCTAGTCCAAGAAGGTAAGCTTTCTCATTGATATTTCCAGAAAACGGGTTTTTGTTATATTTACGGCAGCCCCTGATCACAGCTTCAATACGGTCTCTGCGTGGAATTTCATAATTTTTCATTAAACGTAAAACAGGCTTTTGGGAAACACCAAAGTTAGCTGCAATTTTTCGTGTCGATAATCCATGCTTCCAATAAAGTTGTTCAAGTTCTTTAGCAGATGGCTCTTTCTTGGTTGGTTTTACTGTTTTTATTCGGGTTGTTTTTTGTGGCATATAATCAAATCTTTCACAATTTCATTGAGGCTTTTCTTTCTGCCCCTAATTTTCATCAGATGAAGGGTCTCCCAAACATCTTCATCAACTTTAACCACCATCATTTTCTTCATAGTTTAATATTAAACTTTTATACTATTTAAACCTGTCTGTATTTTGTTCGTGCAGAAATAGACAGGTGGGCAAAACACCGGCCGAGGCGAAGGAGATACTCTTTGAGCTGAATGTGTGCTTCAAATCCTTATCTTCCAATCTTTAGCTCCTAAAGAATCGGACTGTTTATCATATTTAAAGCACGAACGGACAAGAAATATGTATAACCACGAGGTGCTGCCATGAAACCCATGCTGCTGATTAATTTCAAGACGTACGAGCGGGGGACCGGTAAGAAGGCCCTTTCTATCGCCAAGAAAGCTGACATGATATCCAAGAAGTGCAAAGCCAACATAGTCCTTTCCGTGCAGTTCGCCGACATTGAGAGGGTCTCCGGGGCGGTATCCGTTCCCGTGTTCGCCCAGCACATCGACCCCGTGGAACCAGGCTCCCACACGGGCTGGATCCTGCCGCAATCGGTGAAGGAGGCCGGAGCGAGAGGGACCCTGATCAACCACAGCGAGCACGGCATAGACATGAAGAGCGTAAAGGCATGCATCGGTAAGTGCAAAGAGCTTGGCTTGGTGTCGGTCTGCTGCGCGGCGACCCCATCCGTCGCGGGCAAGATAGCGGGATTCGGCCCGGATTACATAGCGATCGAGCCCCCCGAGCTCATCGGCGGCGATGTCTCCGTCTCTCAGGCGAATCCGGGAATCATCACCAAGACCGTCGAAGCCGTCAAGAAGGCCAATCCCAAGGTGAAGGTTCTCTGCGGGGCGGGAGTGCACTGCGGCGAAGACGTGGCGAAGGCCGTCGAGCTGGGTTCCGCAGGCGTCCTGGTCGCCTCCGCCATAGTGAAATCCGCCAGGCCGGAAGAAGTGATCGCCGACCTCATAGGGGGATTCGGATGATGCACGAACACCACCTGTGCTCGCCATCGAGGATGGAATGGGTGACGAAGAAGAAGCCAAGCGGCTGCATATTCTGCAAGATATCCAAGGGCGGCAAGAACGTCCCGAACATGGTCCTGTACAAGGACAAGGGGTTCATGGTCGTGATGAACATCTTCCCCTATAACACGGGGCACCTGCAGGTCTGTCCAGTGAGGCATGTGACGAAGCTGGAGGACCTGAGCGATAATGAGCTCTCGAGGTTGTTCATCATGGTGAAGAGATGCCAGCTATTGCTGACCAAGGCGCTGTCGCCCATGGGCTTCAACACCGGGTTCAACCAGGGCGGCGATTGCGCCGGCGCGTCCGTCGAACATCTGCACGTGCACATCGTGCCAAGATTCAAGAGGGATTTCGGCTTCATCGACATCATCGGGCGGACGAAGGTGCTGCCTGAGCCTGTCGGTAGCACGTTCAAGAAGCTTAAGCGGCACGTCAAGATGTTGGAGTAGTGGTTATTATGGCTGGTTCTGATATCAATCCTAACATATTCAGGGCATACGACATCCGCGGCATGTATGGCAAAGACCTCGACGAGCGTATAATGGAAAGGATCGGGAACGCCTTCGCCTCGCTGTTCGTCAAGGATGCCGTAGTGGTCGGCATGGACGGCAGGAAGTCCAGCCCGGGCCTCAAGAAGGCCCTCATCGACGGGGTGATCCGGTCCGGGAAGGATGTGATAGACGTGGGGATGCTGCCCAGGGGCGTGTACCTTTTCTTCGCGTGGAAAAGGAATCTCCCGTCAGCTTATATAACCGCTTCCCATCTAGGAAAGGAGTGGAACGGCATAAAGTTCGCCTATTCCAACGGCATAGAGCTTTTCGAGCCCGACAACTACAAGGTCAGGAATCGCGTGCTTGGCGGCAAAAGCCATGATGCAAAGAAGCCCGGCAGGGTCGAGAAGGCGGAGCCCATCGAAGATTACAAGAGGTTCGTTCTGTCAAAGGTCGGTAGAACTGACAGGCCCCTGCGGGTCGTCATGGACTGCGGGAACGGCGTCGCCGGCATGGTGGCGCCCGACCTCTTCGAGCAGGCAGGCTTCGAAGTCGCAACCATCTTCGGGGACGTTGACGGCAACTTCCCGAACAGGCCTCCCGACATCGACGAGAGCGACTTGTCCAGATTGATTGACAAGTCGAAGCATAGCGACATGGGGATAGTCTTCGACGGCGACGGAGACAGGCTCAAGCTGCTTGATGACAAGGGACGGATCATGGGGCCCGAGGCCGTGTCCTATCTCATACTCAGGCAGCTGACCAAGGAAGAGAAAGGTCCCATAATCGCCAACGTCGAGTGCCTGAAGGTCATGGACGAGATCGCCGAGAAGCAAGGCAGGGACATCTACAGGGTGAGGGTTGGCAACTCGTTCCTGGTCCAGGCCGTCTTCGAGCATGGCGCCTGCTTCGGCGTAGAGAGGAGCGGCCACTTCTGCGTGCCCAGCATTATACCCGTGGATGATGCGCTTGCCGTGAGCCTGTACGCGGCCAAGATACTTTCCGGCAC
The DNA here is from genome assembly GCA_016934325.1 of Candidatus Aenigmatarchaeota archaeon. Lineage (GTDB taxonomy): Archaea > Aenigmatarchaeota > Aenigmatarchaeia > QMZP01 > JAFGSV01 > JAFGSV01. The sequence goes on along the minus strand of JAFGSV010000012.1, from coordinate 8,966 downwards.
GGGTAAGCGGCTATCGGATATAGTCGACGAGATCCCGCTCTACCCCTTCAAGAGGCTCAAGGTCGACTGCGCCGACGACTTGAAGTTCAAGGTGATTGAAAGCCTTAAGAAGAAGCTCGCGTCGCGATATGAGCATGTGAACACCATCGACGGCGTGAGGGTGGATTTCGACTACGGCTGGGCTTTGATCAGGGCAAGCAACACGGGCCCTGTCATTCGGATCAGCATTGAGGCGGTCGATGAGGTGAAAATTAAGAAGCTTAGCGACGAGTTCCTCGGAATACTGAAAAAAGAGTTAGAAGGGATATGAACTGCAGGCAGGGTCAGATCTTCCTGAACCGTTTTTCCAATTTCTTAATGACCCCGGGAAGCGTGGTGTATTCCATCTCGTCCGCGCTAAGCCTGTGTGGTTCGAAAGGCCCGTGCCTCCTGAGATAATCGGCAATCTCGTTTGCCATCTTCCTGGCCCGGTCGAAGGAGACGTCCTTGAGCATGTCGCACGGTCCCTCAAGCACTCCCCCCGAGAGCTGGAAGCCGGCGCATATCACCCTGGGTGGACCGTCGAACCTGCTCGGGGTCGCCTGATCGAATCCGACCGGCATGAAAGGCCCGTGGTGCGAGCCCCTCATCCATCCCGCCACGGTATAGGGGAATGAGAACGGCTCGAGCACCTCCCCGACGGCGGGAAGGCCGGACTGCGCCCTCACTATCATGACCGGGTCGTCCTTCCCGACATACCTCCCGGCGAGCAGGCTCAGCCTCTGCGTCGATGTCGAAGCCGCTATCATCTTGTCAGAATTCCTGAAGACGTGCTTGACTACGTATCTCGCAGGCTGGCCGATGAACGCCAGCAGGTCGTATATCTCTTCGGGGCACTTCAGCAGGACCTTCTTGTGCTCGAACAGGTCATGGACCTCGAAGGTGAATCCGTCATGCATGTTCGGGTCTATTACGAGGCCCGCGGTGCTGAACGGGTCAGCGAACATCTTGTAAAGGGCGTAGTTCCATGCGCCCGGCTCCGTCTTGTCGGCCATGAATATCATAACCGGCTCGGACTTCCTCTCCTCGAACTCCATCTCGGCTACCCCGGGCCCCATGCCCTTGACGTTGCCCGAGAACGTGTCCTTGAGCAGGTCCTGGCCCGCGCCGTACAGCTTGAGCTTCTTCGCCTCGGCCGTGCCCTTGACGAACACGTCCCAGGCCAGCTTGTGTATCAACTTGTTGTCGACCCCCTTGGTGTGGGTCATGATAAGCTCGAGGTCGTCGCCGCAATGAAGAACCTTGAAATCGATGAGCAGCTTGCCCTTCTGCTTGCCGAGCTCCTGCCTCGCGATCTCCATGAGCGCGGGATGCATGCTGGAATGCCCAGGGAAGCCGCCTATGTCGGCCTTGATGACCGAAAGCGTCACTTTCATAGCAAACCACTTTATTGGGTTATAAAGTAAATGTTTTCATTATTTATAAGTTTTAACCGATCAGCCTCCCTTTCTTGCCTTCTTCTTGACAGCCTCCGCCATGTCCCTCTCTATCTCCTTCTTCTCTTCATCCAAAGACTTCATTATCCTGTCGAATCCGCTCTCGATCTTCTGCAGCATCTCGGATTCTTTCGCTTCTTGCTTAATTCCCTCCGGCTTCCCCGGCGCTTTCCGCACTGGCTCCTTTTCCTTGCCGGCCTCGACCGTGGCCATGATCAGGTCCCTCTTCTTGTCAGCGGCCGTCCTGCCGGCCGCCTTGGGCTTCTTTTCACTCGGGCGCTTCTCCTTTTCAGCCGTCTGTTTTGGCACTTCCTTCGCCGGCTGCTCTGCCGGCGGCCTCTTGGCCCTTTCCCTTTCTAGCCTCTCCCTGACTTCCTTTATCTTCATGGAGGCCACCTCAAGGCCTGGCAGGGCTTTCTCTATCTTCTCGACCCGCTTTTCGTCATCGCTTTTTTTGGTCACACGACTTTCTGCTTCATGCTTCTTTATGGCTTGCCTAGCTTCCTTGTGCTTCCTGTATCTCTTGTGCATGGACTGCAGGTAGAGACCACCAGAGACCACCAGAGCGAAGAGGATGACCACGATCCCTACGGTCGCGAACAGCCTGTAATCGAACTCGGGGCTTAGCGGCTCGGTCACCTGCGCGGGGTTGCATCTCAGCATGTTTTTGTTGCATCCGTGCTGGCAAACCTCCTGGGTGTTCCACTCCATGCCGTCGGATGAGCACTTCTGCAGCCTGTCACCGATGCAAGCCGTCGAGCCAGGTGTGCATATCAGCGTCTGGACGGGAGGAGGCGTGACCACGGGGGGTTCTTCAAGGGATTCCGCATAAACCTCGGTCTCGACCTGCCAGGGGATGGAAGATCCCTTCTTGCCCGCGGACTCGTACGTGATCGAGAGCTCGTCTCCCGGATTCACCTCTGTAAATGTTATCAGCCAGGACGGGTCCTCCTCCACGACCGCGATGTTCGCCCCGGGAGCCGTCACTGTCACGTACTTCGCATCGTTGGCGAAGGTCTTCGGGACTTGCTCATATACCATGAAGTTCCTTACCTTCATGCTTCCGGTGTAGTTAATCCTAGTCCTGAGCTTCGTGCTTATGCCCGAGAATAACATCTCCCTAATCGCCTCGATATCCTGCTTAATGCTCTCCGAGAGCCTCAGCAGGTTCTGCTTCGCCGGCTCCGACAGGTTCCCCTTCGCCAGCGCATGCTCGACAGCCGCCTGCAGCTTTATGTTGTCGATAATCCCCACGCCTGGGACGAGCACGGGCTTCATGCTCACGTTCTGCGCTGGGGGTGGCGTCCAGCCCCCGCCGGGGCTTCCTCCCGTGTCGCATGACTGGGTATCGGTGCCCGTCCAGGGGTATTCGCAGTAGTTGGTCTGGGTCTTGGAGCGAGTCTGCTGGCCGCCTGAGCAGGATGACCAAGAGCCGTAGCTCCACGTTGCCGTGCAGTATGGCGTGGTGAAGTTCAGGGTGCCGCTCGTGTTGCAGTTGCTGGCGACGTCGCACGACGTGACGTTGTAATAATAGGTGGTGTTCTTTGTCAGATAGAAGAGCGAGATGCTGTGATCGATATCCTGGGCCAGGTCTGTTGTGTTGGTCGAGTTGACTGTCACAGAAGTGCCGTTCGTCCCGTAGAACACCGTAGAGTTCGCAGGCTCGTCTGTGAACCATTCGATATATGCCAGTGACCCGTAGACGGTTCCATTTGTCACGTTTGTGATGTCAGGGGGAACGGTATCCCTTGTCCAATATCTTATTGTTGAGTTCATGTTTCCCGCGGAATTGTTTGCATGCACCGTTATGTTATGCGGACCGTCGGAAAGCCCACCCAAGGCCTTCTGGAAGGTTGCAACTGCCCCAATGGTGATATTGGTCCCGTTTGAATCCAGTTCATAGGCTGACCAGTTGACGGTTTCGCTGAAGGTGACGTTGAATGTGTCGTTGCTGGTTGATGCATTGGCAGGCTTGTTTATGTATATGTATGGCGGGGATATGCTCAAGTTGAAATTAAGAATATCGCTTTCATCGGTGAAAAGAGAAGGCCAGTCGGTTGTGTTGAACTTGCAATATTTGACGCCTTTGTCATCAACCGTAAAAGTGATGTCATTGAAGTTGACGTCAAATTCCGCAGCAAGCGGAATGACATTATATTTCGTCGCAACTTTCTTCCAGGTTATATTGTCCTTGCTGACCCATAATGTGACGTTGTTTTTCGTCTGGTCGCCATCTGTTATTTCGACGAAGAAGTCGTATTTATCGAACCATTCTCCGGCTGTTGGGTTCACGGAAGGATTCAGAAGGATGGGGGACACGCCTATGTAGAAAGCCTTGTCCTTGGTTATTATCGTGCTGCTATAACTTGCTTTTGACGCCTCCGTTCTCACATCATAATAGCCTGATGAAGTGGACCCAGTCGAATGAAGGCTGCAGTTGTACCAGCCCGTGCCCTGTGGGGTGGAGGTACAGATGTCCCAGAAGTATGATTGGTCGGGGAGTTCGTCGTGCTTGGTCTTTATCGTAACCGAAGCTCCATCAAGGCTGTTTCCAAGCGAGTCAAGGATATTTGTGCTTATATTCACGGTTTGGCCTTTGACGTAGGCCTCTCCATTAGGGGTGGCAATGTTCATCTTCATTGTCGAGTTGATGAAGAAATACGTCTGCGTGGTTGAATTCATATTGCCTGCCGTGTCATTGCAGCTGAAAATTACATTGTGTGAAAGGTTGGTCATGTTGGAGTTGAAATAGTAGAAACATGTGTCGTTCGCCTTAGTCATGGTTATATTGCCTGAGCCGTCCAAACTAAAGCCGCACCAATCGCCGAATTCGTTCAAACAAACGCTGAAATTCATCGTCCGATTTGGATAAGTTGTATTTATTGGCGATATTATTGTTATTGTCGGTTTAGTTTTATCCGGCAGTGTCCAGTTAGTGTAGACCCATCGAATCCCGGACTTATTGAGGTTTCCTGACGTATCATTACACCATGCCGTGTATGTGTAGTTCCCGTTGGTGAGATTGGTCTTGTTCTCGTAATGATTAACACCAGATCCTGACATAGACCCGTTGGTGCCGTTCCATTCGAGCAGGCACGAGCCTGGCTCGGAAAGGGTGACGTTGACATAGGTGTAGTTGCGGTCGACCGTGGTGTCGATGTCAGTGGGGGCGACGAATGCGATGTCAGGCGGGGCGATGGAATGCGGCTGCATCACGACGTCGATCTGCATGTTTCCGGTGAAGTTGATTCCCGTGTCCGTGTGGTTATCGTATGTTCCCGAGGAATCGTTGACATATAGGGTGTAATTGGTCCAATAGCTCTTAGTGCCCTTGTTGATGTATTCTATGAGCTCGAACGATTCGGTCAATCCATTGGCCTGGGTAGTGTTATTACCGGCGGGCCCTGAGCTTGAATTATAGAACGAGACGTTCATGCCCGACAGGGGGTCATTGGTCGTATTCGATACGTTAACGGAAATGTACCACTTTCTGATGAGCTCCGAGTTCGAATCGACAGTCTCATTGTCGTACGTCGAGTTGATGAATGTATTGTTGATGCTCATGACTCCGGCGCTCATACTTACGCTTGTACCATCGATATCCGACATTACCATATTCCTAAAGACGTTATTGGACGATGCTTTTATTGAGATTCCGTTTTTATTCGAGTTTGCCGTTAAATTAACGAATGCGTTGTTATCTGATTTATGGGCCAAATCTATGCCGTATTCATTGGTGTTAGCATTGACATCGAACAATGTGGCATTCGAACTGCTGTTGAGGGCGATTCCATAATAATTGTGATTCGATGTCACATTCTGGATCTTCGATCCGGTTGTGTTCAAAAGCAATATGCCGTGAGAATTCCTGTGGCTAAGGTCGAGATCCCTTATGGTTATGTTATTGCAATAAAGGCAGTAGATGGCCCCAGCGTATGGGGTGGATGCCAGGTTGTATTCGAAATCGGAAACGGAGCTATTGAAATACAGCATGTAAGAGTTGTCGATGATGTTTGAGGAATCTATAATGTTATAGACCGGCGGATATGTGTCATCGTATTTGAAATAGAAATTGGCCATTGCGTTGTTGCTCATGTTGTTATTCTTCAGCGTATTGTTGTAACCTTCTTCGAGAAATATCCCATAAGAGTTGGCAAAAATCGTCATATTATTAATAAAATTTGAATTGGAATCATACTGAAAGTGAATCCCGTAGGAATAGTTCGATACCATCCCGTTTTTTACAGTCACATTATCATGATTGTTCAAATTGACGCCTATCGAACCCCCATCTCCAGTTATGCTGTTGCCATAGAAATCTAAAATGATGTCGTCAGCCGTTAACGTGAAACAGGTTCCCGTTGAATTCACTGACTGGTTCAGATTGTATTTGACTCCCGGAGTTCCCGGAGATTGGCAGCTAGATATCCAGACTTCAGATATGAAGAAATATGTCAAGCCGGTCGAGTTCATGTTCCCTGCCGTGTCGTTGCAGTGGAATATTACTTCATGCTGCCCCTCGGACATTGTCGAGTTGACGGCCCAGAAGCCTCTGTTGGTGGCATTCGGTGCCATTGTCACGTTCGCCGCCCCATCCAAGGAATATCCGCACCAGCCCCCTGCCTCGTTAAGGGAAACATTGAAAAATACGGTCTGGGTCGGATAGCTCGTGTTCTGGGGCGATAAGATGTAGATCATCGGTGCCGTGATGTCGGGAGCCGTCCAGTTGATATAGACCCAAAGCGTATCGGAGACGTTCAGGTTTCCAATGGTGTCGTTGCAGTGCGCCAAGAACGTGTAGTTCCCATTGGTGAGGTTGGTCTTGTTCTGGTAATAGTTAGTGCCGGATCCTGCCATAGTCTCGTTTGTGCCGTTCCATTCAAGCAGGCACGATCCGGACTCGGACAGCGTGACATTGACGTAAGTGTAGTTGCGGGTCACGGTGGCGTCGATGTCCGTAGGCGAGACGAATGCTATGTCTGGCGGCATATTCTCTGGGGGTTGCATAACTACGTCGATCTGAATATTGTCGCTGAAATTGATTGCGGCATTCGAGTAATTTTCATAGGTTCCCGTGGAATCATTGACGTATATCGTGTAATTCGTCCAGTATTCTTTTCCGGTTATGTAAACCATGTATTCCACGAGACCGAATGTTTTTGTAAATCCGTTGGATTGAGTTATGTCATAGTCTGAAAGGGTGTCGTTTTTATTGAAAAATGACACATTCATTCCCTGCATAGAAATGCCCGATTCGTTGGTAATATTGGCATCAACATACCATTTTCTGATCAATTCGCAACCGCTTTGAACATATTCTTTGGTTTCATTATAACTCACGTTCAAGAACGTGTTGTTGGTTGATGCAGGTGTCCATCTTCTGATAAGAATATCATAAGAAGACGATGCATTCGAACGTGAATCTCGGATGATGTTATTATCTGAATAAAATAATACGATGTTGTTAATATTTGACGTTGTCGAAATATTTTCGGCTTTGATAAATTCACTTTTTATAAATGCGATCCCGGAATTGGCATTTGAATTTGCTCTAGTATTAACGATAGTATCATTATTGGAATATGAGATGTTTATTCCATTGAAATTTGAATTTGCCGTCACGTTATCAATCCGAGAATTATTCACATTATAGAAAAACAAACCATACCCATTATGATGGCTAAGATTTAGGTCCTTTACGGTAATATTATTGCATTCAATACAAAAAACAGATCCTGCGTTGGGTGCTGTTGATTGGTCGAAGATGTAATCCGAAATGGAATAGTTATAATAAAGGATGTATGAATAGTCAAGTATGTTTGAAGTGTCTATCTGATTAAAATAGCTTTTTGATGATGTGCCAAATAAATAATAATAATAATCAAAATTAGCAACGCTGTTACCGCTCATATTGTTGTTTCTAAACACGTTGTTTTTTGATGCCAATAAATAAATTCCATAATCGTTATTAGTTGCTGTAATGTTCGTTAATGTGTTGTTATCAGAAGCGTAAATTCTTATTCCATATGAATTGTAGCTCACATTGATATATTCTATATAATTATTATCGCTATTTTGATATAATAGGATACCGTATCGCATACCTTGCTTTCCACCAGTTATTGTGCAGTTTCTTATTATTGTTTCGTCATAATCAGAGTATACACCTTCATAGGTATCTGAAGGGGTTTCTCCGTATGTTATCTTGTTGTTCTGGCAATCCAAGGTTATGTTATTATTGATTATCGTGAAACATGAACCTGACGTATTGACGGATTGGTTCATCTTGTATGTCACTCCCGAAGTGCCAAGGGCTCTGCAGCTCGATATCCATACTTCGGAGATGAAGAGATACACCGTGCTGGTGGAATTCATGTTCCCGGCAGTGTCATTGCAATAGAACTTCACGCTGTGCTGGCCCTCTGACATGCTATCGTTGAAAGAGCCGAATCCCGTTTCAGTAGCGTTGGCCGTCATGGTCACGTTGGCTTCTCCGTCAAGGGAATATCCGCACCAATCACCTGTCTCGTTCAGTGAAACGTTGAAATAAACGATCTGGGTCGGATAGCTCGTGTTCTGGGGCGATAAGATGTAGATCATCGGTGCCGTGATGTCGGGAGCCGTCCAATTTATATAAACCCAGCGAAGCTCTGAATGGTTCAAATTTCCCAAGGTGTCGTTGCACCAAGCAGCGTATGAGTAGTTGCCGTTTGATAGGTCCGTCTTGCTCACGTTGAATATGTTGCTCACGTTGGTCATGGTCTCGTTCGTGCCATTCCAGTCAAGAAGACAGTACCCCGGTTCCGTTATAGTCAGGTTGATGTATGTGTTGTTCTCTGTAGTAACATTGAACTTGCCTGGAGTCGGGTCCAAGAATTCGATGTCGGGAGCCGTATGGTCTGTGGTGTAGTAGACGGTGCCGCCTCCTATGTTGCTAGAGGAGTCGTTGGCGTAGACCTCGAGCTTGTTCTGCTGGTCGGGCAGGGTGTTGATCGGGGTAGCGTTGCCGCAGGCGAAGGTCGCGTTTCCTCCGGAGTTGAGGTTGTACCAGCATGCGTCGGTGGGTTCGGAAGCGGTGAAGTTGAAGCAGGTCACGTTGTAGTAGGTCTTGTTGGTGGGGTAGGTGATCGTGATCGTTGGAGGGGTGGAATCGGTCGTGTATCCGTCGAGCCACTGCTGGCTGGACGAGGAGGTGTGGTTCTCGTCCCCGGCGAAGGAGCATGACCAATTGAGGTATACAGCGGCGGCGTACGTGGTGGTGTTGGGGTTGGATGACGGGGAGCCGTTGAAGTAGCAGCTGACGCTGGGCTGCAGGCTGGAGGCGTTTATGGTGCCGTTGGTGACGACGGTCTCGGGGACGGGGAAGGGGTAGGCGGCGGTCCACAGGGTTGTGTTGTGGTATAGGTCGAGGCGGGTGGTCGCCCTGTTTATGATGTAGTCGTCCTGGTCTATGGCGGAGGTGTAGTTCTGGTTGCCGCTGAAGGAGCAGGT